>JAFQUQ010000003.1 GCA_017408395.1 Oscillospiraceae bacterium
AATTCCTTGCCTTAGAGGCGCTCCGCAAGGGGTGAATTCAAAAACAGTCCAGTGGACTGTTTTTGAAGAGGGGACGCCCTGCAAGAGAGGGCGTCCCCTAAAGTTTGTGCATTATTACATATAGCTATATCTTTTTCGACATACTGAACCGTCCCCGTTTTCACAGGGACGGCCATTTTTACTTATTATAGGAATGAACGCTGATACGATTGAGAGCACGCTTCAATTTAAGCTCTGCAAGGTCAAGCTGGTGTTTATCCTTAAGGGTATCCAGTCTTTCTCTTGCGTTTGCCTCGGAGCGTTTTGCCCACTCAATATCAATTTCATCTGCCCACTCAACTGCGTGTGCAATGATGGAAACTTTATTACCGCCGACCTTGAGTATGCCTGACGATAATGCAGCTGCACGGAAGCTTCCGTCCTCCATCATAATCTGAAGAGGTCCTGAGGGCAGACTTGATACAAGGCTCGTATGGTGTGCAAGAATACCCAGGTCACCCTCGGTAGTTCTTACGATAAGCCTTGAAGTTTCACCGTCAAAGAAAATCTTTTCAGGTGTAATAATGTTAAGCTTGAACTGAGCTGCCATTGGAACAACCTCCCTTCAAGTTTAAGCTTCTGCCTGCTGCTTAGCCTTTTCAACGGCTTCATCAATGCCGCCGACAAAGAGGAATGCAGATTCAGGAAGATCATCGTGCATACCCTCGATAATTTCCTTGAAGCCTCTGATTGTTTCCTTAAGAGGAACGTACTTGCCCTCATAGCCTGTAAACTGTTCAGCAACAGAGAACGGCTGGGAGAGGAAACGCTGGATCTTTCTCGCACGGGCAACTGTAAGCTTATCCTCGTCGGAAAGCTCGTCCATACCCATGATAGCGATAATATCCTGGAGCTCTGTATAACGCTGGAGAATGTTCTGTACAGCTCTTGCAACTTCGTAATGTTCCTGACCTACAATATCCGGAGCAAGAATTCTTGATGTGGAATCAAGAGGGTCTACCGCAGGATAAATACCGAGAGAAGCAATATCTCTGGAAAGTACCGTTGTAGCGTCAAGGTGTGCGAATGTTGTTGCAGGAGCAGGGTCAGTAAGGTCATCGGCAGGAACGTAAACAGCCTGTACCGATGTGATTGAGCCCTTGCTTGTAGATGTGATACGCTCCTGAAGAGCACCCATTTCAGTAGCAAGTGTAGGCTGATAACCTACGGCAGAAGGCATACGTCCGAGAAGGGCGGAAACCTCTGAGCCTGCCTGTGTGAAACGGAAGATATTGTCGATAAAGAGGAGCACGTCCTGTCCTTCAACATCTCTGAAATATTCAGCCATTGTCAGACCTGAAAGACCTACTCTCATTCTTGCTCCGGGAGGTTCGTTCATCTGACCGTAAACAAGAACGGTCTTGTCGATAACTCCCGACTCGGTCATTTCGTTGTAAAGGTCGTTACCTTCTCTTGTTCTTTCACCAACACCTGTAAATACGGAAATACCACCGTGCTGGTTGGCAACGTTGTTGATAAGCTCCTGGATAAGAACCGTCTTACCAACGCCCGCACCGCCGAAAAGACCGATCTTACCGCCCTTAAGGTAAGGACAGATAAGGTCGATAACCTTGATACCTGTTTCAAGGATCTCGTTTGCAGCTGTCTGCTCTTCATAGGAAGGAGCTTCACGGTGGATAGCCCACTTTTCAGCGCCCTCAGGAGCAGGCTTGTTGTCAACAGGTTCACCGAGAATATTGAAAATTCTGCCGAGTGTATCCCTGCCGACAGGAACGGAAATCGGATTGCCTGTGTCAACTGCGTCAACACCTCTTACAAGACCGTCCGTTGATGACATGGCAATACAGCGTACTACGTCGTCACCGATGTGCTGAGCAACCTCACAGACGAGCTTTTCGCCGTTATTGTCAATTTCTATCGCATTCAGAAGATTCGGGAGGCTGTCCTTTGGGAAGCTGATGTCAACTACCGCACCGATAATCTGAACAACCTTACCGATATTTTTCTGTGGCATCTGTATAATCACCTCGTTAAATAATGTGATGTGCCTGAACTGTTATTCCTGTGCAGCGGAGCCGCCTACGATCTCAGTGATTTCCTGAGTGATGGAAGCCTGACGTGCACGGTTATAAACAAGTGACAGGTGTGAGATCATTTCGTTTGCATTGTCGGACGCATTTTCCATAGCGGTACGTCTTGCAGCCTGCTCTGCGGCAAAGCTGTCAACAACAGCGCCGAAAATGATACCTGTGATATATTTTGGAACAATGGCGTTGAAAACCGCCTCTGGGGACGGCTCGTAAATCGGGATTTCCCTGAGCTTTACGCCGTCATCCTGTTTAATGTCAACAGGAAGGATAGGCAGCGACTGCACCTGCTGCACAAGCTGTGAGATGAACTCCGTATTGAAAAGCTCAACACGGTCTATCTCGCCGTTTGCATAAGGTACAACAACGTTATCGGCAATATCCGCAGCGTGGTTTATCTTGATGTCCTCGCCTATGTTTACATAAGCCTTTACAACATCGTAGCCGCGCTTTTTGAAATATTCCCCTGCCTTTTTGCCGATAGTTATGATTTTGACCTTGCAGCCTTCCGCAATAAGCTCCTTTGCTCTTGCTTCGGCAAGCTTGTTTACGTTTGAGTTGAAGCCGCCTGCAAGACCTCTGTCGCCTGCGATAACTATAAGCATTACACTGTTGATTTCACGGTTTTTTGTATAAGGAGATAAAAATCCGGGATTTTCGGACTGAATATCGCACATTGTTTCATACAGCGCATTGAAGAAAGGACGTGCCTTATCGGCTTTTTCCTTTGCCTTACGGAGCTTTGATGAGGAAACTACCTCCATCGCCTTGGTAATCTGCAAGGTTGACTCAACGCTCTTTATGCGCCTTTTAATGCTTTTCATATTACCCGAAGCCATTTGTAAACCTCCTGTTCAAATTTAATCAGAAACAAGACTTACGCCTTATCAGCCATAAACTTCTTCACGAATGCGCCGAGAGCTTCCTTGAGCTGTTCTTCGGTTTCGGAAGAGAGAGCCTGTGTCTTTCTGATAGAATCTGTAATATCAGGGTAGGATTCGGAAATATATGCGAACATATCGTTCTGGAATTCCTGAACGTATTCAACAGGCACTTCCTTGAGGTAATTATGAGTTACCGCATAAATGATAAGCACCTGATCCACAACGTCGATAGGAGAGTTTCTGTCCTGCTTGAGGACTTCAACAACTCTTTCACCCAGGGCAAGACGATCCTTTGTATCCTTATCAAGGTCTGAGCCGAACTGTGAGAAGGACTGAAGCTCACGGTACTGTGAATAGGTAAGCTTAAGAGAGCCTGATACCTTCTTCATAGCCTTGATCTGAGCAGCACCGCCTACTCGTGAAACAGAGATACCGGGGTTAACGGCAGGACGGATACCTGCGTTGAAGAGGTCTGTTTCAAGGAAGATCTGACCGTCTGTGATGGAAATAACGTTTGTAGGAATATAAGCGGAAACGTCGCCCGCCTGTGTTTCGATGATAGGAAGGGCTGTAAGTGAGCCGCCGCCGTAATTTTCGTTTAAGCAGCAGGCACGTTCAAGAAGACGTGAATGCAGATAGAAAACGTCACCGGGGTAAGCTTCACGTCCCGGAGGTCTCTTAAGGAGAAGGGACAGTGTACGGTAAGCAACAGCGTGCTTTGAAAGGTCGTCGTATACGCAGAGTACGTCCTTACCCTGTTCGAGGAAGTATTCACCCATTGCACATCCTGAATAAGGAGCGATATACTGAAGCGGAGCAAGCTCCGAAGCAGTAGCGGAAACTACGATAGTATAGTCCATAGCGCCGTTCTTTTCAAGAGTTTCAACAACGTTTGCAACGGTAGAACGCTTCTGACCGATAGCAACGTAGATACAGATTACGTCCTTACCCTTCTGATTTATGATAGTATCGAGAGCAATAGCGGTCTTACCTGTCTGACGGTCGCCGATAATAAGCTCACGCTGACCTCTGCCGATAGGGATCATGGAGTCGATAGCCTTGATACCTGTCTGGAGAGGACGGTTTACTGATTTTCTTGTAATAATACCGAGAGCAGTTCTTTCGATAGGCATAGTCTTATCCGTAAGGATAGCACCCTTGCCGTCGATAGGCTGACCGAGGGAGTTTACAACTCTGCCGAGAAGCTCGTCGCCGACAGGTACGGACATAATTCTGCCTGTACGCTTAACGGTGTCGCCTTCCTTGATGTCAGCGTCTGAACCAAGCATAACAGCACCTACGAAATCACGCTCAAGGTTGAGCGCCATAGCGTAAACGCCGCCTTCAAATTCGAGAAGCTCGCCCGACATACACTTTTCAAGGCCGTGTACTCTTGCGATACCGTCACCAACGGTAACAACCGTACCGGTGTCGGAAAGCTCGATTTTAGAGCTGTAGTTCTTGATCTGCTCTTTAATTATACCGGTAATTTCATCCGGACGCAAATCCATTAATTACACCAGCTTTCATAATTAATTCAATGTCATAACCGACAATTTTTTTAAATTTAAGCAATAATACCCTTAATCTGCTTCTGTATTGAGTCAAGACGGTTCTTTACGGAGCCGTCCAGCATTTCGTTGCCGTACTTGACAACAATACCGCCGATAAGTGAGCTGTCAGTTTTTTCTTCGAGAATAACCTTCTTTTTATAAGCCGTTTCAAGCTTCTTGACAAGCTTTTCACGCAGCTCCGCACTGAGGGGAGCGCTTGTTGTAACGGTAACCTCGGCAATATTTTCGGTCTGATACCACTTTTCCTTGTAGGAATCTGCGATTTCCACCAGTGCACCTGCACGTCCCTTCTCCGTGATAACGCAGAGGAAGTTGTACACCATTTCGGAAACACGTCCCTTAAAGGTCTTTTCAGTAACCTTAAGCTTTTCGCTTACGCTTAAAGTTGGTGCAGACAGCAGTTTTGCAATTCCGGGGTTATCCGTCCAGATTTTCTTGAGAGCCTCAAGCTCCTCAAAAACCTGTCCGGCACAGCTCTGTTCGGCTGCAAGCTCAAAGATAGCTTCAGAGTATATTTTTCCAACTGAACCTGTCATATGACCATACCTTTCTTTCTTGCAGACTTAAATATGCTGCGGTTATTCACCAATTTCGCTGATAAAGTTTTCGATAAGCTTTTCGTGAGTCTTCTGATCGATTTCCTTGGAAACGACCTTTTCAGCGATAGAAATGGCAATATCGGAAATTTCATCCTTGATCTGATTAACAGCACGCTTCTTTTCCTTTTCAATATCGGCGTTAGCCTTATTGATAATGCTGTGAGCCTCGTCCTTAGCCTCGCCGATGATCTCATCGGAACGGAGCTGAGCCTTCTTTGTGGCATTCTTGATGATCTCAGCGGATTCTTCCTTGGCGCTTGAAAGCTTTTCTGTATACTCAGCCTCAAGCTCCTCAGCGTTTTTCTTGGCTGTATCAGCGTCGCTGTAAGACTTTTCGATTTCCGTCTTACGGGCTTCAAGAATTGCGTTTACCTTATCAAAAAGGAAATGCTTAAAAGCAAGAAAGAGAATCAGGGTATTGATCAGAGTGCCTACTATGGTAGTCGGGGTAATTGAAAAGAATTCAAAATTAAATGACATAGGCCATTCTGCCTCCTGTTTCTAAAAAATATCTTCTGCTTATCAGGTTCCGAGGAACTTAAGGAACGGATTAGCGAACAGAAGGATGATAGCTACGAACAGACCGTAGATACCTGTTGTTTCGGCAACAGCACAGCCGATGAACATTGTAGGAGTAACACTGCCCTTACATTCAGGCTGACGTCCGATTGTTTCGATTGTCTTGCCGACAGCGTAACCTTCACCGATACCAGGGCCGATACCTGCGATCATAGCAAGACCTGCACCGATAGCCTGTCCTGCAAGAACCATACCCTGTGCGTTCAATAAAGCTTCATTGTTTTCCATAATTTAGTACCTCCAAATTGATTTTTCGACTTAAACCCTGCAACGTTTATTCTCGTCCCATATAGATGTAAGCCATTGTGAGCATAATAAAAACATAAGATTGGATAACACCGGAAAAAAGATCAAAATAGATTGATAATACCGCAGGAAGACCTATCTGAAAAATATTGAAGTAGTATTCTTCTGCGCCGAATCCGAGCAGACCGTAAACAGCACCGCTGGCAGAACCGAGAGCCGCATAAAGGATAATACCGATGATCATACCTGCAGAAACGTTACCGAAAAGACGGAGCGCCATAGCAACAGGGTTTGCCACTTCACTGATAAGGTTAAGCGGATTTACAAAGCTTAAAAGATAATTCTTAAGACCCTGATATTTGAGCTTGGTATAGGTTATCATAACAAACACCATAAGTGCAAGAGAACCCGTTACGCTAATATCTGCCGTAACGCTTCTGAGTCCTGTAAGAGAAATGAGACTGCCCAGCAGTATATAGGAGAACAGCGCTGCAATAAACGGTGCATATGCCTTCACGCAATCCTTGTTCATATTCGATTCAATCATATTGTTTACCGTCTTGACGATAAACTCAGCCGCGCACTGTCTTTTAGTGGTAGGCACCATTTCAAGGTTTCTGCCGAGAATATAGCATACTATTGAAAGAATAAGCACCACTACCCAGCCTGTAACGACCGATTCGGATATACTGAACAGCTCCTCGCCCTCCGCAGAAAGCCAGGTCAGCATTTTTTTAGGACCCGAAACATCTATATTCATTAATCTTTTCCCTCCTTTCGTGCTTGCACCGCCGCATTCAGAGTGTAGCAGATCTTCGGGTAAAGCTGAGGGATAGCCGCTGTTACTATATTAAGATAGGGCGTCTTTATGCACAGCACGAAAAGACATCCCGTTATGGCAAGCCTTATAAGATAGGACGCAAACATATACCTTTTAGCCGAAGCAATGGTACGTTCGACCGCCCTCTCCGAAGACAGACCGAGAATAATAAAATTCAGCAGCATTACCAGCGTCCCCGCAGCAAGTCCCAGAGGGATCTCCGCACACAATTTATAGAACGGCAGTAAAATTAAGAATATTATGCAGTCGAGGATAAGCGCACGCGGTGCCAGAAACTTAAGCTCTTTGGTTATCATCGGGCTTAAAAGCCTTACACGCATACCTTATTCTTCCTCCTTGCATATAAACTATTTAATCATTATAACACATTAACTTTAAATTTGCAACATCTAATGTGGCAAATTTAGAGTAAAGCGAGTAAATTTTTTCGTCAGAGGTAGTGCATTATAAACAAAACTCAAAAAATTTCGATTTTTTTCAAAAAAGGTGTTGACAAATGGTTTATTACGTAGTATAATGATTAAGCTGTCAGTTGAGAGAACGACAGCTTAAAAGAAAACGGGGCGTAACTCAGTTTGGTAGAGTGCTTGGTTTGGGACCAAGATGCCGCAGGTTCAAGTCCTGTCGCCCCGACCATTTTCTTTAAAAGCAAGCCTGAATGTGAACAAAATGTTAAACTTCAGAAATCTGCTTGACAAAAAGAAAACGGTGTGATATAATAATTAAGTCGTTGAAAAACGGCACAAATTGAAAAAAGATAACATTTACTTAAGCTGGTGTAGCTCAGTTGGTAGAGCAGCTGATTTGTAATCAGCAGGTCGGGGGTTCGAGTCCGTCCACCAGCTCCAATTTTTTGCTTAGGCAAAATGTTATCCGGAGGAGTTCCCGAGTGGCCAAAGGGGGCAGACTGTAAATCTGTTGCTTTTCAGCTTCGGTGGTCCGAATCCACCCTCCTCCACCAAAATTACCTTGCAAGTTAGCTTGCAAGGTTTTTTTATGCAATAATATATTTGTTAAGGATAAATATAATATTTTTTGATTGTTGAAAATATATAGGTTATACTGCATAATTCCGTGCAAATCCGCCAAAAAATATTAAAATAAGCGTCATAAACATTCTATACTTATAGGAGAGAAAATATATGGTAAGAGAAGATTTAAGAAACGTCGCTATCATCGCTCACGTTGACCACGGCAAAACGACCCTCGTTGACGAACTGCTCAAGCAGGGCGGCGCTTTCAGAGCAAACCAGGAAGTTGAGGACAGAGTAATGGACTCCAACGACATCGAACGTGAAAGAGGCATTACCATTCTCGCAAAGAACACCTCCGTTATTTACAACGGAATTAAAATCAACATCATCGACACCCCGGGCCACGCTGACTTCGGCGGCGAGGTTGAACGTGTGCTTAAGATGGTTGACGGTGTAGTTCTGCTTGTTGACGCTGCGGAAGGCTGTATGCCGCAGACACGTTTCGTTCTTCAGAAAGCCCTTGAAATGGGTCTGAGAATTATCGTTGTCGTAAACAAAATCGACCGTCCCGACGCCCGTCTTGACGAAATCGGCGACGAAGTACTCGAACTCCTCCTTGACCTTGACGCTAACGACGACCAGCTTGAAAGCCCCGTGCTTTTCTGCTCAGGACATGCAGGCACAGCTTCTCTGAGCCAGTATGAAGAAGGCAAGGACCTCACTCCTTTGTTTGAAACTATCGTAAACTATATTCCTGCTCCTGAGGGCGACGATGAAGCTCCTACACAGATGCTCATCTCCTCCATCGACTACAACGACTACGTAGGCAGAACAGGTATCGGCAGAATTGAAAGAGGCGTTCTCCGTGTAAACCAGCAGGTTACAGTAGGCGACTACCACGAAAACAGAAAGCCTTTCAACAGCAAGATCGTTACAATCTATCAGATCGAAGGCTTAAACAAGACACCCGTACAGGAAGCTAAGGTCGGCGACATCGTATGGATCTCAGGTATCGAAAACATCACCATCGGCGATACTATCTGTGACAGTGCAAACTACGAGCCTGTACCTTTTGTAAAGATCTCCGAGCCTACCGTTGAAATGACATTCTCCGTAAACGACAGCCCCTTTGCAGGCCGTGAAGGTAAGTTTGTAACATCAAGACAGCTCCGTGACAGACTCTTCAAGGAAATTCTCCGTGACGTTTCTCTCCGTGTTTCCGAAACAGAAAATACCGACTCATTCAGAGTTGCCGGCAGAGGTGAAATGCACCTCTCCATCCTTATTGAAAATATGCGCCGTGAAGGTTACGAACTTTCCGTTTCCACACCTAAGGTTCTTATGAAGGAAATCGACGGTGTAATGTGCGAGCCTATCGAGCGTCTTGTTATCGATGTTCCGGAAGAAGGCGTAGGCGCAGTTATGGAAAAGCTGGGCAGCAGAAAGGCTGAGCTTCAGTCAATGCACCCATCGGGAAGCAGAATGAAGATCGAATTCCTTATCCCTTCAAGAGGTCTTTTCGGTTATAAATCGGAATTTCTTACCGATACAAAGGGCGAGGGCGTAATGAGCTCCGTTTTCCACGAATATCAGCCGTACAAGGGCGATATTCCAAGAAGAAACAGCGGCTCTCTCGTATGCTTTGAAACAGGCGACGCTGTTACTTACGGACTTTATAATGCACAGGAAAGAGGCACTCTCTTTATCGGTGCAGGCACTCCTGTTTACGAAGGTATGATCGTAGGTCAGTCACCAAAATCCGACGACCTCGTAGTAAACGTATGCAAGAAGAAGCACCTTACAAACACCCGTGCAAGCGGCTCTGACGACGCTCTCCGTCTTATTCCGCCGAGAATTCTTTCTCTCGAAGACAGCCTTGAATTCATTGCTGACGACGAACTCCTCGAAATCACACCTAAGTCAATCCGTATCAGAAAGAGAATTCTTGACAACAGCCTCCGTGCAAAGACAAGAGCAAAGCTTGGTCAGTAAATTTAATAGCTTGTTAACAAACTGACCGTAGATTTACACTATAATTAATAAAGCGGACAAAATGAATTTTTGTTTTGTCCGCCTTTTTATTCTATTGGAGGAATTGAAATGACCTTTGAATATTGCCCTCTTTGCGGCGAAAAATTATTTCCCAAGGTTTGCGGTGACGAGGGTGAAATACCCTACTGCGGAAGCTGCAAAAGACCCTTTTTCCCCTTTTCCTACCCCTGCGTGATATGCCTTTGCATCACCGAGGACGGCTCTGAAATCGCACTTATCAGACAAAGCTACGTTTCCAACAATTTCGTAAACGTTGCAGGATACATTAAACACGGCGAATCTGCCGAAGATACCGTCGTAAGAGAAGTCAAGGAGGAAATCGGACTTGACGTAACCTCTTTTAAATTTATCAAGACCTACCCTTACCCTAAAAAGAGCAACCTTATGCTTGGTTTTGCCTGCAAGGTCAAAAAAGCCGACTTTGTTTTCTCCTGCGAGGTTGAAAGTGCAGAGTGGTTCCCTGTTAAATATGCACAGCAGATACTCCGCTACGACAGCATAGGCTGGAATCTGCTCAACGATTATCTCCACGGACTTACCTCAGATAACAAGGAGTGATTGAATGTACCGCAGCGAGCTTACAGAAGCAGCCACTTTACAGCTTAGTTACGACTATTCCTGCTCCCCCGAAGATTTTTTCGGCAGCATATCAAAAGCAACGGTTTCTGCCTTAAACAGCCGCAGACGTGAAATCACCGACGGCCCCGATTTTTTCAGAATGGCAGTTATGGGAAACGCCGCCGTTGCAACCGCCGACAGTGCTATACTGTCCTCAATCGAAAAGATTATGTCACTTTACAGCGGCGCACAGCTTTTTACAGGCAAAGTACAGTATCTTTTAAATCAGGAGCTTGGCAGATTCAATAAAACCATCGGGGACGTTTCCGTTTACTACCTCCCCCTGACCCCCTACAAATATTACCACGACCACGGCTTCAACGTCCGTGTTTACGAGGAAAACGACATTGTAAACGTCCTTTACAGATACAAGGGCTTCAATAATGCCCTTATGTACAATTCAAGCAGGAAAAGACGTGATGTTCTTGCGGTCTGTGCCCTTAACGGCGACGAAATAATCGGTATGGCAGGTGCAAGCAACGACAGCGAGAAATTCTGGCAGATAGGTATTGACGTTCTGCCCCAGTACAGAGGTTTAGGCGTGGCGGCGGAAATTGTTTCTGCGCTTACGCACCAGGTCTTTATGCACGGTGCGATACCATATTACGGTACCTGGGCAGGCAATATCCCATCCCAGAACGTAGCAAGAAAATGCGGATACTTCCCCGTCTGGACGGAAATGTTTTCGAGTGATATTGAGTAAATAATTATGCACAGATATGAGTTTTGTATCTGTGCATAATTTTATTATATGGAATTTAATTTGTTGATTTTAATCAAAAACGCTTACGCTTATTTCGATTAAAATCAAGGGCTATTATTGTTTAAAAGATAAAAAACAGCGCAATTCAGATTGCCGTACTACAAAGAATTACTGAGATTTTACCACACTCTCATCTTTGCATTAATAATCTGAATTGCGCTTAATCTTTTCTAAGTCTTGCTCAGACTTGCTTGGGCTCTGCCCAAACCCGCAAGGGCTCCTCGCCCTTGACCCCGCCAGCTGTGCTCAGCTGGACCAGCTTTTGATTACGCCTTCTTAGCGCCTTCCCAGTCCTTGAGGAAACGCTCGATACCGTTATCTGTGAGTGGGTGCTTGACCATCTGACGGATTACGCTTGCAGGAATAGTTGCAATGTCACAGCCAAGTCTTGCACAAGTTGTAACGTGAATAGGATTTCTGATGGAAGCAGCGATGATTTCTGTTGCAATGCCCTGTGCATTGAAAATATCAACGATTTCTTCGATAAGGTTCATACCTTCCATACCGATGTCATCAAGTCTGCCGAGGAAAGGTGACACGTATGTAGCGCCTGCATTAGCAGCAAGCATAGCCTGTGCAGCGGAGAAAATGAGTGTAACGTTTGTCTTGATGCCCTTTTCTGTGAGCTTCTTGCAAGCCTTGAGGCCTTCTTCGCACATAGGGAGCTTGATTACGATGTTTTCGTGGATAGCAGCAAGAGGAAGAGCTTCTTCAACCATCTTGTCAGCTTCGAGAGAGATAACCTCTGCGGAGATAGGACCGTCAACGATAGTTGTGATTTCCTTTACTACTTCTTCAAAAACTCTGCCTTCCTTTGCAATAAGGGAAGGGTTTGTTGTAACGCCGCAGATTACTCCGAGGTCGTTTGCCCATCTGATGTCATCAACATTAGCGGTATCAATAAAAAGCTTCATAATAAATACTTCCTTTCAATTAAGGAGGTTTTGGTTAATCACGGGGTAAGCCTGCAATTACAAAGCTGTCGAAAAGCTTGTTATATCTTAAATTTCCGTCGGGAATAAGAACATAGCCTGCTCTCATCGACACTTCAAATTCATTGCCGCCCGATTTAACGGTGCCTCCGTTTAAGCTTAAAATTTTCTCAGCGGCAGCCTGTGCGTCATTAATGTCGGAATAATCCGTGATAAGCACAAATTCATCTCCGCCGATTCTGATTGGGAGCATATCGTCCCCTGCGTTTTCATCTATTCTGCGCAGGCACTCTGCAATTGCAATGTCGCCTGCCGCACTGCCGTAGGTATCGTTTATGTACATAAGCTGTACAATGTCAAAGCATACGGCATATTTTCCTCTGTGTTCCTTGATAAAATCGTAAAGATGAGATACATCAAATCTGATTTTGCTTGTCATAATAACATTCCCCTTTTCATCGGTTATCTGAACGTAGTTGTCGAATTTAGGGAAAATCTCGGAAAATCTGCTGCTTTTACGGAACTTTGACGGAGTAACGCCCCACAATCTCGCAAACGCACGGGTAAACACCTCGTGGGAGTTGTAGCCGTACTTTAGTGCAATGTCAAGAATAGGGGTATCCGTTTCGATAAGCTCCTTAGCCGCCGCTGTAAGTCTGCGTCTTGCGATATAGTCGCTGACGCCGATATGAAAGGTACAGCGGAACATTTTCTGCAGATTTGAAAGGGAGTAGCTGCACTTCTTTGCGCATAACTCCGCTGTGATTTCTCCGCTGAGATTTTCGTCGATAAATTCAAGCACTACGGACAGAATTTCAAAATTATTCATTAAATCTACCTCAATGATATATCATCGTACGAGCCGCCTAAATGTGCACACAGCGGCTTCTTTATCTTAATAATACCACCGTCGGATTTAAATTTCTTGATGATTTGAGGAAAAGGAACACAGTTTATTTTAAATTAAAGCTGTGCCAACTTAAAGCTGCGCCAACTTTGCGCACTTATCCTTTACAGCAGGATAAATTTCGTCGTAAAGTCTGAAATATTTTTCGTAAACAGGGATGTTTTCTTCAACAGGCTGCTGTATCTTGTCAACAGCTACGATTTTTTCGCAAGCCTCAGGAACGCTGCCGTAAATACCTGCGCCTACCATTGCAAGGATTGCAACGCCCAGAGCAGGACCTTCCTGAGAAACGGCTGTCTTTACAGGACAAGCGTAAAGGTCAGCAAGCATCTGTCTCCAGAGAGGAGATTTACCGCCGCCGCCGCAAGCCATCATATCGGAAACATTGATTCCCATTTCACGGCAGATTTCCACGCAGTCACGGAGAGAATAGGATACGCCCTCCATTACGGCACGGAGCATATCTCTCTTTGTGTGCATAGCGGAAAGTCCGAAGAACATACCTCTTGCGTCAGGGTCAAGATGAGGAGTTCTTTCGCCCATAAGATAAGGGAGGTAAATAAGGAGGTTTGAACCGATAGGTACTTCTTCAGCTTCCTTGTTCATAAGGATGTATTCGTCAATTCCCATACCCTTTGCGGTATCCTTTTCAGCCTGACAGAAGTTGTCTCTGAACCACTTCAGGGAAAGGCCTGCGCCCTGTGTAACGCCCATGATGTGCCATGTGTTGGGAACAGCCGCACAGCAGGTATGAACTCTGCCCTTAGGGTCGATGGAAACCTTTGATGTGTGTGCAAAAACAACGCCGCTTGTACCGATTGTTGTAAATGCCTTGCCGTCTGAAACAACGCCTGCGCCTACTGCAGCAGCCGCATTGTCGCCTGCACCGCCTACAACGATTGTGCCTTCCTTAAGGCCTGTAAGTGCAGCAGCTTCGGCAGTAATTCTGCCTGTTACCTCGCAGGACTCGTAAACCTTAGCAAGCATAGACATATCAATTCCGAGAGCGTCGCATACTTCCTTGCTCCAGCAGCGGTTAGGAACGTCTAAAAGCTGCATACCGGAAGCGTCGGAAACTTCTGTTGCGTACTCACCTGTAAGCATAAATCTGATATAATCCTTAGGGAGTAAAATGTGACGGCACTTAGCGTAATTCTCAGGCTCATTGTTCTTTACCCAGAGGATTTTTGCAGCTGTCCAGCCTGTAAGAGCAGGGTTAGCTGTAATTTCAATAAGCTTTTCTCTGCCGAGCTTTTCGTTCATTTCTTCAACTTCGGCAGCAGTTCTCTGGTCGCACCAGATGATAGAACGGCGGATAACGCTGTTGTTTTCGTCAAGCATAACAAGACCGTGCATCTGTCCCGAAAGACCTACGCCAACGATGTCCTCATTGCTTACGCCGCTTTTTTCAATAACGGTCTTAACTGTGGAGATACTTGCATTGTACCAGTCAGTCGGCTCCTGTTCAGCATAACCGTTCTTAGGCTGATACATAGGATATTCCACTGTTGCGGAAGCGATGACAGTACCCTTTTCATCGAAAAGAACGGTCTTTGTACCGCTTGTGCCTATGTCAATACCGATTACATATCTCATTTTTATTCAACCCTTTCATAGGTATTTGTAAAAAAGAAATGCAAGGGCGTACTTCCGCCCACCACTGCACCTGTTTTTTATTAAAGATTAAAAATAACGTTGTTTACGATAGCTTCAAGCATTTCCTGTCTGCCGCTTGTGAGGGAGGAAACAACCTCACCCTTTTCAAGAGCATACTTTTCAAGGTCAGCCATGTTAACCTTGCCTGCGATAATGTCAGCGCCGATACCTGTTGTCCAGGAAGCGTATCTGTCTTCAACGAACTTGTCAACTCTGCCGTCTTCGATAAGCTTGAGAGCAGCCTTGAAGCCGAGAGCGAATGCGTCCATACCTGCAATGTAACTGTGGAAAATGTCTTCAAGTGTGAAGGAGCCTCTTCTTGCCTTAGCGTCGAAGTTAAGACCGCCGTTTGTGAAGCCGCCTGCCTTGATTACTTCATACATACAGAATGTTGTATCGTAAATGTTTGTTGGGAACTGGTCTGTATCCCAGCCGAGGAGACAGTCGCCCTGGTTAGCGTCGATAGAGCCGAATGCGCCGTTTTCTCTTGCAACACGGAGCTCGTGCTGGAATGTGTGCTGAGCAAGTGTAGCGTGGTTAGCTTCAATGTTCATCTTGAAATCCTTGTCAAGACCGTACTTGCGGAGGAAGCCGAGAACAGTAGCTGTATCGAAGTCATACTGGTGCTTTGTTGGTTCCTTTGGCTTAGGTTCGATGTAGAAATCGCCTGTGTAACCGATAGAACGAGCATATTCAACAGCCATCTTCATAAGACGAGCCATATTGTCAAGTTCAAGACCCATATTTGTGTTAAGGAGTGTTTCATAACCTTCACGGCCGCCCCAGAATACGTAGCCGTTACCGCCGAGCTTTACAGTAGCGTCGATAGCCTTCTTGATCTGAGCAGCTGCGAAAGCGAAAACGTCAGCGGAAGGAGATGTGCCTGCACCGTGCATAAAGCGTGGGTGGTCGAAGCACTTAGCTGTACCCCAGAGAAGCTTCTTGCCAGGGTATTCCTTCATCTTGTCAGCAACGTAATCAACGATCTCGTCAAACTTTTCGTTTGTTTCAGCAAGTGAGCCGTACTCAGGAGAGAGGTCACGGTCATGCCAGCAGAAATAGTCGATGGAAAGCTTGTCCATGATTTCAAATGCAGCGTCTACCTTAGCCTTGGACTTTGCCACAGGGTCTGTTTCGCCCCAGCTCTTGTCTGTTGTGCCGCAGCCGAACATATCTGTACCGTCGCCGCCCATAGTGTGCCACCAGGAAAGAGCAAACTTGAGGTGTTCTCTCATTGGCTTGCCGTTGATCATTTCATCGGGATTGTAATATTTGAAAGCAAGAGGATTTGTGCTGTCCTTGCCTTCGTACTGAATTTTGCCGATACCTTTGAAGAATTCGCTCATTTTTATGTACCTCCTAAAAATATATACGATATAATATATACTCATTAATAATTACATTTTACATTGTAATCGTTTTACTGTCAAGTGGATTATGTAAAAATTAAATAATAAAAAGGCATATTTTTTTCGTTTTGGCATTTTGCATATACATACGCCTTATTTTTTATTCAAAAACATTGACAACCGGCTCTTTGCTCAGATATAATTAAGACATCACCTGTCAGAAAGGATTACTTCAATGAAGCTTAAACGCTGTTCCGTCCTGCTTGGAGCAATGCTTATTTTTACTTCCTGCAAAGCCTCGGACACCGATAAAAGCACAGAATCTTACACATCATTCACCGAAACCTCTTCCGTAACATATTCAACCGAAGCTTTTTCAGAAACGACAGAGATCACCACCCTGCCGCCAGTTCATACAGAAGCTGAAACTACTGTATCCCTTTACGAATTTGAAAAATACGGCGAAGAAAACCGTACCTATGTTGAAATTACGGACGATACCCCGTTTTATTTCTGCAAATATGAGCAGACAGGGCTTTGTGACGGTAAAGATTTCATCGATACCGTGCTCCTTGAAAAAGCGGAAGCCGCTCTGCTGTCATCGCAGGTTTACACTGACCTTTACAACGAAGTCAAGGAACGTATGCCCGATGATGAGCCTGCAATTGATATAAACTGCGCAAAAGTGCTTGCATATGACCTTGACAGCAACGGTGCTGATGAGTATGCATTTCTTTTCACATTTGCTCCCGATTTTAACTGTACCGACGAAATAATGCTGCAAAACGTATGGGGTGCGATAGATCCGAACACTCCCTTCGGATTGGTGCTTTGCGACAGCAGAGAAGCATTTTACACCAATGATATTAAATACGCAATGGACGCCGAACTTTACATTTTAAACTATGGCAGCTTTGCGCAATTTGTCATATCAGGCGGTGTAAGCAACAATTCCTCCTGTGCGGATTATTTCAGCTATTATGATGGCATTTTTGAACATGAACTGCATGAATTCCGTGCTTACGGCATTAAGGATAACGTCTTTCTTGCACATACAATGGCTCAGGCTTCAAACTCGTGGCTTATTTTCTGGAATGATGACATTAAAAGCTATGTCACCCCCGAAGCTGTGCACGTCAGCCGTGAGGAACGTGATGAGATTTTTGAGCAGCTCCCCCTTAACAACGAACAGCGTGAACGTTACAAAGAATATAATATTTGTATAATCGGCAATAAATATTACTCTCTGTATGGAGAAATGCTTCATACTATCAGCTTTACCAAAGAAAACGGGGTGTTTGTACCCGTAGAAAAAATCCAGTGGAACGATGGCATAAACGAGCGTTTAATGCCTATTGACAGCGAATATGAAATACCTTATGCTGTAAATTTTGATTATGACAAAGCACTCGGAAAAATATGCAATCAATAAAAATATCCCCCGGCGTAGCCGGGGGTTTTTCTCTAACGGGCATAGCCCTCAGGATACTGGCCACGTCTAAAGACGTAGGTACGATCTGGCCCACGCAAAAGACTGTTACTTGCTACCCGTTAACGGGTCAAAATCT
>JAFQUQ010000038.1 GCA_017408395.1 Oscillospiraceae bacterium
AGGCACAGTAATTTCGACAAAGTTCATCGGCACTCCCGAAAAGCTTGAGCTTGACGAAGAAAACGGAAACCTTATCATCATAAGCAACGGCAGAGGCAAGCTTATCCTTGCTGACCCTGAGGAAGACATTTCTGTTTACCTTGAAGCTGAGGATGAGGAAGATGTAACGGATGAAGAAACCGAGGAAGATACATCCGAAGATGATGTTACCGACGATGAAACTATCGAGGATGATACAACTGAGGAAGATACTTCTGAAGATGACGTAACAGATGAAGACACATCCGAAAATGATGTAACAGATGAAGACACATCCGAAGATGATGTTACTGAGGATGAGTCCGAGGATACATCTGAAAATGACGTTACTGATGAAGAAACTCCCGATGATAACACAACAGATGATGTAACAGAGGAAACTCCCAAAGATGATACAACAGATGTGACAGAGGAAACTTCTGACGTTACTCCCGAAAACTGAATTTCTCTTGGAATGACAACACCGCCCGAAGCATTCGCTTCGGGCGGTGGTTTTGTTTAAGAAGAAAATTAAGGTGCGTGATATGTAAATGTTATGGACAGGGTGTTTATTTTAACCTTGTCGTTGAGAGGCATTATCTGTGCGGAACAATCTGTGAGGTCGCCGTCTGTTGTTCTCGCTTCTTCGGGAACGCTGGACACCCACTGATTATAAAGATTTACTCTTGTGCACTTATCGTCATCAGAGGTCGTATAGCCCTTGCCTGTCAATTCATAAGGTGCACCGTTGAGAAGCACGTTATCAATTGTAACGGTATAGTCCGGATAAAGAAGCTCGCCGTTGTAAATTCCAAGTGCTGCAAATGCTGTGCCGTATACGCCGTTAAGCTCGGTAAAATCAAGGCTTACAGTATATGTGCCCTCGCCTGTTACCTCAACATTCTGGGCTTTTATACCCATTGTCATATTTGTCGGGTCGTAGCCGTCGCCTACGCTGTAAGCAACGCTCCAGTCGGCACTCTGGAACATTATCCACGCTGCCGCTTTATCATCGGACGGAAGAACGTCAATGCCTGCCATCATTTCATCCTCGGATGCCTTATAAGCCTGGTCGATACGTTCCTTTGCAGCGGATTTTACTTCTTCGGCAGGTGTATCCTTTTCGTTTGCAAAACGTCTTGAATCAAATATTCCAGCAAGGGTTTCGTCAGACATTTTTAAATTCTGACGCTTGTAAAGCGAACTGCAGTCCCACAGTACAGGACAGAAATCGTACAGGTCACAGTTGTCAAGGAAGTTGTTATAGAACTTGTCCGTGTCAGGCTTTGCTGTACCGTTTGTAAGAACGGCATATTCACCGATTACAACGCCGTAGCCCTGTTTGCTGTACTTGCTGAGCATTTCAAGCAGTCCGTTCTGTTCATTGTAATCATCGGGTGAGCCCCAGTGATTTATTGCGTCTGTTCCGCAGTAATCCCACGGAGTGTAGTAGTGAACGGAAAGCAGAAGCTTATCCTTGGCGGTATCCTCAGGCATTTTAAAACGCTCATCGCAGGTCATCATAATATCCGTGTTATAGCCTGCAATAAGAAGGAAACGGTCTGCATTCTTACCGCCGATTGAGCGTATAAGCTTAACAAACTCGCTGTTTATTTCATAAGCCTTTTCATAGCACTCATCCTGTGTAAGAATACCCTTTGAGCCTGTGATGTCCTTGTCATTAAGTCGGTCGCCAAGCTCCTCGTTTGCAGATTCAAAAATAAGCTTGTAGGAATAATCCTTGAAACGCTCGCCTATCTGGGTCCACATAGACTTGTATAGCTCCATCCCCTTTTCACGGACCTCCATATCAGCTGAGCCGAACATTCCCCACCAGCCGCCGTCCCAGTGGTCGTTTATGATAACGTACATATCAGCGTCAAGTGCAAAGTTTACAACCTCTTCAACACGGCTCATAAGACGCTCGTCAATGGTGTAATCTCCGCTTTCAAAGTTAATACCGTTTGTCCACGCAACAGGAATACGGAGCGTATCAAAGCCTGCATCCTTCATACCCTGTATCATTTCAGCAGTTGTTCTTGGCTGTCCCCAGCTTGTTTCAAAGGTCGTTGGGTCAGAGCCGCCAACATAGCCTTTGTGGTTGTACGCTTCAAGCGTATTTCCGAGGTTTGTGCCGTTGCCCATCAATCTGATGACTTCAAGGGAAGTAAGGCTGTTTCCCTCCTCCTGCTCAGCGGCTTCCGTGACTGCCGCTGTGGTTGTCTGAACGTCTGCATTTTCCGTGCCGCCGTTTTCGGTACATCCCGTACATAAAACCAAAGCGGCTGTGCACAGAAATGCGGCAAGTCTGCAAAGTTTGTTTTTCATAAAAAGTCTCCTCTCCTTAAGCTGTAAACTCCTGCTTTGCTATTTGCTTTTCCGATACATCCCTTTCAGCAAGCTCCTGCATAAACTTTTTCATCATCCGTATAGCTTCTGCCTGACGCTTTACAAATAAATCCATCGTCCCGGCAGGCAATCTCACAGATAATATGAGCACAGATGACGTAACCGTCCATTTCTGAAATCGTTTTCTCACAAATATCAAATCCCATTACGACAGCCGTATCTGTATACATTATCGGATGAAAACATTTTCCGTCATAAACAATCACATCATTTTTAAGCTTTCTGAAAACCTCACGGTATCTTCTTAAAAGCGTATGCACCTTCATAGCAAAGCCTCCGTCAAGTTTCATGCAGATTATTATAGCATATTCATATTGAAATTTCAACTGAAAATAAAAGTGTATTTGTAGAATTTTCTGACTACTTTTTGACACCCATTTTGACACCCAAAACTACCAAAAACAAAGCAAAACAAGCACAAACAACAATAAAACCGTTCATTACAGCAAAAAGAAAAACCCCTTGCAGACCACGCAGAATTGCGGTTTACAAGGGGTTTTTCTATGGAGCTGGGAATGGGACTCGAACCCACGACCTGCGCATTACGAATGCGCTGCTCTACCAACTGAGCTATTCCAGCATATTTTTTATCAGACCTGCTCATTACGAATGTGCGGTTTCAGCTTGCTGAAATTCTCTACGCAACTGAGCTATTCCAGCATATTTTTTTAACAGACCTGCTTCTGATAAAATTACTATATCAGTATACACCTAAAAAAACCAAATGTCAAGCAAAATATATCCGAAAAAATTTCATATGTAATGAAATTGTAACTGTACATATTGAGAATTTTAGTGTATAATTATAGTAACAGACTAAAAAGGAGGACACAAAATGGAATTTATAGTAATACTGGTATTGCTGTGGCTTGTTTCACCGATCGTATTTTTTATTCTGTTTCTGACGCAGATGTCACGTGCCAATACATATAAGCAGCTTAACGAAAAACTCAACGAGGAAAACAGGCTTCTCAGAGAAACACTGTTTTCAAAGAACGCTCCCAAAAGCGAGCCTGCACCTCAGGAGGAAACGCAATCGGCAGAACCTCCCCCCGAAACCCGGAGTGCAGATACCGTTCAGCCTGAAACTCCCGCAGCTGAAACTGTCAGTGAAGAAGCTGTCAAGGCAGAGCCTGTAAAACCTGAGCCTGCAAAGGTGACTGTAAATTCTGCATACAATATGTCCTATGCGCGGAATGTAGCACAGCCTGCACCTCAGCCGAAAACAGAGCCTGTCAAGACTGCCCCTGCACAGCCTAAGCAGAAGGTCAGCTCAATCAACGTACTGCTTATCCTAGGTGCGCTTTTTATTATTACGGCAGGTCTTATTTTTGCAACCACTACATGGGAGTTCCTCCCAAGCGGTCTGAGAGCCGTTGTGATACTCTCCTTCTCCGCTATTTTCTTTGCGGCTTCATCCCTTGCGGAACGTAAATTCAGCCTTGAAAAAACAGGCATACTTTTCTACACCCTCGGCAGCGTTTTTCTGCCTATAACCCTTATCGCCGCAGGTCATTTCAAGGTTTTCGGCGAGTGGTTCTCACTTTACGGCAACGGCCGTCCTCTGCTTCTTGCGATAACCTTTGCCGCACTTTCCGCTGTCTGCTTAAAGGGCGGATGTGACTACCGCCATAAAGTATTTTCCTGGTGCGGTCTTGTAAGCTTCTCGGCTTCAATATGCGCCCTGATTTTACAGTTTACGGATAATATGGCTGTGTTTGCGCTTATCGCTTCAATTTACGGCTTCGGTATGATTTTTGCCTGTCAGGCGCTTTCAAAAATCGACAGCGAAAAAGCAGAACCAATACTTTCTCAGCTTAACTCATTTTCAGCTGTAAACACCATAATTTTAAGTCTGAGCAGCCTTGCCGCTATGTTTGTATGCGACAACGGTGCACTCTCGCTTGCATCCTGTGCAATTTTTGCGGCAGGTTACCTTAAAAATCAGTTTACAGAGAAAAACGGATTTGCGGGTGCGGTACCATTTACAGTTTTTGTTACCTGCGGAATGTTTGCAGCATTTTCTCCCGACGATTTCAGCGGAATTGCCTGCACACTTGTCATTTCCTCGGCAATACCTGCGGTTCTGTCATTTATGAATTTTATCCCTGACAAGCTTAAATCCGCAGTTACCTTTATTTCCAACGCTTTTGCCGTAATTACAGCGGTAATCTGCACGCTCTCCGCATTTTTTGCAGAGCCGTCCCTGCTTGCGCTGGGTGCTTACGCAATTCTTGCGGCTGAAATCCTTGCCCTTTCCATTATTCACCGCAGCGAAAAAAGCGGTGCTCTTATGAAATCGGTATTCCCTCTTTCCTGCACTATACTTGCAGTTCTCGGCACACGCTTGATCTTTGAAAATGATTCCGAATACTCCGCAGGCTTTTATGTACCGCTTGTAACGGCGGCTTTCGCTCTCCTGCTTCAGGGATTGTTCGTGTTTGTAAAGCCTCTTAAGCTGAGGACGGTTGCTTCCGATTTCATCTACTCTGCTGTTTCCCTTATCTGTGGATTTATGCTTATCGCCGCAGCGGAATATCCCGAAGGAATTCCGATGTGCCTGCTTTACACGGGCGGATTTGCAATTACAGCCGTTACAATGCTCCTGCCTGCATTTTCTGCCGAAAACGACGCTGAAAGAGTACCGTTCATCGTACTTTCAATGTTGTGGGGCGGTTTCCTTATAGTACCAATTGCAAAACTTCTCCCCGATATGGAAGGCAGCACCATTCTCTTTGCTTCACTTGCGGTTACGGCAGTTTACACAGTAATCTCCGTTGTTTTAAGCTGTTTAAACAAAAACAGGGCTATTGATAATGCAGTTTCTGTTTCTGCAAGAATTACTATTGCCGCTTATGTCATAGCCGTTATGTTCTTTGAAAGCTACGCTTCACCGCTTCTTGCTGTTCTTGCGGCGATATGTATTTTCAGAGCCGTAAAGCACGGCGTAACAGGCGAGCTTGTATGCGGTCTTGCGTTTACCTTTACAGCCGCAGGCTTTGCTTCATACGACATTTTCAACGTGGAATTCACAGAAACCTGGCTTTTCGTATGCGGTGCGGCGGCACTGGTTTATCTCGGCTCAATCTTTGTTCCCGAAGGTAAATTTACAAAGGCGGCGGAAACAACTTCACGCTGGGCATTGTTTGCAATGAACCTGATGTGTATGATAGAAATCGGTTTTTCAAACGAATGGAACCCTGTTTATACTGTAATCACAGCGGTCTTCTTCCTGCTTTCCGTTACATCATTCTACAACAAGAGCTTTACTCCTCCCCTTCTTGCTTCAATCGGCATTGCCTACCCCGTGTTTGTAGTTGCCCTTGAAGATTATTTCCGTGAGGCAAAG
The DNA here is from genome assembly GCA_017408395.1 of Oscillospiraceae bacterium. GTDB lineage: Bacteria > Bacillota > Clostridia > Oscillospirales > Ruminococcaceae > UMGS363. Next base: position 5,777 of record JAFQUQ010000038.1, read on the forward strand.
CTTTTCGGATACTGGTCAAAGGACTGGTTTGTGCTTGATTTCAGCGAATGGTCGCCTGTGGGACTGGCTGTTGCAGTAATAATGATGCTTACGGTAATACCAAGCTACCTCCTGCATAAGAATTCCCTTTCCGAGAAAAAAGACGGCGGAATTATGCTTGATGTTTTTGCATTCACACGCTTCATCGGTTTCTTCTGCTACGTAGGAAGCACACACGATGACATTTCAAGATGGTGCGGTATATGGCTGTTTACGCTTTGTCTGCTTACACTTTGCAGAAAGGGACAGAAGCCGATGTTCAGAAAGGCAATTTACACGATAAGTGCACTGATGCCTGTTATTGCCTGCTTTACACAGCCTTTCTTCAACGTTCCCGAAATCATTGAGCTTGAATTCAACATAGTGCCTGTTCTGCTTTACTGCTTTGCAATGCGCTTTATGTGGAAGGAAAAGCTCCCTGTCGTTGACAATATCACTTTTGTTGTCTACATCCTCTCCTACCTTATCCTTTTCGGAGACGCACTTTCGGGTGGTCACGTTGCAGACGGTCTGATTATCGTAATATCCTCCCTTGCAATGCTTATCCTCTCGTTTATGATCAAAAAGAAAAAATGGTTCGTGCTTTCCGTTACCGTACTTGTTGTATCGACCCTGTTTATGAGCAGAAACTTCTGGGCAAGCCTTGCTTGGTGGGTATATCTCCTTGCGGCAGGTCTCCTGCTTATTGCAATCGGTGCTGCAAACGAGCTTAAAAAGCAGTCTGCCGACAAGCACGAGGGAAGCGAATTCAAGCAGAAGCTTACACGCTTTATGTCCGAATGGACCTGGTAAATTTATTATAAGGAATAAAATCAGATGAATATCAGAAAAACAATCTCTTTTCTTGCGGCAGTTCTTATGCTGACAGCCTGCGGTAAAACAGAGGAAGCCGTTCCCGTAAACGCTTCCGTAACCGAAACTGCCGCAACTACCGCTGAAACAACAGCAGCAACCACCGTCACAACCACTGCAACAACAACCGAAACTACCACCGTAACGACAGAGCCTCCCGCAAAATGGGAAACGGTATCATTTACAGCGGTAGGCGACAATTTAATTCACTCCAGCATTTACAAGCAGGCGGCAAGACGCTCGGCAGAGGGCGGCTACGACTTTGAGTTTGCATACGAAAATGCCGCAGACCTTATTGAACCTGCGGATATTGCAATGATAAATCAGGAAACCCTTATCTGCAACGACCAGTTTGAGCCGTCTACATACCCCTGCTTCAACTCCCCTGTCGCTCTCGGCGACCATATGATCGACCTTGGCTTTGACGTTTTCACCATCGCAAACAACCACACTCTCGACAAGGGCACAAAGGGTCTTAACGCCTGCCTTGACTACTGGGACAGCCGTGAAAATGTCACCGTTGCAGGTGCGTACCGTAACATTGAGGATAAAAACAATATCCGTCTCAACGAAGTAAACGGCGTCACCTTCTCCTACCTCTCCTACACGGAAAGCTTAAACGGTCTTAGTCTGCCTGCGGATTCCGAGCTTGTTATCGGTGATGTAAACGACAGAGAGGCTGTACTGAACGATGTCCGTGCGGCAGATGAAATTTCAGATGTATGCGTGGTCGCTCTTCACTGGGGCGTTGAAAATTCCGACGTAATAAGCGATTATCAGCGTGATTACGCTAAACAGCTTGCGGAAGCGGGTGCGGATATTATTATCGGCAACCATCCTCACGTTCTCCGTGATATCGAAATGATACAGCGTGAGGACGGCTCGGAAGCCCTCTGTGCTTACTCTCTGGGCAATTTTATTTCGGCTCAGAGCGTGGGTCAGAATCTTATCGGCGGCGTGCTTCAGTTCAATGTTTCGGCTTATGTTTCCGAAACGGAAGAAACAACGGAACAGCCTGTTTTCGAGGATGTTAAGCTTATCCCTATCGTTACTCATTACGATTACAACTACTCAGATGTAAGAATTTACAAGCTTTCCGACTACACCCCTGAGCTTGCCGACGCTCACGGTGTAAAGGCTTACAGCATTTTCAGCTATGACTACATACTTGATGTGCTTAAAATGAATATCAGCGAGGAATTTCTTGTTCTGCCGTGATTTTAAGCTATTGCTTTATTTCAAGACACGTATCATAAAAATCTATCCGCACAGAATGCCACTGTGCGGATTTTTCATTACAAAATATAGTGTAATCATTTACATAATGACACAATATAAAGTGTATTTTTGGTTAAAATGCATAGAAAAGACAGAATAAATTTTAACAGGTATTAAAAAAAATGACTTGATATAAAACGTTTAATATGGTAAAATGAATTCAGTAATGTGTGTGGTGCACATTAATTATGAATTAAGTGAGGTTATTAACATGAAGTACGGTTTTTACGATGACGCTAAAAAAGAATACGTCATTACTTCCCCTAAAACCCCATATCCATGGATCAACTACCTTGGAACTCAGGACTTCTTCGGTCTGATTTCCAATACAGCAGGCGGTTACGATTTCTACAAGGACGCTCGTCTTGCAAGAATCACCCGTTACCGCTATAACAACGTTCCTGCAGACGCCGGCGGACGTTATTTCTACATCAATGACAACGGCACAATCTGGAATCCCGGCTGGGCTCCTGTAAAGGCTGACCTTGACGCTTACGAATGCCGTCACGGTATGGGCTATACAAAGATCACAGGTAAGAAGAACGGTCTTTCTGCTGAAGTTACTTTCTTCGTACCTCAGAATTTCACAGGCGAAGTTCAGAAGGTCGTTCTCAAGAACGAAAGCGGCGACGCTAAGTCCTTCAAGCTCTTCTCCTTCGTTGAATGGTGTCTCTGGGACGCTAACGACGACAGCACAAACTTCCAGCGTAACTTCAACACAGGTGAAGTTGAACTCGAAAAGAACGGTGCTGTTATTTACCATAAGACAGAATACAAGGAAAGAAGAAATCACTTTGCTTTCTATGCTGTAAACGACACTGTTGACGGCTACGATACTGACCGTGAAACATTTATGGGCAGCATCTACAACGATTTCCACAATCCTCAGACAGTTCTCGACGGCAAGCCTCAGAACTCTGTTGCTGACGGCTGGTCCCCTGTTGCTTCACACTACAAGGAAATCACTCTCGGCGCAGGCGAAACAAAGACTCTTATCTTTACTCTCGGCTACGTTGAAAACCCATATGCTGAAAAGTTCAACGCTGACGGCTCTATGAACAAGTCCAGAGCTTACGCTATGATGGAAAAGTTCGACACAGTTGCTAAGGTTGACGCTGCTCTCGAAGAGCTTGCTAAGACATGGGATGAGCTCCTCGCTAAGTACACAATCAAGTCTGACGACGAAAAGCTCAACAGACAGGTTAACATCTGGAACCAGTACCAGTGCATGGTTACTTTCAACCTTTCACGTTCCGCTTCTTACTTTGAAAGCGGTATCGGCAGAGGTATGGGCTTCCGTGACTCCAATCAGGACATCCTCGGCTTCGTTCACCAGATTCCTGAACGTGCAAGAGAAAGAATTCTCGACATTGCTGCTACTCAGCTTGAAGACGGCGGCAACTACCACCAGTATCAGCCTCTCACAAAGAAGGGCAACGACGCTGCAGGTACAAACTTCAACGATGACCCGCTGTGGATGATCCTTTCCACTGCTGCTTACATCAAGGAAACAGGCGATATGGGTATCCTCGACGAAATGGTACCTTACAAGAACGACGACAAGCTCGCTCAGCCTCTCCTTGACCACCTCAAGCGTTCCTTCTACCACGTTGTAAACAACAAGGGTCCTCACGGCCTCCCACTTATCGGACGTGCTGACTGGAACGACTGCCTCAACCTCAACTGCTTCTCAAGAGTTCCGGGCGAAAGCTTCCAGAACACAGCTTCCAACATCGCTAAAGAAGTTAACCCTGAAACAGGTGCTCCTCTCAACGAAGAAACAGCTGAATCCGTAATGATTGCAGGTATGTTTACATATATCGGACCTGAATACGAAAAGCTCTGCCGTTTAACAGGCAACATCGAAGAAGCTGACAAGGCTCAGGCTGAAATCGACAAGATGAAGCAGGCTATCATCGACTACGGCTGGGACGGCGAATGGTTCCTCCGTGCTTACGACGCTTACGGCAAGAAGGTTGGTTCCAACGAAAATGAAGAAGGCAAGATCTTCATCGAACCACAGGGCTTCTGCGTAATGTCCGACATCGGCGGCAAGGAATTCACAGAAAAGACTATGGACAGCATTGACAAGTACCTCGGTACAAAGCACGGTCTTGTTCTCAACAATCCTGCATTTACAAGATATATCGTAGAATACGGCGAAATTTCCACATACCCAGGCGGTTACAAGGAAAACGCTGGTATCTTCTGCCATAACAATGCTTGGATCATGTGTGCTGCTGCTTACGCAGGTATGGGCGACAGAGCATTCGACTACTACACAAGAATTGCTCCTGCTTATCAGGAAGACGAACAGCTCCACAGAACTGAGCCATACGTTTACGCTCAGATGGTTGCAGGTAAGGACGCTAAGCGTTTCGGCGAAGCTAAGAACAGCTGGCTCACAGGTACTGCTGCTTGGAACTTTGTTGCTATTTCACAGTACATCCTCGGTATCATCCCTGATTACGCAGGTCTTAAGATTGACCCATCCATTCCTAAGAACTGGGACGGCTACGAAGTATCCAGAACATACAGAGGCGCTGTTTATAATGTAAAGGTTCAGAACCCTGACCATGTTTCAAAGGGTATCAAGTCCATTACAGTAGACGGCAAGGCTATCGAAGGCAACATCCTCCCATCCTTCACAGAAGGTACACACGAAGTTGTTGCTATTATGGGCTAAGATTTGATTTAATCACTTTAAACGGTATCGCATTGATTGCGGTACCGTTTTTTGTTCAAGCTGTTATTGCAACAAATTCATTTTTGTGATATAATTATTTAATAAATGCTTTTTAGGCGAAAGGAATGTAAAATGAAGCCTGTACTTTATATAGTTGTACCTTGTTATAACGAGGAAGAGGTGCTGCCTGTTACCTCGGAAATTTTTCTTAAAAAGCTTGATGAGCTTGCAAAAAAGGAAAAAATATCGGAAAACAGCAGAATTCTGTTTGTAAATGACGGAAGTACCGACAGCACCTGGGAAATAATCTGTTCTCTTGCGGAAAAGGACAGCCGTTTTCTGGGAATTTCCCAGAGCCGCAACAGAGGACATCAGAGCTCTCTGCTGGCAGGTCTTATGGAAGCAAAGGACAAATGCAATATTACAATTTCCATCGACGCCGACGGTCAGGACGATGTTGACGCAATGGACGAAATGATTGACGCTTACACCGACGGCTGTGACATTGTTTACGGCGTAAGAAGCAACCGTGAAAGTGACAGCTTCTTTAAACGAAGCACCGCACAGACATTTTACAAGCTTATGAATGCAATGGGTGCCGAGATAGTTTACAATCACGCCGACTATCGCCTGCTGTCCTCCGCTGTTCTGAAAAAGCTGGAAGAATTCAGGGAGGTCAACCTTTTCCTGAGGGGAATTATTCCGATGGTAGGCTTCAAAAGCACCTCCGTAAGCTACAAACGAAGTGAGCGTATTGCAGGAAAGACCCACTATTCATTGAGAAAGATGGTGGGACTTGCTGTTGACGGCATTACAAGCTTCAGCATAAAACCTATCCAGATAATTACAAATCTCGGCGTACTTATTTCGCTTTTAAGCTTTGTAGGGGTAATATGGTCGGTGGTGCAGTATTTAAGAAACGTGACAGTTTCGGGCTGGGCAAGTATGACATGTATAATCTGCTTTATCGGCGGAATTCAGCTGATAAGCATAGGAATTTTAGGAGAATATATCGGCAAGATTTACCTTGAAACCAAACAGCGGCCACGCTACATTATAAACAAAAAAACCTACGACGACAAATAAAAGGAGGACGTGCTTCCCGAAAGCACGGTAAGTTATGATATCTGTTCTTTTTGCAAGCACAATAATGTGCGTACTTTTCTGGGGTGTGTTTTTTATAAAGAAAACACGTGAAATTCCCGTTTATTCCAAACCTGAGCTTGCTGTATTCTATGGTATGACAAGGCTTATGCCCGTGTTTATGCTTACTGAAATAACGGGACAGGTCATAAGAAATGCCGTATGGGACCTGATAATTCTTGTCATTCTGGGAGTTTACATTTCCAAAAACAAATCTAAAAACCGACGAAGCTGTGTTTATGCGCTGTATCTTTTCCAGCCTGCGGCTATACTTTCTATAACTTGCGGCACTGACCTTTATATGGCATTCATTCTTCTCGGAATTGTTGCGGCAGGTGCATTCGATATTTTTTACGTACAGAAAAAAGGCGGCTCTCTGCTTGCTTTTCTGCCTGAATATACAACTTTAAACATTGGTGCGGCAGTTCTTTTTGCGGCTGTAAAGCTTAATTCGGAAAACGGAATTTCCGCAATGCATATCGTTTCATTTGCAATTTTTGCGGCAGCAGTCACAATGTTTATTTTAAGGCTTGCAAAGGGCAGAATTAAACTTAATTTCCGCAATTCCGACAATGAAAAAACGGAAAACTGCGGCTGTCTGAACAAAAAGGGAAACCCTCTTACGTGGAAGGATTTTCTTGCAATGGGACTGCTTACAGCGGCTTTTTCGGTAATGATTTTCCTGGGACTCGGAAGCAGCTCCGCCCCTCAGACAAGCTATATCCTAAATCAGGACAGCAATCAGATCGTTTTTGATTTCGGCAGGGAAACCAAGCTTACCACTATGTACGTTCATCTTACCTGTGAGTCAGACGCAGAATTTATCTTTGCCGTACCTGACGCTGACGGCTCACAATGGACTGCTCTGGGCGGCAAAAAGCTTATTGAAAGTCCGTTCCGCTGGAATGTTGTGCCGATCGATACCACCGTTACAAAGCTTGCTCTTATTTTAAACAGCCCCAGAGCTTATATCACAGAAATCGTCTGCTTCAACAGCGACGGAAATGTTGTACAGCCTGTCAACGCTTCCGATTACAGCACGATTTTCGACGAGCAGACCACCTTCCCTCCAAACGATTCCTACTACTACCGTACCTTCTTTGATGAAGTTTACCACGCAAGAACTGCTTACGAATTCATCCACGGTCTGCCCATTTATGAAGCAACTCACCCGCCTCTCGGCAAATCAATTATTTCCCTGGGAATAAGAATGTTCGGAATGACACCATTCGGGTGGAGATTTATGTGTGCTGTCTGCGGTATTCTCATTGTCCCCCTTATGTACCTGTTTGCACACAAAATGTTCGGCAACACCCTTTCCGCAAGCTTCACTACCCTGCTGACCGTAACGGAATTTATGCATTTGGCGCTGTCGTCAATCGCAACTCTTGACATCATCATTGCCCTGTTTATTTTGCTGATGTTCTATTTTATGTACGGCTTTGCAAAATGCCTGAACCTTAACGGAAGCTTAAAAATACAGCTTGTATGGCTGCTGCTCTGCGGTATTTCAACAGGTCTTGCAATTGCCACAAAATGGACGGGTTTCTATGCTGTACTCGGAATTGCTGTGATTTTCTTTGCGTCACTCATACAGAAAAACGACGGCATAAACAAGCTTGTAAAGAAAAAGGATTACCTTTTAAAGCTTGGTTTAAGCTGCTGTGTGTTCTTTATTGTGATACCGCTTACGATTTACGTGCTGTCGTATATTCCGTTCCAGCAGACCTTTAAAGGCTACGGGCTTGCTGAAATTGCCTACGAAAACAGCAAATTTATGCTTTCCTATCACGCAGATACCGTTTTTGACCACATGTACTCATCTGAATGGTACGAGTGGCTCATTGACCGTGTTCCCCTTACAAGCGCACACACCACCGTTTCAGACGGTCAGGCAAGCATAATCGTAACAATGGGAAATCCTGTTATATTATGGTTGGGACTTGCGGCATTTGCTCACCAGATCTATTTATGGAGATGTAAAAAATGTGCAAACGCACAGTTCCTTGTGATAGCCTATCTTGCAATGCTTCTCCCGTGGCTGTTTATCCACAGAACCGTTTTTATTTACCAGTACTTCGCAGATATTCTCATTCTCGCACCTATGATGTGCAACTCGGTCAACCATATCAGACACAGCAAAAAGGCAATGGCGGTGATTTCTGTGCTGTCAGCAGGCGTTTTTGCTATGTTCTATCCCATTCTGTCAGGAATAAACGTCAGCGCTGACTACGTAAACACGTTCCTTGAGTGGCTTCCGACCTGGACTTTTTCAGCTTAAATAATACACTTTTTGTCAGCATTAACAGTTTGTTCACTTTTTAAAAATTAATATAAACAAAATTCTTGACATTTATTTATAAATATAGTATACTAAGTATATTAAATGTGAAAGGATGGTTATATTAAAATGAACAAAATTAAAACTGCTATTTCATGCTCCTTATGTGCTGTACTTTGTCTTGCAAATATTTTCAGTGTTTCCGCCCTCGGAAGCTACGATTTATTGTCAGGAAAAAACGGAAATTACGACGCTTCAACAGGTGAAGGCTTTTCCTTTGAAATTGATGCACCATATGATGATTTTTCCCAGCTGAAAATTGACGGAAACGTTATTTCAGCGGATTTTTACAGCGTTGAAGCAGGACGACTTGTCGAAACAGGCGGTGATCTGCGTACAAGAGGCAACAAAGAGCCCTTCGACCCTTCAGTGGCCTTCCCCGATCCACCCGTTTATACAACAACCGAAGCTACAACAACAGAGGCTGTTACCACTACGGAAGAAACCACAACATCACTTGAAGCATCAAGTACAGGCAGCGTACAGCTAACTGCCCAGCCTCCCACATTTTCAATGTACAAAAAACTTGATCCAAAGGATTATTCTTCCTCAGGCTCGTATTTTACAACAATAGTAACAATTTACCCCGAATATCTTTCAACACTTGAAACAGGCACCTATGACATAAACTTTATTTACAAGGATGGTTCAGCTTTCACCAAGCTTAAGGTTATAGCTGACAAACCCGAAGTTGTTGAGGAAACAACCACTCTTGCAGAAATTATTGAAGAGGCTTTCGAGGAAGTTCCTATTGTAAGCAATCCTGACACAGGCTCTGCAATCGGTATGACAGCAGTAATTTTCACTCTGTCCGGTATAGCAGCAGTTATAGCTTCAAGAAAGAAAAAATAATCAATAAAAATGCGGTATCCGAAAAAGATACCGCATTTTTGTTTAATCTTTATTAAACGTAACCGAAAATTGAAGAAAGGAAAATCACAACCATAAATACAGGCGCAACATACTTTATCATTACTCTGAAAAGTCCCTTTGACTTGAACGGAGCATTCAGCTCAACCTCTTCTTCAATATAGGTTGTCTTTGCAACATATCCGATAAGAATACAGGTAAGAAGTGCAACTATCGGCATTATGATATTGTTGCTGAGGAAGTCAAAGAAATCAAGGAACTGCATTCCGAAAAGCTTGACCTCTGACCAGACGCTGTAACCAAGTACAGACAGCATTGCAATTACAATTGAAAATGCAATTACAACAAGACACGCAGGAATACGCTTAAGCTTAAACTTCTCCATTATAATGGAAACGATGGTTTCCATAAGTGAAATCGATGATGTAAGCGCTGCAAGTGCTACAAGAACAAAGAAAACTGTACCTATCGCTCTGCCGCCTGCCATCGATTCAAAAACGTTCGGGAGCGTAATAAACATAAGGCTCGGACCTGCATTGAGCGCAGATTTATCGCCGCCCGAAAATGCAAATACGGCAGGAATAATCATCATACCTGCAAGAAATGCTATACCCGTATCGAAAATCTCGATCTGTCTTACAGATGTTTCAAGGTTGTCCTCTTTTCTCATATATGAGCCGTAGGTTATCATAATACCCATCGCCAGCGACATAGAATAGAAAAGCTGTCCCATTGCCGCAACTACCGTTTTAAGAGAGAAGTTTGCGAAATCAGGCTTGATATAATAAATGAAGCCTTCCATTGCACCGTCAATGGTAAGTCCGTAAACTGCTATGAAAATCGAAATAAGTACAAGGACAGGCATAAGGAATTTGCTTACCTTTTCAATGCCCTTTTCTACACCAAGCATTACAACAACAGCTGTAAGTCCCATATAAATTGCCAGGAACAGGGTAGGCTGTCCCGCATTTCCGATGAAGGTGTTGAAAAATGTACCATCATCTGCTGCGGCAGGTCCCTGACCTGTTATGTAAACCATAAGATATTTGAGCACCCATCCGCCGATTACGCAGTAATACGGGAAAATAATCATAGGTACTGCTGAAGCAATCCATCCAAGAGGCTTGAATTTGCTGTTTATGTCGGCATATGCACCGATAACGCTCTTGCCTGTTTTACGTCCGATTGAAATTTCAGTAATCATAAGTGCGAAGCCGAATGTTACTGTCAGTATGAGATATACCAACAGGAAAATTCCTCCGCCGTATTTTGCGGCAAGATACGGGAATCGCCATATATTTCCCAGACCAACCGCCGAGCCTGCAGCTGCCAGTACAAAGCCTATCTTGGTACTGAAGCCTGCTTTCTTTTCGCTCATTCACATCTTCCTTTCATTTTATAATTCAGAACACAATAATTATTAATTATACCATATTCCGAAAGATAAATCAACTGTTCACGTCCATAAAAATCATTTTATTGCCACATATCCCGTATCCTCAACGATTTTCTGTCCCTCATCGGAAAGAATCCAGTCTATCAGAGGGGGGATATTCGGATTATCATTGTCCTTGCGGTATATTGCATAAAATTTATCAATAACGGGATAACTGCCGCTTCGTATGCTTTCACCGTCTGGATATACGCCGTCCACGGCAAGCATTTTTACTTTACCGTCAGCCACTACGTCCTCAACGTAAAAACGGAAGGAATAGCCTATTGAGCGTCCTAAAAAGCTGTTGTAGTCCTTTTTCATCTCCGTACCGTCCATAAAAGACAGCATTGCAGTCTGACTTCCGCTGCCCTCGCTACGCTGTAAAGCCGCAATAAGCGTCTTATCGCCGCCCACCTGCGACCAGCGTGTGTATTTTCCCGTATAAATGCCCTTTATCTGCTCTGTGGTAAGGTTTTCCACAGGATTGGCCTTATTTACAATAAAAACAAAAGCCTCTGCACCTATTGGCACAAATTCAAGCTCAACGCCCTTTTCCGCCGCATATGCAAGCTGCTTTTCCGACGGCTCCGCACAGAAAATTATGTCAGAGCTGCCCTCAACCACGGCTTTGTACGCACCTACGGTATTTCTTTTCTGCAAAAGGCTGTCCTGTGCAAAATCTGTACCGTCAAATTTACAGCTTCCCTCAGGATAAACTGAATTCATAAACGCTGAATAAACAGGATAAAGTGCCGTAGCACCGTCAAGAACAGGCAGGTCCTCCCCTGTCAGTTTAAACTCGCTGTCAAGCTTTACAATTGCAGAACTATCCTCAAAGGGCAGGTATTTCCCAAGCTCAATTGACTTAACCTGCATACCCTCGCTGTAATCGCTTATGCACCGTTTCGTAAAGAGGTTGTACACGCTCAGGTCAAACAGCAGAAAGCCCAGCACAAGCGCACCTGCTCCCAGCAGTTGTTTATGAAGCTTCTTCATAGGGCACCTCTTCCTTGGAAATGTAGGAAATTATGGACGCATTATTATAAAGTCTGACCGTATAAATTACCAGTGCCGCAGAGGTTATTACCCCCACAGCGCATATCACAGCTATAAGTCTGACAAATTTTTTATCTGACATAATCCACCTCACATGTACATAATTCCAACTGCGAAGCTTACAATGAGCCATATTATCGCTCCGATTACCACAGCCGCAGTAACCGCCGCCGCAATCAACAGCTTTTTAAGCCTGCTCCGTCTTTCAGCGTCATCTTTAGGACAGCTTGTAAACTTCACGATCATAACAATCAGCCAGATAACAGAGCCTATCGGCACAGCAAATAATGCGACAACAAGCAGCAGTGCAACTGCCATTTCAAAATAAAATGAAACAGATTCAACCGACATAGTACACCTCCATTTTATTTACTCAGCTTTGCAAACTGCTCCGCAAACAAGTTTCCCATTGTAAAACCGCCGTTTGAATGGGTATTTCCGTTATATGTAACCGCAGAATTATGCTTGATATGATTGATTTTTTCCTTGTCGTAAAGCACCTTCATAACCTCTGCCGTGTTTAAAGCATCGGCTAAAGCACCGTGCTCCTTGCCTTTAAAGCATATCATAAGGGTTCCAAGGGCGTTTGAAAGCCCCATATTTTTATGAAATCCCATAACTCGCTGATAGATACGCTGTAAATCTACCCAGTGACCGCCGAAAACGTCAAGCATTTCCGTATCCTCGCCAAGCTTGAAAATAAGCTCATCGATCAGCACCCTGCTGTCTGTGTTGCTCCAGCTGTAAAAGCGTGAATTTTCCCCTGCCCATTCGTAAAATCTGCCGATCACCTCTTCAAAGCAGCCGCAGTTATTTACGGTATCGTCTGAAATTCCTGTAATTCTTGTGATTTTAGGGAGAATTTCATTTTTTTCGGGACGTATATACTCCTTGAATTTATCGACTGTGTTGTTACAGCTGTCCAGCTTGACCGCACCGATTTCTATGATTTCATTATGTATAAGCGGCTTAAGCTCCGGGTCTTTAACGGGATTAAACTCAAAATCAACCACGATTTTAAACTTGTCTTTCATTTTAAACACTCCGCAATCGTTTTTCTTTTATTATAGTATAACACTATTCCCAATGCTTTTCAATACATAAATTTACATTTTATACTGTAAAAATTGGTTATTTTGTTTACAAATTACTGAAATAAGCCTGAAAAATATAGCAATTGTACAACCGAATTAATAAAATATTAATATTCAATTTTATAATTTTAGTGAAAAGCTTCCGTAAAGTGTGGTAAAATTTAAATATGAGTATATCTTTATCAATTTGCAACGGAGGTCCTTACTAATGAACAAAACAATCAGCATGAGAATTGCACGGTTCTGTATGATTCTCGTAATTATCACTATTCTTGACTTTTCAATCCTGTCATGTATCTCAATGTCAAACTCCATTGTCGATACCGTTCAGGCGGATATGATACAAGCTGTACAAATCGAAGCTGAACGAATTGAATGGGAGCTTAAGGCTTTCAACAACATCTCTTCCGTTCTCGGCTCGGATGAACACCTTCTCGACGATTCCGTATCAAACGAGGAAAAGCAGGCTTATATCAACGAAAAAGCTGTGCAGTACGGTCTTGTACGAGGCAACCTTGTAAATAAAGACGGCATCGGTCTTGACGGCAAGGATTACAGCGACAGAGAATATTTTAAGGAAGCCATGAAGGGAAATACCTGTATTTCCGAACCCCTTGTTTCCAAAATCACAGGCAAAATTTCAATCATTATCGCAGCTCCTCTCTGGAAGGACGGCATCGCAGGCGGTGAAGCTATCGGTGCGGTTTATGTTGTTCCTGATGAAAACTTCCTCAACGAAATCGTAATGAAAGCAAGCTACAGCGAAAACGGTACTGCCTATATGCTTGACAAAACAGGCGTTGTTATCGCTTCTGCTGACGAAGCTGCTGTAATCGAGCAGCGTAATGTTAACACAATGGCTGAATCCGACAGTACATACGCTGAGCTTGCAGCTATCCACACAAGTATGACAGAAGGCAACTCCGCAGTTGATACATATAAATTAGCAGGTCAGACCTTCTACAACGCCCACGCTCCAATAAACGGCACTGACGGCTGGTCTGTTGCAATAAACTGTCCAAGAGGCGACTTTATGGGTGAAATAAACACATTTATCATCGTCATCCTGATTTTTGCAGTTATTTCACTTATCCTTGCATTTGTTGTAGCTCTCCCTGTGGGCAAGAGAATCGGCGGTCCTGTTGCATCCTGCGCAAAGCGTATCGAACAGCTTGCAAACGGTGACCTCAGCTCCCCTGTTCCCGAATTCAACAGACAGGACGAAATCAAGACCCTTACCGATGCTACTCAGACCGTTGTCAGCGATATGAACAACGTAATCGGCGACATCGGACGTATACTCAAGGAAATGTCCGAGGGTAATCTTACAGTTGACACCCACGAAAATTCCCGTTACTATGTAGGCGAATACGCACAGCTTGTTGAGTATATGGCAGGTATCCGTGATGAACTGAACAATACCCTCGGTCAGATCAACAACGCCGCAGATCAGGTTTCCGCAGGCTCAGACCAGGTTTCAGCAGGTGCACAGGCCCTCTCTCAGGGTGCTACCGAACAGGCTTCGTCAATCGAAGAGCTTGCCGCTACTATCAATATGATTTCCGACCAGATCAAGCTTAACGCTGTGGACGCTGAAAGCGCAAGCTCGCAGACCAACATTGCAGGCTCTGAAATGGCAGACGCAAACAAGAAGATGATTGAGCTTGTAAACGCTATGGGTGAGATAAGTGCTTCCTCCGACGAAACAAAGAAAATCATCAAGACAATTGAAGACATTGCTTTCCAGACCAACATCCTTGCACTCAATGCCGCTGTTGAAGCTGCCCGTGCAGGTGCAGCAGGCAAGGGCTTTGCAGTTGTTGCAGACGAAGTAAGAAACCTTGCAGGCAAGTCTGCTGAAGCTGCACAGAACACCACAAAGCTTATCGAAAGCACCGTTGAGGCTATTTCAAGAGGTAACAGCCTTGTTGAAGAGGTTGCTGACAAGATGAACAACGTTGCAGCTGCCGCAGGTGCTGTTGCTGAAATCAATCAGAAGATCTCCTTTGCTTCAAGAAACACTGCTGACTCAATCGAGCAGATCACCGTAGGCGTTGAACAGATTTCAAGCGTAGTACAGAACAACTCTGCTACCGCAGAAGAATCCGCTGCCGCTTCCGAAGAGCTTTCAGGTCAGGCAAATATGCTTAAGGACCTCATTTCCACATTTACAATCGAATAAAATTACAGTCACCCCTGATGAATTTCAAGGGTGACTTTCTTTATGCAAAAAAGCTGTAACCGCAAAAGGTTACAGCTTAAATTTATATAAGTGACATTATCATATCAGCCGCAAAAGCCGCACCGCAGGCCGCTATTGCAACCGTGAGCAGGGATTTGTTTC
This sequence comes from Oscillospiraceae bacterium, assembly GCA_017408395.1. Classification (GTDB taxonomy): domain Bacteria; phylum Bacillota; class Clostridia; order Oscillospirales; family Ruminococcaceae; genus UMGS363. The sequence continues at coordinate 20,915 of JAFQUQ010000038.1, forward strand.
TGAACGCAAGTATTACTGCCGCCGCAAAGCCTGCCACAGCGGAAATTATATTTCCCGTAGAATAAAAAACAGCAGGTATTGTCATCGCACCAAGCACCGCATAGGGCACATAATACAGAAAATTCTTAACAAACTTAGACTCGATTTTTTTACGGAAAATCACAAACGGCAGCATTCTTACCGCATATGTCACCCCTGCCATTACAGCAATGTAAATCAGAGTATCAGCCGTCACTGCTTTCCGCCTCCTCTCCATCCTTCACAGGGAAGAAAAACGCACCAAGTGCCGACGCCGCAAGCGCACAGATTATTATTACAAAGCCGCCAGATACACCCGAAAATACAGGTATATACTCAAAACAGCAGCTTAAGCCTGCCGAGAATGCAACCACAACAAGCACTCCCACAGCTTTTCTTGCAGGCGGAATGAAAATTGCAAGGAACATACCGTAAATCGCAATTCCAAGCGCCGCCTTGACGCTTGCAGGCAGAATTTCACCTGCCGCCGCTCCTAAAAGAGTACCCGTGGTCCAGCCGATGAACGGAACAGTTATCAGACCGTACATATACCGATTGCTGATTTCCCCGTTTTTGCCCGAAGCTACCGCAAAAATCTCGTCCGTAATACCAAAGGATGCCAAAAATCTGTGGGGAGTGGTAAAACTGCTGTCCAGCTTCTGCGAAAGGGAAATGCTCATAAGGGAATAGCGCATATTTATTATAAGCTGTGCAAGCATCATTTCAATAAGCGTACCGCCTGCCGCAATTATTCCTATTCCTGCAACCTGTCCCGCAGAGGTAAGATTTGTCATTGAAATAAGCACCGCCGCAAACACCGACAGCCCCTCCGAAACCGCCATTATGCCAAATCCGAAGGAAACCGAAAGATACCCCAGTCCGATAGGAATACCGTCACGCAGACCGTCCATATAGCCAAGCCTGCTCTTTTTATCTTTATTCATTTTAAAAATACCGTCCTGTCTTTAACAATACCTTAAAATTATACCAAATGCCGTATGGCTTTTCAATGTTAAATATGACAAATTCCGTCACTTAAAATAAAAACTATTCGTGCTAAATTTGTAAACGGTGAACAAAGATGTGCATTTTGAGCAAAAGTTTTTCAATGGGTATTGAAATTTTTATGCAACTATGCTATAATAAATAAAACAAAAGCGATTTATCGCTTATTTTAAAGGGGGCTTTTTTATGAGCTATAAAGTAATTACAATCGGCAGACAATTCGGAAGCGGCGGTCACAATATCGGAGAAAAGCTTGCAGAAAAGCTCGGCTTCAGCTATTATGACAAAAATCTTATTGAGCTTGCGGCTGAAAAAAGCGGTATGAGTCACGGTGTACTTTCGGAAGCTGACGAAAAAGCCGCTAATCCCTGGCTTTATGCGGCTCTGAGCCAGACGGGGCAGACTCACATAAACATGAACATCTGCACCAATGACGCTCTTTTCTCAACACAAAGCGAAATCATCCGAAACATCGCAAAAACGGAAAATGCTGTAATAGTGGGACGCTGCTCCGACTACATACTCAAGGATGAGGACGTTGACCTTATCAATATTTACGTTTACGCTCCTATGGAAGCAAGAATCAAGCGTACTATGGAACGTGACAAGGTTAACGAAGCTCAGGCTGTAAGCCTTATCAAACGCAACGATAAACAGCGTAAGCTGTACTATGACTTCTATACTGACAGAAAATGGGCTTCTCACGTCAATTACGACATCACCATCAACAGCGAAACCTTCGGCATTGACGGCTCAGTTGACATAATATACCAGGCTGTAATAAACAGATAAATAATTGTCTTAATGTGGTAAACGGCAAATCGTTTACCACATTTTTGTTTATGTTTAACAAATTAGTATTTTTTTATTTGCTCTTTATTGACAAAATGGTGAAAGTGTGATATTATATTAACATAAATTAGTGTGTAAAAACGGCATTTTATGTAATTTATAAAGAGGGATCAGAATGAAACGTCAAAATTATTTATTAAAGGACTATGACCAATTTAAAAATTTAATAAACACAGGAGAGCTTTCAGCTGATACTAAATACCTTATTATCATTCACACAGCAGCCCACTTATCCGAGGATGCTGGCAGGCTCGCTTCGGATTTTGCTGTAATGTTCCCCAATTCAGAAATCATCGGAATAAGCACCAATAATGTCATTTACTGCGGTAAGCTTTATCAGAACAGGTGCATCGTTTCCTTTATCAGCACCGAAAATACCGACATAAAAACTGCCGTTTTCTGCTATGATAATTTAAATTCGGAACAGCTTGCAGATAATGTTATCAGACAGCTTGTATCCTACGATACAAAGGCTATGCTGAATTTCTTCGCAAATTATTATTCGGAAATTTCCGATTATGTAAACGTTATTGACAATCTTTGTCCCGATGTGAAAATGATCGGCGGCGTTGCGGATAAGCTTGCTGACTCGGAAACAGAACGCTTTGTTTTCACCAAGGATGGAGTTTACAAAAACGCTCTCGTTGCCGCTTCTTTCAGCGGAACTAAGCTTACTACCGCTTCTTACAGCATTACGGGCTGTAAGCCTGTAAGCGATTTCCACATTGTAACAAAGGCTCATGGCAGCGTTCTGGACGAAATTGACGGTATCCCTGCTGCTGACTGGTTCAGAAGCACTCTCGGTATCAAGAATTTCACCATTAGCGGTGCTCTTACAAATATTACAGACAATATTCTCCTGCGCTTCCCTCTCCTTACTGACGAATACGGTGCAATGCTGTTCGTTTATTACGAAGAAAGCGATGACTCAATCAGACTTTATTTCACAAACTGCCGTGAGGGTATGAAATTCCGCATCTCTTATCAGAGTGCACTTTCCAACACGGAGCACAGTGCAAAGGTCAGCCGAAAAATTGCTGAAGTGCCCTGTGAAACTATGTTTGTTTATTCCTGTGCATTCAGAGAAATGCTTTTTGACGGATGTGCAAAAAGAGAGCTTCTCCCATACGCCCAGTCAGGTGTATGCGGTGCGCTTTTATCAGGCGAGATCGGTCCTTCCGAGGGGCACTCCGCTTACCTGAACGGTACCTGCAATCTTCTTGCAGCCGCCGAAAACGACTCCTACATCAGAGTTGACGATACGTCTATTTACAGCGCTGAAATGCTTGATAAATACGATGTTGTGTACAATAATCTCCTCCGCCGCTACAATGAGTCCATGTACAGCGAAAATGCAGGGCTTATGCGTGAGATCGAGCAGCACGAGGCTGTTATCAGCAAGAGCGTGTTCAATGACAGCAACACGGGCAGGGAAAATTTAAGCAAGTTTGTTTACGACAACCGCCAAAAATCCTTTACCAAGGGCTGCCTTGTCATGCTTGAAAAGGGCGATATTGCCGCAACAAAGTTCAGCGGTGCTGAAATCGGCAGTATCCTCAATGCCAATATGGACGTTATGCAGAAGTATCTCAGCGAGAACTACTCTGCTCTCGAATGCCGTATGTACGTTTACAACGACTACTCATTCATCATCACTACCGACAAGGATATTTCAACCGAGCTTTTCATTGCTGCGATCCAGAACCTTTTCATAAAATACGGCACAGTTGATATGCCTCACCTCAATTACAGCTGCGTAAACCATTTCATGACGGTTGCAGGCGAGGAAAATATGCTGGATAAGCTTAAGCTTATGAAGGCAAATTCCACAAAGAGCCTTGAACGTTTTATTGTTTACGACTCCGCACAGGGTATCGAACACGCCGCTGAGGAGGCTATGAAAACTGTTGCGCTCATAAACTATGCTATCAGCAATGATACCGTAATCCCGTATTTCCAGCCGATTTACGACAACGTTACAGGTACAATAGACAAGTTTGAGGCACTTATGCGAATAAAGGGTCCTGACGGCAGAATTTACTACCCCGGTCAGTTCCTTACAGCCGCTAAGGAGTACCGTCTCTATCTCCAGATGTCAAAGATAATGATTACCAAGGTCTTTGACCTTTTTGCAGACCGCAAGGAGACTGTTTCCATCAATCTTTCCGCTTATGATATTAATTCTCCCGAAATCAGAGGGCTTATCTATGAAAATCTTGAACGCATAGGAAACGCTGAGCACTTTGTGTTTGAGGTGCTGGAATCGGAAGAATTCCGTGATATTGAGGTGCTTAAAAAGTTTATTGCAAATGTACGCAAACATAATGTACGCATTGCAATCGACGATTTCGGCTCAGGCTTTACAAACCTTCTTGAAATTGCACAGCTCTCCCCTAACTTCATAAAAATTGACGGTCAGATCGTCCGTGAGGTTGTGGAAAGTGAAATGCACCAGAAAATTGTAGGCACTATCCTTCATCTTGCAAAGTCCTTCAACATTGATCTGATTGCCGAGTACATCGAAAACGAGGAGCTTCAGCAGTACGCAAGCGAACAGGGTGTACGGTACTCGCAGGGCTACTACTTCTCTCAGGCTGTTCCTTTTGAAGAGCTTGAAAATGTTGTAAACGCTCACGAAAGCAAAGTAAATGTATAAAAATAAAGCGTAATCCACACTTATCTGCGGATTACGCTTGTTTTATTTCTTTGTGTAAACCAGTATCTCAAAGCCGATTTCCGTTTTAAGCTCATTAAGCTGTGAAAGCTTTTTGTGACCATCCTCACCCGTTTTATAGTAATAAGGGGTCATTGAGAAAAGGTTGAGTATATCCTCCGTTGAGTCAAGACAGATTTCGTCGTTTACGCTGATATGCTCCTTAAGCCGGAAGCCCTCCAGCTGAAAGTCCTTTACCTCATTAAGGTAAGGGTTGTCGTAGACAGCCTGTTTAAGCTGGATAAGATGACGTTCGGACGGTATCACCATTACCATAATCCCGCCGTCTTTAAGCACACGGAGAAATTCTTCTCCGCAGTATGGCGCAAAAAGTGTGGTAAGCATATCGCAGGAGCCGTTTTTCACCGGCAGTCTGAAAACACTGCTTACCGAAAAAAGCAGATTTTTCACGCCCTCAGCCCTGCTTCTCTTTGCAGCTGCGTCAACGGCGGTTTTGGAAATATCCGTGCCCATTATGAAGCTGTCAGCCACGGCTTTTGCCATATTTACGGTATAGTACCCCTCGCCGCAGCCTGCGTCAAGAATAACGGCATTATGGGGAGCGTGCTTTTTCACCGTATCGCAGAAATTCTCCATAAGCTTACTGTAATAACCCTTGCTTAAAAAGCTTTTCCGTGCGTTTACCATAAGCTTGTTGTCGCCGGGAAGCTTGGAATTCATTTGGTCGGACAGCAGAAAATTTACGTAGCCGCTTCTTGCGATGTCGTAGGTGTGCCTGTTTTCACAGAGGTAGCTGTTCCCGTTTAAGCTTAAGCTTCCGCCGCATTTGGGGCAGATGTGTGTATGCTGCATAATCGTCCCCCTTAAACTGCGTAGCAGGCAGGGTCGGTACAGCTTTCCGCAATTTCAAAATCCAATCCCTCAAAATCCTCGCAGAAACGCTTTTTAAGATACTCCATTGCGATTACCTCGGTATGATAATGACCGCAGTCAAAAAGCGACACGCCGCAGTTTACAGCAGTAACAAGCTGGTCGTGCTTCACATCGCCTGTGATGTATGCGTCCGCACCGAGCTTTACAGCATTTGGCAGGTCGGAACCTGCACCTCCCGAACAGAACGCAATTTTTCTGATCGGACGGCTTCCCTTTGTATAACGTACCACCGTACAGCCAAATATATCCTTAAGACGCTCTGCCATTTTTTCAGGCGTAAGCTCTGCCTTTGAAGCACAGACCATTCCATAGCCCCGTCCGTCGCTGTGGACAGGCTCAACAACCGCTTCTTTCGCAGAAAGTTTAAACTCGTCCTTAAGCATATCGAAAATTATGTCGTTTATGCCTCCGTCAGCCATATCCAGCGGTGAATGGAAGCAAATGCAGGCTATGCCGTGTTTAAGCGCAAGGCAGGCAGGATTGCTGTCGTCAAGAGTATAAAGCGGATGATAAATAACGGGATGATGCGAAATAATAACCTTTGCGCCCTTTTCTGCTGCTTCTTTTACAACGTCGCAGGTTATATCCAGCGCTGTCAGCACCTTTGTCACCTCTGCCTCAGGGTCCCCCACAAGAAGTCCCGAATTGTCCCCCTTGTGAATGATTGAAAGAGGTGCGATTTTATCCATTTCAGCAAGAATATCCTTAACCTTAAGCATCTTTTTCTCTCCGATCATATTAAACATTCCGTAAGCCGCAGAAATCATTTCCACCCAGCCGCCGCTTCCCGAATCACGTCTTGCACAGCCTGCCGTATAAAGCTTTTCTGCGTTCTTTTTTATATATTCAAAGTCGTCCTCACGCTTCGGGTCAAGCCCTCCGACCTGTTCCGAAAGCAGGGTCACGGCTCTTTTTTCACCGTCATATTCAGCGTTGAGCACTGTATAGATACGTTTTCCGTCTGAAACTGCCTGCTCTGCTTTAAGCTTAAAACCGTTCTCTGCAAGCCATCTGCGGAGATACGGTGCCTGCGTCATAGGCTGAAGCACGAGGTTTACTCCCGTAAGCCAGTCTGCGTGGGAAAGAATTTCCGCAATAAGCTCTCCGCCCATTCCTGCAACAACAATATCCGTGATACCGTCGGGACTGATATTTTTTAAACCGTCCGAGAGCACCACCTCCGATTTATCAAGCAGACCTCTTTTTTCAAGGGTTGCCCTTGCAGATTCAAGTGGCTTTTCGTTTATATCGGCAGCAACCGCAAAGCTGCATTTGCCGCTTTCCAACAGTTCTGCCGCAAGGTAGCCGTGGTCAGTTCCCACGTCGCATACCTTATCTCCCGTTACAAATTCCGCACAAAGCGATAGTCTTTTATCAAGCATAGCTTTCCTCTCTTTGTCAAACAAAAATCCGCAAGCCGTGACCTGCGGATCTGTGCGATTTAAACCGCTTCTTACTTTTCAGCAAAATGCTTCTGAAGCTTTGCAACAAGGCTGTCAGGGTCAACGCCGTGTACCATACAAGCTTCTTCGATAGACTCGCCTCTTGATGCAGGACAGCCAAGACAATGCATACCCATTTCAAGGAAGTAAGGCGCTGTATCAGCATCTTTATCAAGAATATCGCCAATAATTGACTTTTTTGTAATTTCCATAATTAAACGCTCCTTTTTGAAATATACAGGAAAATCTTTTTAGCCTGTACAATAAGTATACAGCAAATTCGCTTAATTTGCAATAGTTTATTGCATTTTTTAATCAGTTGTGATATAATGTTAATTAATTTATCTGACAGGAGGCAATTTATTTTGAAATGGCTTAACAAGCTTGAAAGAAAATTCGGCAACATCTACATCTCAAATTTGATGCTTTACATTGTTGTGGGCACGCTTATCGTATATATTTTTGCGTATCTTTTCCCCGACCTGCCTATTCTTTACTATTTAGGCTTCGACCGTGACGCAATTTTCAGCGGTCAGGTATGGAGAGTTCTCACATTTATACTTGAACCGTACAGCGACAGTCCCGTTTTTATGATTCTCAGCTGCTATTTTTACTGGATGATAGGCTCGGAGCTTGAACGTGCCTGGGGCGGCTTCAGATTTAACCTTTTCTACTTTGTGGGCGTTCTGGGAACGATAATCGGCGGTCTTATCACAGGCTTTGCAAGCTGTCACTTCCTCAATCTCTCCCTTTTCCTTGCTTACGCTGCAATTTTCCCCGACACACGCTTTATGCTGTTCTTTATCATCCCTGTCAAGGCAAAATACATCGCATACGTTGACGCCGCTTTCCTTGCAATCCAGTTCCTTCTTTACATCAGAATAGGTCTGTGGCCGTACAGCCTTGTAATTTTAATTGCATTCGTAAACTTCTTCCTTTTCTTCGGCAGTATCTTTTTCAGAAAGGTACGTGACCACTTCAAATACCGCAAGGTACGCAAAAATTTCCGTTCGCAAATTCAGATGTCAAGACGTGACGACGATGATGAATAACAAAAAGGAGCTGTACATTTTCTGTACAGCTCCGATTTTTTATGTAATTAAATGCTGATAACGAAATTAACCGTACCGAATGAGAAGCATACAGGTACAACGTATGCATTCTTAAGCTCGGAAAGATTAAGTGTATCATAATATGCCTGTGGGTCGAGAGAAAGCTCGTTGCCCTCTTCGTTGGACACATTTACTGCAAAAAGACCATTGTGGAGGTTAAGGAATTCGCTCAGACAAGCCTGTGCGTAATCATCATATTCCGTAATCTCCTCCTTTGCAAATCTGGACGCAAACTTCACAGCAGTTTCGCTGTCAGCTTCGATAACCGTCATTGCGTCAACAGCACCGCTTATTTTCTGACCGATACATTCGGAAAGCACTCTGTCCTGAACGTAATCAGCGTCCATAGGTGTAAAATCGTCGCCGATGAAACGCACAAGGTTTTTAAGGAGAAGTGTAAGATAGCCTGTAAGATATTTTACGTTGCTGTCGTCCTTGAACTTGTAGAAATGAGCTACAAGCTTATTTGTATTGTTGTCGTCAATGTTAATGAAGTCAGCGTCGGAAATACCGTTTTCAGCCTTATATGAAGCAAGCGCCTGTTCAAACTGTGCATTTGACATCACGCCGCTGTCAACGAGAGCCTGTCCGAGAAGAAGATGACCGCTTGGCTGTGTCTTGAACAGCTCCTCGATCTGATCCCTTGTAACAAAGCCCATATCGACCATAATGTCACCGATACGCTTATCCACACGCTGCTGTTCAGCGTGCACCTTATCAACCTGTTCAGCTGTCATAAAGCCTGCATTGATTGCAAGAACGCCCAGCTTAAGACGTGTATTTTTCTGATCAGCAAGCGCCTGTGCGAGATTTTCTGCGGAAACAAGCCCCTTATTCAGCAGATAATTTCCAAAAAATTGTGTAAACATAAAGGGTTCCTCCGTTTATTCATTTATTTTTTCAAGAATTTTTACTACGCTGTCCTCTGAAAGCGGCTTCTGAATAAAGTCATAAGCACCGTTTTCAATAGCGTCCTTAAGGTTAGCCTGTGTACCGACAGATGAAGCCATAACTACCTTTGCAGCAGGATTGAGGGACATAATGTCCTTGAGTGCGTCAACACCTGTCTTTTTAGGCATAACAATATCCATAAAAACAACGTCAGGCATAACCTCTGCATACTTAATTACAGCCTGTTCTCCGTCAACAGCTTCAAAAATGTTACTAATACCCTGACTGCTGAAAATTTTATTCATCTGCTTTCTTACGAGAGCAGAGTCATCGCAGATAAGTACCTTTAAATCCTTTGACATTGTAAAAAACACCTCTTAAATAAGTAATAATACCAAAAATCAAGCAATTTTATTAAATCACTTGTATTAATTATACAATATTACTGTACCATTTTCAAGACATAAGCCTGCATATTTTTATAGTTGTTTTTTGTTTATTATGCACAATATGTGTGTTTTGAATCATTTATAATTTATATGTATTTAACTTAATACTTTTTTTAAAACCAATTTTCAGTTAAAAGACCTGCTAAAGGTTGACATTAACATTATTTTAATATATAATATTTACAGAACCCCTGAAGAAAGGTATGCAACTATGAAAGCAGAATACTCAAACTTATTCAACTCACTGAAATCCCTCAACGTGGATACTGACGGAACAATCAGCAGATTTATGGGAAACGAGGATATTTATGTAAAATTCCTTGCAGGCTATCCCGCAGAAGACCGTATGCCGCCTATTTATGAAGCACTCGACTCAAAGGACACGGACAACCTTATTATGCGTGTGCACAAGCTTAAGGGCGTATCTGGAAACCTCGGAATGAACACCGTTTACACCCGTTCGGAAGATGCGATAAAGCTGCTCCGTGCAGGCATTTATGACGGCGTAAAGGAAATCATAACCGAAATTGAAGCCGATTACCGCAAAATTTGCGATGCAATAAAAGAAAATACTCCTTAAACAAAAATGCTCCCGACTTTTCATCGGGAGCATTGATTTTTTTACAGCGGAGCAAACAACGGAAGTCCGTCCTCGCCTATTCTTACGGATGTACGCACATATTCTGCGTCAATCTTTACCGTAACGTCATTGATCGTAATTCTTGTACCCGGGTAAATGTAGCCCTTGCAGGAAGCGGAAAGATTTTGTCTTGCTTCAAGTGAAATGTCGATTTCCTTGATACGCTTCTGTGCATTTTTTATGGTAACGCTGTGAAGAACCTTCTGACGCACTGCATTACCAAGGGTCTGTTCTTTATCCTCAGGAAGATGGTGAAGCTCCTTCTTCTTTTCGTTAAGGAAATTAACGATAAGAGTCAGGTCCTCAATTTTCTTTTCAAGCTTGGATACTTCATTTGTAAGCTCAATCTTTTCAGCTGCAAGAATAGCGTTGTCACCAAGAGTAATTTCGGTAGGAATATAGTTCTTGGAGCCGAGGTTTGAAACCTCGATGCTGTTTAAGATCGTAAGTCTGCCGCCGATGATACCGCCGTTGGAAGCCTTTGTAACAATGGTACCGCCGCAGTAAACGTCACAGATAACGAAGTTCTGTGCGGCAAGATTACCGTCACATTTGATGTTGCTGTGCTCACAGAACTGAGCGCTTACATCGCCGTGGGAAACGATTTTTGAGTTTATACAGCCCTTCTTGATGGTGATGTTTCCGCCCGATTCAAGAGTTGCACCGTTTACTTCACCGCCGATGATAATGTTTGAATTTGAAGACACCTTGAAGCCTTCGTGGACATTGCCCTTTACGATTACATCGCCCGTAAAGTCAATATTGCCGACGGAAGCGTCAACGTCGCCATTGATGGTAACTACGTTTTCAACGTTGAAGGTGCCGTTCTTGAATACAAGATGACCGTCAATATTTGAAACTATCTGAGTAGCATCTTCATTGAGGGACGTATTAACGCCCACTGTATAAGACGCCTTTTTGCCCTTGATAGGACGCATAACGCCGCCTCTTACGTCAGTACCCTCGGTACCGTCGGTAGGATGCTTGATGTCTGCGATAACGTCGCCTGCGTGGATCATACGCACCAGACCAAGGTCCTTATAATCAACAAAACCGTGGTCGTCTTCAACAGGCGCAAGCTCGTTTTCCTTGGAATAACGGTATGTAATCTCACCGTTTTCACCGTCCACGGCATACTCTGCCACAGCAACAAGCAGCTTCTGCTCATATCTCTCATATTCGATAATAGAGTCAACAACGTCCATTTTTATGCCGAAAACAACGTTGCTCGCCTTAAGCGCATCAAGAATTTCCTGCTTTTTGACATCTGCTCCGCCGTTTTCGGGAGGAAGCACGGTAACATAAGCTTCTGTATTCTTTGGAATAACCTCAACGATAATTTCGCTGTCCTTTGGAATACCCAAATTCATATCTGCCATAAAATTCACCCCGCTCACTTTTCATTGTGCTTATTAACACATATCACGTATCAAATTATTATTCCTATTGTTAATTATAACACACCTTGCGGAAATAATCAAGAGTTTATCTAAATTTAACACTTTTTTTATTAATAAATCATCCTATTTCTACACTATATGCAAAATCATAGGATTTGCCGCAGGACAGTTTAACAGCATTGGGCATTTCTGTAAGCTCATCCGTATTATCGCAGTAAACAGGAGTGCTGCTCCACGGTTCAAGGCACACAAACTTCGCATTTTCCGTCTTTTCGGCATCATTGAACCAGGACGACCAGACTGCAATACATCCGCTGTTGTCATAGTGAAGCTTTACGCTGTAATTTTCCTTTTCGTTTTCCAGTGCAACCCACGAAGACTCAGGCTTATTCTTCATAAACACATCGTGTGCAAAAAGCTCATGGCTTACGGAAACCTTATTTTCTCCGTTTAAAATCACAGCTTCCGAGCCGTCTTCCCAGGTCTGTGTGATATTTTCATTCTTTTCATAAACCACGGTATAATCAGAAAATTCACCGCAGCACATAAATGCAGGATGACCGCCGATAAAGAAGAAAATATCCTTATCGTCCTTGTTTTCAACGGTATACTTCACGTCAAGCTTGCTGCCGTTTAAAGTGTATGCGATTTTCAAAGCAAATTTATACGGATAAATTTTAAGGCTGTCCTCGCTGTAATCAAGTCCGAATACGGCACTGTTCTCATTTTCACAAACAAGCTTAAACTCACTGTCTCTTGCAAAGCCGTGATTGGCAAGAGCGTACTCCGCACCGTTTACGGTGTATTTTTTAGAAGCGGTGTTGCATATGAACGGAAACAGCACGGGAGCGTGACGCTTCCATACATTTTCGTCAGCCTGCCAGAGATACTCTCTCCCGTTATTATCCTTTACGGAATGAAGCTCCGCACCGAAAGAATCTATCATAACGTTTAATTTATCAGAAGAAATTTTAACCTGCATTTCAAACGACCTCCATTTATTCATCGGACAGCACTTTTTTAAGTGCGTCATACTGTTTTCTGTAATCAACAAAGCTGATGTTCATATCAACATCCCCGTCAATACCGTCAACCCTGCCGTCACTTGCATACTGCCACATATGAAGCTGATACGGATACGCAGGCGGATTGTAGCCGTCCTTATACTCAACATACCAGAAATCGTACTGGCAGAGCCCTCTCATATCAAACTTGTTCAGCGCCATTCTTAAGCCGCTGTATATCATCGGTGTGTAGCCTGCCGCAGAAACCTCGTTGCAGAAAGCTACGGCACATTTGTTGAGGGTTTCGGAAGCCAGGTCAACGGTTCTTGCCGTATCATCCTCAGGCAGCTCCCAGTCAAAAATCACAGGATATGTGATCTCATAAGGGCTGAGAATTTCACACATAAATCTTGCTTCTTCAGCCGCCTCCTCAGGAGTTACAGCCTGTGAATAAAAATACGCACCTACGTCGAGACCTGCCGCCATAGCGCCTGTTATGTACTCATCAACACGCTCGTCCTTGTTTATCCTGCCCGTTTCATATCCACGATAGCCTGCACGGACGATTACAAAATCAATACCGTCCGCCGCAACAGCTTCCCAGTTTATCTTACCCTGATGATAAGACACATCAATTCCCGTAACCGATGCCTGCTCACCGTTTATGTAATATTCATAGCGGTTTCTTTCATCAAGCACAAGATTGGTGTAATCGTGGGTATTAAGCGGAACATTTTCCATCACAGGCATCCACATATCGCCGTAAAATGAATCATTAAGGTGAATTACATCGTCTGGCTCGGCATATTCGTAAACCTTGCTGTTCATTGCCATAATGTAATCTTCGCTTTCCTCAAGCCTTTCGCTCAGGTCGGAAATTTTAGAGTTAAGCATACCGATAACAACAAACATCACAATAAACAGCACCAGCGTAACCGCCGCAAAAACAGGCAGCAGCTTCTTTTCTTTTACGTTCTGCTGAGCCGCCGTCTCATTTTCAGCTTCGGGCGTATCCTGAACAACCACAATATTCAAGTTTTCATTCATAATTTTATACGTCCTTAATTTAAATTTAATTAATTATAGCATATTCCTGCCCTGATTGCAACAGCAACAGGCATATACAAAACGAAGCACAGGAATTTCCCGTGCTCCGCACAATTCAAAAAGGCTTTTCATCGGGATTTGAATGCATACCGCACTCGCCTTCCATCTCATTAAGACGTATCACGTCCGCTGTTTCAAGCTCAAAATCAAATATATCGGCATTTTCCGCAATATGCTGAGGCGAAACCGACTTTGCCAGAGGCAGGAACCCATTACGCAGACTCCAGTTCAGGCATATCTGGGAAACGCTTCTTCCGTATTTTGCGGCAATTTCCTTTATTGCATCGGAATCAAACGCCTTGCCGCATCCGAGGGGGCTGTACGCTTCAAGAAGTATGCCCTTGCTTCTGCTGTAAGAAACGGTGTCGTCATCCACATCACCGGGGCAAAGACGTATCTGATTTACAGACGGCATTATCTCTGCCGTTTCAAACAGAGCGTCAAGGTGTCTGCGGCAGAAATTGCTTACGCCTATGGCACGGACCTTACCGTCCTTGTAAAGCTGCTCAAAGGCACGCCAGGTCTCCGCATTCTTTTCCTTCCAGCAGCTTCTGAATTTAAGCGGATTTGGCCAGTGTATAAGATAAAGGTCAACATAATCCGTTCCCAGCTTCTTCAGCGAGTCCTCACAGGCGGCAATCGTTTCATCATAACCACGGACATTGTTCCACAGCTTAGTTGTAAGAAACAGCTCATCACGCTTTATTCCGCTTCTTTTTATGCCTGCACCCACAAATTCTTCATTTTCGTATGCGGCGGCCGTATCAATATGTACATACCCCGCACGTATAGCTTCCGCAACAGCCGTTTCAGCTGTCTCTCCTGCTATCTGCCAGGTACCGAATCCAAGGCACGGAATTTCCACTCCGTTAATTAATTTGTATTTATCTGTAAGATTTTTCAAAATAATCACCCCTTGCTTTTGTATATTGTACCATAAACCTTTGCTTATTTCAACGGTTTAATTGTAGGAATTGTAAATATTTTGATACTTTTCTGTCAAATTTGCATTTTTTTCGAAAAAGTGCTTGACAAATGATTTGGTATCTGATATAATAAACTAGTCGCTTGAAGGTGACATAAAATAAACACGGAGAAGTCGCCTAGCCCGGTTTATGGCGCACGACTGGAACTCGTGTATGGGTTAATAGCTCATCGAGGGTTCGAATCCCTCCTTCTCCGCCAAACAAAGCCTGTAAACTACTTAGTTTGCAGGCTTTTTTGTTTTTATGAAAAACCACGTCAGAAGAGCAGAAAAATCGCATTTGTATCAATTTTGTATCTTTTTCTGTATCAGAAACGGAAAAATACGGTGTATAACACCCTATGAAAAAATAGTAAAAAAGTGTTCCGATACCGTAGATTTGCGGTGGCGGAACACTTTTTATGTAATTGTAATCAATCTTTTCATAAAGTAATGATTAAATTGTTTTTATATTGACAACTACGAAAAAATCGTATATAATAATTATAGAGATAGGAGTATGATACAATGACAAGATTATTTATACATACAGAGCCGTTCCGCAAATGCTGGAAGGCTATGGGACTTACTGATAAAGACTTATCACAGCTTGAAAAGGTTCTGCTTGAAAATCCAAAAGCAGGAGATGTTATTGAGGGAACAGGCGGTGCAAGAAAGCTTCGTATTACCCTGAATGATAACCGTGGTAAAAGCGGCGGCGGAAGAGTAATATATGTTGATATTTTTGAAAAGTCGAAAATATATCTGCTTTTTGCATATCCTAAAAATGTACAGGAAAATCTTAATGCAGAACAGAAAAAAGCTATCCGCAATCTTATTGAAGCAATTGAGAAGGAGTGAATTATATGAGAGAACTTAAATTTACAAGCACCCTTTCAAACGAAGAAATTGAACAGAACTTCAAGGAATTTGATTTCTTTTCCGGTATTATGACAGGTCTTGAAGAGGCTCTTGCTTATGAAAAAGGAACTGCTAAAGCAGAAACAATTGCAAGAAAATTAAGTCTTCCTGATGTAAATGTTGCTGATGAAAGAAAAAAACTTAATATGACACAGAAATCCTTTGCAAGTATTCTTGGCGTTTCAAAGCGTACTGTTGAATCCTGGGAAACAGGAAAAAGCACTCCATCACCCACTGCACGAAATCTGATTTATCTTATAAGCCAGGATCATTCACTTGTTGACAAGCTTCAGAATCATATTTAAACTGACTAATACTCCGCCGTATTGATTTACGACGGAGTATTTTAATATAAATAAATGAAATTTTATTTTATCAGGTGTAACCCAAATGCTTTCTGATTTGTCTTTTGTACAGAAACGTTTCTCGGTACCGACTAAAAAGCAAAGGAATGATAAACATAGACAAAACACTTTTTACGCAGTATGTGGCAAAATTTCAGCACACGGTGTTCCGTCTTGCGTACAGCTATGTCAAAAACCGTGCTGATGCGGAGGATATAACTCAGGAGGTATTTCTCAAGCTTTACAACAGCTCGGAAAGCTTCTCTGCTGACGAAAATGCAAAGGCGTGGCTTATCTGCGTAACCGCAAAC
>JAFQUQ010000039.1 GCA_017408395.1 Oscillospiraceae bacterium
CCGTTATGACTCGGCACACTACAAGGCTATACTCCGCAAGAACGGAGTAAAGGTCGTGTCTGCAACTGAGGTAATCTCGGAGGGTGCAGAGGGAATTATTCTTGAAGCTGTGCTGGAAGGCTACGCCGAATATTATTCCGCCGAGCTTTCGGAAAAAGTTATCAGGGGTATGACAGAAAATGCTTTGAAATGTCAGTACAACGGCGGGTATGTTCCTGTTGGGTACAAGATTGACGAGAAGAAGCATTTTCAGCTTGACGAGCTTACCGCACCGTTTGTAAAAGAAGCATTTTTAATGTACATCAACGGCAGACAGCTTAAAGACATTGCAAAATTCTTCAATGATAATAGTGTGCTTTCTTCGCGAAAACTGCCGATGACAATTACAAGCGTATCCGCAATTTTGCAGAATAGACGGTATACGGGTGAATATCGGTATAGGGACATAGTTGTTCCCGACGGTATCCCGCCGATAATTTCAAAGGAACTGTTTGCAATGGCGCAGGGCAGACTTGAACGAAACAGGTATGCACCATCAAGCTATAAATCCGATGACAGGTACTTGCTTACGACCAAGCTGGTGTGCAGTGACTGCGGAGCATATATGGTTGGTGAAAGCGGCACAGGTCGGACAGGCAAGAAGTATCATTATTATAAATGTGTGACGGCAAAGAAAAAGTGCGGTTGTGAGCGAAAGGCTGTACGCAAAGAAGATATTGAAGATGTGGTAATCGACAACACCATTGATTTCATCTTTGATGAAGAAGTAATAGAAGGTCTTGCAGACAGGGTAGTAAAGTGGCTGCAAAAGGATGATACTACCGTTCCGCTTCTTCAGAGAGAATTGGCGGAGGTTGAACAGGCACTTGATAATGTAATGAAAGCCGTGGAGCAGGGTATCATCAATTCTACCACAAGAAAAAGAATGTCCGAGCTAGAAGAACAGAAAACGGATTTGCAGGTCAGAATTGCACGAGAGGAAATTCAGGCAGATATCCTGACGAAAGAACAGGTCATATTCTGGCTTTCAAATATGCAGAAGCTTAACCTTGCAACCGCTGAAAACAGGCAGAGGATAGTCGACACATTTATAAATTCAATTCACGTTTATGATGACAGGTTAGTCATTAATTTCAACTGTCGGGAGGAGTCGGAAACGATTCCTCTCGAATTAAGCAAAAAAGTTTCTCGTTTACGGGAATCGGGGGAGCCAAATTTATCCGAACTCTTACGAGTTCGGATTTTTTGTTTATATTTATCTCTGTAAAATTTAAGCAGAAAAAACAACCCCATATTCTCAGCGAATATGGGGTCTTGTTATCTGATAACCTTTTTCTTTCGTGGCTTCTTCTCAGGCTTAAGCTCCTGACCGTCAACAGCTTCGGGGCGGTCGGGCATAAGCGCCTCATTGTACTTTCTGAAGATTACAAGAAATCGTACAGCGTAGATCATTGTGAACACCCCTGAGCCGATAAGCAGGAAAAGATAAAGCACGATCGGCAGAATGTACAGCACATAGGAAATTCCCACGCTTACCACCACAAGAAGCAGGGTGTTGGGCCAGTTCTGAAGCGCCATAAAGAATGCCGTGGACAATGTCTTTTTTACAGGATTTTCAAAAATAGCCTGTACAGGGAAAAGATAAAGCAGAGTTGAAACGTACAGCAGGGCAATACCAAGGCTTATAGCATTCATAAAGAATGCCATCTGGCTTTCGCTTTTCTGTGCCCAGTAGTAAAGGTCCAGAGCGATAACTGCACCGATGGGAAGCATAATTCCCCACAGGGCGGTAGCCTGTTTAAAATTGTTCTTGAAGGACTTGAAAAAATCCTTGAAAACGTTGGTATCTCTCGCACGCAGGATTTTAAACGCACAGTCGTAGGCGGCTGTTGTGGAAGCTCCCAGCGTTATAACAGGCAGGCTTGTTATCAGCCAGAAAAACGACAGCATAAACATATCGCCTATGCGTGAAATAAAACGGAAAACAGGATTTTCAGCGCTGAAAATTTTCAATTGATACTCTCCCTTTCGGTTTAAGCCTTATCCCAGATGGACTGTATAAGCTTCCTTGACTGCTCCGCATTTTCGGGGACGGTATTTTCAAGGGTAACATGGATGTAAGGCTTTTCTTTTTTGATAAACCTGATGATCTCGTCGTAATTCATCTCGCCCTGTCCCGCAGCAACGGAAACCAGGTCGTTGTCCTTTACGACAAAATCCTTGATGTGGACAACGGCGATGTCCTTGCCTAAAAGCTCCATAGCTTCGGCAAAAATAGCGTCCCTGTCCTTATAATTATTATAGCACAGTAAGTTTACGGGGTCAAATATTATTTGCAGATTAGGTGAAGAAATTCTGTCAAGAACAATTCTCGCACGCTTCGGAGAGTAAACTATATGCTTCCACACAGGCTCGATGGCAAGGATAACGCCCATTTTTTCAGCGTACTCAACCACGGGACGCAGATTTGTTATAAACGTTTCCAGAGCCTCGTCGGTGTGGCAGGCAGGCTCATATCTGTACTCCTTGTTGGGAGCGCCTGTTTCTGTGCCGACAACGCCGCAGCCAAGGTGTGAAGCGAAGCGGATGTTTGCCATATATTTTTCTGTGTTAGACTTTAAAGCGTCTGCGTCGGGAGTCGCAAGATTAAGATAGCACCCCAGCACAGCAATATCAAGGTCGTTTGCCGCAAAAAGCTTACGCAGGTACATTGCAAGTCCCGGAGTCAGCGCAGGAACGCCCACGCTGTACTGTGAGATTGATTTTGACAAAGCAATGTGACCGCACTTGAAGCCACGGCTTTTAAGTACAGGCAGAAGCTCCTCAAGGGGAAGCTTTTCGCCGTCGTGAACACGGATACCAAGCTGCATTTTAAACTACCTCGCTTTCATCAACATTTATAAGCTCAACGGGGTCGCCCTCCTGACCGCTGATGTTTACGTTTATAAGGGTGATTTTTTCGGCATTTTCCGCAATGATACCCCTGCGTGACATTTCATCAATTCCGCAGAGCATTGCAGCGTAGCCCTTTTCAGCGTTTTCAGCAAAGCTTATGTCAACGTTCTTCATATAGATCTCGCTGATTTTTCTTTCGGGAAGTCCCATAAAATAAGCCGCCGCAAAGTGACAGTTACTGCACTTGATATTTTCAAATGCAAGCTTTCTGATGTGAGGAGTTGTTTCGTCAACAGGGTGAGGGTTTCTGTCCTGAACGTAGCTTGTTCTGCCGTCGGGGTCGCAGAAGTAGAAGCAGTTTGCAACAAAAGGCGTCTTTACTCCGTCCATATCAATATGGCGGAAGGTGATACTGTCGATAACAGCGGTGTCGCCTCTGCCGCGGCGTGTCTTTATTCTTAAACCTCTGTCGGTGTTGCGGAAGCGGCAGTTTTCAACCAGCACGTTCTTTATGCCGCCTGACATTTCGCTGCCCAGAGTAACCGCACCGTGTCCGTTTTCCATTAAACAGCGGCGGATGTGGACATTTTCGCAGGAAACACGGTATTTTCTGCCCATATAGATTTTGCCTGCCTTAAGAGCAATGCAGTCGTCGCCGAGAGTAAAGTGCACGCCCTCGATTTTAACGTTTTTGCAGGACTCTACGTCAATTCCGTCGGTGTTGGGGGAGTTGGAAGGGTTGTTTATGCTTATGCCGCAGAGGGTGATGTTTTCGGAGAAATAGGGGTGGATAGTCCAGGAAGGGCTGTTTTTGAAGTTTATGCCGTAAACGTTGATATTTTTACAGCGGTTAAGGAAAAGCAGACGTGGTCTGAATGCGCCCACCATCACCTTTTCGTTGTACCACCAGTCTTCGTGGGAAGCGTTGCCGAAAAGCGTACCCTCGCCGTAAATCGTCACGTTTTCAACGTCCACGCCTGTTACGATACCTGCAAACATTTTAAGAGGGTTGCCCTCCCAGGTGCCTAAGTTGTACTCGGATTTTTCGTCGTAGCTTTGAATCATTCCGGGGAAAATGGTGTGGCTGAAACGCTCGTTGTCTGCAATTATTTCAGCGTCCTTTGCAAGCTCGATGGAGATGTTGCTCTTCAAGAAAAGGTTTGTGACCTTGTAGCGTCCCTTGGGAATAAGCACACGGCTCTTTTCGGGACACGCCGCAATAGCACCCTGAATGTAAACTGTATCGTCGTTTAAACCGTCGCCGATAGCACCGAATTTCTTTACGTCAAGGGTAACGAACTCATAGTCCGTTCTGAAAGAAACCGAGTCGCCGTCAACGGAGAGGCTGTATTCAGTTTCGGGTTTAAGCCCGCCGATAAAGGTGATGTCACGTTTGAGGGTGATTTCCTTTCCGTTTAAAAAAGCCGCCGCAGTTTCTTCGTTGCAGCCTGTAAGCTCGGCAACGGCGTATCTTGCACCTGTGTAAATTATTTTAATGTCCATAAAAACCTCCGTATATAAATTTAAGGCAGAGCAAGAAACTCTGCCTTAAACAATTCAGTCTTGAAATTCCGATTAACCCTTTACGCTGCCTGCGGAAACGCCTTCGATGAACTGCTTCTGTGCACAGAAGAATACAACGAGGGATGGGATAATGGAGATAAGTGAAACTGCAAGTACACGGTTCCATTCAAATCCTGTGTCAGCGTCCATTGAAAGACGAACGAAGATTGCAGCAGGATAATTTTCAGGAGTCTTTACATAAAGCAGAGGACCCATATAGTCGTTTGAAGACCACATAAACTGGAAGAGTGCACAGCTTACGATAGCAGGCTTAAGCATCGGACAGATTACCAGAATAAGTGTCTGGATAGCATTACATCCGTCGATTGTAGCCGCTTCGTCAAGTTCTCTCGGAATACCTCTGAGGAACTGGATGATCATAAA
This sequence comes from Oscillospiraceae bacterium, assembly GCA_017408395.1. GTDB lineage: Bacteria > Bacillota > Clostridia > Oscillospirales > Ruminococcaceae > UMGS363. Next base: position 4,843 of record JAFQUQ010000039.1, read on the forward strand.
TACAAAGTATGTATCGAATGCAAAAAGTGATGGAATAATGAGTGGGAGATAAAGGTCTGAGTCAACCCAGTTGAACTTGTTGTAAAGAATAAACTGCGGTACGTTCATTACAACCTGTGGAAGGAAGAGTGTAGCCATAAGTACGGAGAAGAGCACGCCCTTACCGATAAACTTGAATCTGCCGAAGCCGTAAGCTGTAACAGTTGCGGAGATTACTGTGAAGATAACCTTAGGAAGAACGTAGCTGTATGTATTGAGCATAGCCTTGAAGATGTTGATCTTTCCGCCGTAGTCGTTCATTGCGTTCTTGTAACCGTCAAGAGTAGGATGTGCAGTAAACGGTGTGAGGTTGCTGAAGATTTCGTTATTGGTCTTGAAAGTTGCGCCGACCATCCAGATAAGAGGATATACCATAATAAAGCCTACGAGAATGAGGATGATATATTTAACAACTGTGCCGACCTTCTGTAACTGTGTATAGTTCATATATTAATCCTCCTTACTTTTCGTCGCCGTAGTATACCCAGTATTTCTGGCTCATGAAGGCGATAAGGCTGAGAACCATTACGATAACGAAGAGTACCCATGCCATTGCGCTTGCCATACCCATTTCGTAGTCCTGGAACGCTCTGTTGTAGATGAGGAGCGATAAGAGTGTTGTAGCACCACGAGGACCACCCTGTGTAATGATGTACGGACCGTTGAATTCCTGGAATGCCTGACAGAGCTGTGTTACAAGGTTGTAGAATACAACAGGTGTGATAAGAGGAACGGTAATGCTGAAGAACTGTCTTGCCTTGCTTGCACCGTCGATTGTAGCAGCTTCGTAAAGCTCAACGGATACGCCCTTAAGAGCAGCAAGGAAAAGAACCATGGCAGAACCGAACTGCCATACTCTCAGGAGAGAGATGATGAAAAGCGCATAGTCAGGTTCAGCAAGCCAGTTTACGCCTTCGCCGCCGAATGTTCTGATTACTGCATTGATAAGACCTTCGTCACGGAACAGTGCCTTCCAGAGAACTGCGATAGCAACGGAGCCGCCGAGGATGGAAGGAATGTAGTATGCTGTTCTGAATAAGCCTACGCCCTTGATCTTATAGTTGAGGATGTAAGCGATAAAGAGAGCAAACGCCAGTTTAAGAGGAACTGTTACGAATGCGTAGGAGAATGTGATGCCCAGGGAGCTCATAATCTTCTTGTTAGCGAAGATCTCCTGATAGTTCATAAGACCCCATTCGCTTATGCCTTTGAAAAGGTTGAAGTCGGAGAAGCTGTAAATGAGGGATGAGATGAACGGATAAAGTCTGAAAACAGAGAAACCTACAAGCCAGAGCAAAACAAACAGGAAGCCGTAGTTATTACGGAAGAACTTCTGGAATTTTGTCGGCGAATTAGGATTTGAAGTTTTAGTAGCCATATTAACCTCCACAATAATCAATTTTTAAGCATAAGCTTCTGTGCGTATGCCATCATAAACGGTCCGACGCCCTTTGAATCATCGCTTACTATCTTTTCGGAAAGGTAGTATTCAACGCTGCCGTCACGCTGTTCGCCGGGACCTAAGCCTGCAACCCAGCAGATGTCTGTAAGCCTGCCGTCCTTAAGCTTTTCCTTAACGATGCCGTCGAAGATACCAACGCCCAGGTCTTCGTACTTTTCACGGCTTATAACTTCAAGACGGGCAGCCTTCATAACCGCATATGCAACCATTGCAGAGCCTGATGTTTCAGTGTAATTGCCCTCTGTCTCCGCATGGTCAATGACCTGATAGAAAAGACCTGTTTCCTTGTCCTGATACTGAAGGATACCGTCGATAGTTTCCTTGAAAAGGTCACAGTATTCACGGTACTGTTCGTAAATTTCCTCTGACATATTATCGATAACGTCGATAAGCGCCATCAGGTACCAGCCCATTGATCTGAGCCAGAAGTTAGGGGAGAGGCCTGTTGCTTTGTCTGCCCAGGGCTGTATCTTTGCTTCGTCGTAGCCGTGGTAGGAAAGCTTCTTTTCGGGGTTATACATATATTTTCTGACGTTTCTGAACTGGTTCAGAATGTCATTGTAGTTTTCCTTCTTGTTGTACTTTGTTTCGTACTCCATATAAAAGGGCTGCGCCATATAGAGTCCGTCAAGCCACACCTGATTGGGGTAAATAGCCTTATGGAAGAAGTTGCCTTCCTTTGTACGGGGCTGTTCCATAAGATTTTTAATCAGAAAGTCGATGGCTTTTCTGTACTTTTCGTTTTTGGTTTCATCGTAAGCAAGAAAGAGCACCTTGCCTGCGTTGAAGCCGTCAATGTTGTGCTTGCCGAATTCAAAGTTTGTGATAACGCCGTCTTCCGTAATAAGCGGGTCAAGATAATCCAGAATAAAATTCAGGTATTTCCTGTCGGAAGTCGCCTGATAAAGCTGCTGACAGCCCATCAGAACACAGCCGTCTTCATAGTTCCAGTAGTCTTTATAGTGCTGATAATTGTCAAGGAACTGGTTGATATAGTTTAGCTCTGACATTTTTCCCTATCCCTTTCTGAGTTTTGCTTGATGAACATCATATACGGTGATATGGTGCTCATTAAGGAAAGCTCAGCTTTTCTTGTTCCGACATACCCGTCACCGCCCCGTATGGGACGGTGAAAGAGTCGGATTTTTATGAAAATGTGGTTCAGTGAGGTCTTTTTAATTAGCCTGCAAGAACGTCGGAGATACCATCGATGAGGATCTGAGCAGCTGTAGCGTAGTCATATTCGTCATAGCTGAGACCGCCGAGAGCATCGTAGTAAACGCCGTCAGGGTTACCCTTGAGCTTGGAGTTTTCGAACTGTGTATCGAGTGGGAACTGTACCCAGTCAAGAACCTTGCCGTTAGCTTCAGCAACCATTTCGTTGAGGAGGCCCTGTGAGAGGCAGTTTTCTTTAGCAGCTGCGCTGAGTGGGATACCACGTTCGGAAGCCATGATAGCTGTACCTTCAGGATCGTTGAGGAGGTACTGCATAAGCATTGCACATTCTGTTGGGTATGGAGTTGTTTCTGTGATAGCGAATGCGAGGGAAACCTTGGAGTAACCACCCTGGTAGTCGCCCATATCCTTGAAGTAGTCGCCTACAACGAGTGTCTGGCCTTCGTTAAGAGCAGAGTTGAACTTGGAAGCAGAGGAATCCCATTCAAAGATACCAGCGTACTTGCCTTCCATCCACTTAGGGTTCTTATCGAGGGATTCAGCACCGTCGCCGAGGATTGTAGCGATTGTAGGTGTTACGTGCTTTTCTTCGAGGGAGTCGATGAATTCAAGACCCTTAGCAATTTCTTCTGCTGTGTAGTTGAGCTGGCCGTCAACAACCCAAGCCTTGCCGTATACGGATTCGAGGTAGTAAACCATAAGGATCATTCTGTCGTATTCACCGAGAGCGAGTGGGTAGTAGTCATCACCGAGGTTTGTCTTGAATGCTTCGCCTGCAGCGTAGAGTTCTTCGAGGGATGTAGGAACTGCAACGCCTGCGTTAGCAAATGTAGATTCGTTCCAGTAGAAGATACGGCCTGTCATGGAAACAGGGATAGCCTGGAGTTCGCCTGCTGTTGTACACTGATCAAGAGCAGCCTGGCTGTACTGTGTAAGGTCGAATGTGTTGGAAACCTTGTTCATATCGAGGAAGATGCTTCCGTCGGAGGAGTAGTTTGTGATCCAGTTCCAGTTGATCTGGTTTACGTCAGGAGCTGTGCCTGCGTAGAAGGATGTGGACATGGAGTCTTCCCAGCCGGACCATGCACCGAAGTTAACGTCAACCTTGATGTTAGGGTTCTTTTCCATGAAAGCGTTAACAGCGTTCTGTGTAGCTTCGTGTCTGGAGTCGCCGCCCCACCAAGAGAACTTGATTGTAACGTCTTCGCCTGAAGCAGGAGCTGCTGTTTCAACAGGTTCAGCAGCGCCGCCGTCTGCAGCAGCAGTTGTTGCAGCAGCATCGTTGCCGCCAGCAGTTGTTGTTGTGCCTTCGTCAGTTGTTTTTGTGCCGCAAGCAGTAAGTGCAGCGAGCATAGAAACGCTCATAATGCCTGCGAGAACTTTTTTCATGCGCATAAAAAATTTCTCCTTTAAATCAAATTTAAAATTTATATACCATACAGCTTAAGCTGTAAGAGTACCGTGGTTATTTAGGCTGCTTACCGATGTAAGCGAGGATACCGCCGTCTACGTAAAGGATGTGACCGTTTACGAAGTTTGAAGCGTCGGATGCAAGGAATACCGCAGGACCGCCCAGATCTTCGGGATTACCCCATCTTGCAGCAGGTGTCTTGGCGATGATGAACTGGTCGAACGGATGCTTGGAGCCGTCAGGCTGAACTTCTCTGAGAGGAGCAGTCTGAGGTGTAGCGATGTAGCCGGGACCGATACCGTTGCACTGAATATTGAACTCGCCGTATTCGGAAGCAATATTCTTTGTGAGCATCTTAAGTCCGCCCTTTGCAGCAGCGTAAGCGGAAACTGTTTCACGGCCGAGCTCGGACATCATTGAGCAGATGTTGATGATCTTGCCGTGACCCTTCTTTATCATTGAAGGGATTACAGCCTTTGCAACAATGAAAGGTGCGTTGAGGTCAACGTCGATGACCTGTCTGAATTCAGCAGCGGACATTTCGCACATCGGGATTCTCTTGATGATACCCGCATTGTTTACGAGAATGTCAATAACGCCGACTTCCTTTTCAATGTCAGCAACCATGCTGTTTACCTGGTCTTCGTCTGTAACGTCGCAGACATAACCCTTAGCGTCGATGCCTGCTGCCTTGTAAGCTTCAAGACCCTTGTCAACAAGCTCCTGCTTGATGTCGTTGAATACGATCTTTGCGCCTGCTGCGGCAAGTGACTCAGCGATTGCAAAGCCGATACCGTAGGAAGCACCCGTTACGAGAGCAATTTTACCGTTGAGTGAAAACTGTTCGGAAAAATTCATTTTTTATCGTCCTCCTTATCTGATGTCCTTCATAGCAACAGGGTCCATATCATTGAACGCCTGATTTTCGCCGACCATACCCCAGATGAAGGTGTAAGCCTTTGTGCCTGAAGCGCTGTGGATAGACCAGCTTGGTGAGATTACAGCTTCTTCGTTTCTCATAACGATGTGGCGTGTTTCGGTTGGCTCGCCCATGTAGTGGAAAACTACTGCGTCATCTGTAAGCTCGAAGTAGAGGTAAACTTCCATTCTTCTGTCGTGAGTGTGGCAAGGCATTGTGTTCCAAACGCTGCCCGGTTTAAGAGAAGTCATACCCATTACAAGCTGACAGCTTTCAACCTGACCGGGAAGAATGTACTTATTGATAACTCTGTGGTTTGATTCTTCAAGTGAACCAAGCTCAACCTTGTTTTCAGGCTTGATTGAATCGGGAGTAATGAGAACGGTAGGGTAAGTCTTGTGAGCAGGAGCGCTGTTGAAGTAGAACTTAGCAGGCTCGTCTGCGTTATCGCTTTCAAAGGAGATGTCCTTTGAGCCCATACCGATGTAAATGCCGTCCTTGTAGCCCAGCTCGTAAACTGTGCCGTCGATTGTGATCTTGCCCTTGCCGCCGATGTTTATAACGCCCATTTCTCTTCTTTCGAGGAAATATTCAGCACGGAGCTCATCGCCTGCTGTGAGGACAAGTGTCTTTGATGTAGGAACTGCGGAGCCGATAATGATTCTGTCGATGTGGCTGTAAATTGTCTTGATTTCGTCAGCTTTGAAGAGGTCTTCAATGAGGAATTCCTCACGGAGTCTTGCAGTATCGTAGTGTTTAACGTCCTTAGGGGACGCTGCTGTTCTGAGTTCCATTAAAAAATCTCCTTTGCTTATCTCTGTACACGGCCTGAAGCGTCGCCGCCTGCAAGCTTCATAACTTCATCAACGGAAACCATATTGAAGTCGCCTTCGATGCTGTGCTTAAGGCAGCTTGCAGCAACTGCGAATTCGATTATCTGCTGTGGTTCCATATTTTCGAGGCAAGCGTAGATTAAACCGCCGCCGAAGCTGTCGCCGCCGCCTACACGGTCAACGATGTGCATAAGGTAGCTCTTGCTGAAGTAGTAGTCATTGCCGTCGTAAAGCATTGCAGCCCACTTGTTGTCGTTAGCGGAGATGGAAGTTCTGAGAGTGATCGCAACCTTCTTGAAGCCGAATCTGTCAGCAAGCTGCTTGGCAACTGACTTGTAGCCTTCGTGGTTGACTTCGCCGGCTGTAACGTCTGTGCCTTCGGACTTGATGCCGAAAACGTCGCCTGCGTCTTCTTCGTTAGCGATGCAAACGTCAACGTACTTGCAGAGCTCGCCCATTACCTGACCTGCCTTTTCCTTGGACCAGAGCTTGTTGCGGTAGTTAAGGTCGCAGCTTATCATAACGCCCTTTTCCTTGGCAGCCTTACAAGCTTCGAGGCAGATTGCAGCAACGTCATCGTTGAGTGCGGGAGTGATACCTGTGAAGTGGAACCATTCTGCGCCGTCAAAGATTTCGTCCCAGTTGAAGTCGGACTTGGAAGCAGTGTAGATTGAAGAGCCTGCTCTGTCGTAAATAACCTTTGAAGGTCTCTGGGAAGCGCCCTTTTCGAGGTAGTAGATACCAACTCTGTCGCCGCCTCTGGAGATGTATGAAGTGTCAACGCCGTACTTTCTGAGAGAGTTTACGGCAGCCTGACCGATTTCGTGCTTAGGGAGCTTTGTAACGAACTTAGCGTCGTAGCCGTAGTTTGCAAGAGAAACTGCAACGTTAGCCTCGCCGCCGCCGTATGTTGCGCCGAACTTGTCAGCCTGAACGAATCTGTAATATCCTTCAGGAGCAAGTCTGAGCATAAGTTCACCGAAGGTTACAACTTTTTTGGACATTTTAAATCAACCTTTCTGAATGTAGTGGGATTTATTTCTGAACAAGGTGTACAGCGAAGCCGCCGATCTCACCCTTTAAGTAAATTGCCTTGAGATTGCCCTTTGCGTCACGCTTTGCGGTGTCGTTGTCAAACTCAACCCCACGCTTTTCAAGGTGGTAAACAGCACGTTCGATGTAGTTTGTGCCGATAGCAATGTGACCGTTCTTGCCGAGGTAAGGGGACTTCATAAGCTCGATTGCAGTACCTGCGAATACGGAGCTGTTGCCGTCCTTCTTTGTGAAGCCGAAGATTGAGTCGAACTTTTCAGCGTCGGACTGTGCGGAAGCTTCATCGTTTTCGTTGATGCCGATGTGCTTAAGCTCAAAGCCAAGCATCTTTGTAACAGCCTCGTTTGTAAGCTTGGCGATCTTGTCGAATTCGCCGGCGGAAACCATATCCTTGCTTACCATCCAGGAGCCGCCGCAGGCAACGATCTTATTGAAGTTGAGGTAGTCGATAAGGTTGTTTGCGTTGATACCGCCTGTCGGCATAAACTTTACGGATGTGTAAGGTGCGCTCATTGCCTTGATCATATTAAGACCGCCTGCAGCTTCGGCAGGGAAGAACTTTACAACGTCAAGACCAAGCTCGATAGCCTGTTCAACATCGCTTGGGTTTGCACAACCCGGAACGATAGGGATATTCTTTGATGTGCAGTAAGCAACCACCTTAGGATTAAGGCCCGGGCTTACGATAAACTTTGCGCCTGCGTTTACAGCTCTGTCAACCTGTTCTGTTGTAAGAACGGTGCCTGCGCCTACAAGCATTTCAGGGAACTTTTCAGCCATAATTCTGATGCTTTCTTCAGCAGCAGCGGTTCTGAAAGTGATTTCCGCACAAGGAAGACCGCCTTCGCAGAGAGCCTTTGCAAGAGGTTCAGCGTCCTTAGCGTCGTCAAGCGCAATTACAGGAACTATGCCTATTTTAGAAATTTCTTCAATTACAGAATTCATTACAGAGTAACTCCTTTTTTGAAAATTGCCATATCACGATAGCCGTAGATTTCGCTCTTTACCTTCTTGCCCGAAGCAACTTCGAGAACGTATGCAAGGAGAAGTCTTGCTAAATCGTCAATGGTTTTATCTTCAGCAATAGGACCTGCGTTGAAGTCAATCCAGTTGGATTTCTTGTCAGCGAGAGGGGTATTGCTTGAAATCTTGATGGTGGGAACAGGTGAAGCGAAGGGAGTGCCTCGGCCTGTTGTAAAGAGGATGACCTGTGCGCCCGAAGCGGCTAAAGCAGTTGAAGCAACAAGGTCGTTGCCCGGAGCGGAAAGAAGGTTCAGACCGCTTTCCCTGACTCTTTCGCCGTATTCGAGAACGCCCTGCACTTCGCTTGTGCCTGATTTCTGAGTACAGCCCAAAGACTTGTCTTCAAGTGTTGAAATACCGCCTGCCTTGTTTCCGGGGGAGGGGTTTTCGTAAATAGGCTGACCTGCGTCCTCGTAGTAGCATTTAAAGTTATTGATAAGACTTACGGTATCATCGAATACCTTTTCGTCCTTTGCTCTGTTCATTAAAATTGTTTCAGCGCCGAACATTTCGGGGACTTCCGTTAAGATCGTGGTGCCGCCCTGTTCAACAAGGAGGTCGGAGAAGCGTCCTACAAGAGGGTTTGCTGTAATTCCCGAGAAGCCGTCCGAGCCGCCGCATTTCAAGCCGACGATAAGCTTTCCTGCGCTGATTTTTGTTCTTTCAAACCTGCTTGCATAGTCAACAAGCTCTTCAAGGAGCTTCATACCGTCTTCAAGCTCATTTTCGGTGTCCTGACATTTAAGGAATTTTACACGCCTTTCATCATATTCACCGATGTATTCCTTTAAAACCTCGATACCCGTATTTTCGCAGCCGAGACCGAGAACAAGCACGCCCCCTGCGTTAGGGTGATTAATTATATCTGCAAGTATCTTTCTTGTGTTTTCCTGATCCTCACCAAGCTGTGAGCAGCCGTATGGATGAGCAAAGGAAGCTATTGCTTCGATTGAGCCCTTAACAAGTGAAGCGGCTCTTTTTTCAAGCTCTCTTGCAATTCCGTTTACACAGCCGACGGTAGGAACGATCCAGACTTCATTTCTTGTGCCTGTGCTGCCGTTTTCTCTAACGTAGCCGTCATACTGGAGAGGAACTGTTTCATCGTGGCGTCTGCGTGAATGAACGGGCTCGTAGTTGTAATCAACAAGACCCGAAAGCGCTGTTTTAAGGTTGTGAGTATGTACCCATTCGCCCGGCTTTATGTCAGCGGAAGCGTTTCCGATGGGGTAGCCGTACTTTATAACGGGTGTTGCGTCTGCGATAGGCTTTATAGCGATCTTGTGACCCTCAGGAATTCTCTGGAGCACTTCAATGCTTCTGCCGTCAACATTTATAATAGTACCTTTTTTCATTGCCTTTACAGCAACTGCGACATTATCATTCTCATTAATCTTAATAATATCCACGATATGAACTCCTTATCCGAAATTCTTTTCCATAGCCTTTCTCATACCAAGGGCTCTTATGTCGGAAATGTAAGCGCTTACAACTTCCTGCGCATCAAGGTATTCCGCAAGATTTTCGCCCCAGAAGGCAGTGTTTTCAAGTACAAGCTTTGTAAGCTCCTCAGCGGGGAGGGAGGAATTCTTTGCGAAGAATTCAAGTACAAAGCCGTCATCCTTAATGAGGTACTCTTCACCGTTTCTGTTACCGATGAGAGCGCCGTCACGGATCTCGCTTCCGCAGTAGAAAGCGATGAGTGAAGCAAGTGAGAAGGTCAGGTGCTTTGGAAGTGCACCCTTTCTCTTTACGTATTCGGTAAAGCTTGGCATACATCTTGCCTTCCACTTGGAAACGCTGTTAAGTGATATAGCCAGCAGTGAGTGCTTGATGAACGGGTTTCTGAATCTGTCGATAACAGCCTCTGCAAACTCGTTAAGCTCCTTTTCGGGAAGGTCAAGAGTCGGGATGACTTCATCGAAGATGGTGGACTTCATAAAGCCGAACACGGTTTCATCGTCCATTGACTGTCCCACGTAATCGTTGCCTGCAAGATAGGAAGCAAGCACGAATGAAGTGTGAGCGCCGTTCAGAATTCTTACCTTACGCTGCTTGTAAGGCTTGTGATTGTCTGTAAATATAACAGGGAGCCCTGCCTTTTCAAAAGGAAGCTCGCCGCTGATGTCACGGTCGGATTCGATTACCCACAGAGCGAAAGGCTCGCCTGTAACCAGGAGCTTGTCTTCGTAGCCGAATTCCTCGAAAATCTGCCGGTCTTCATCTCTTGGATAGCCTGTAACTATTCTGTCTACCAGAGTGCTTGCAAACACACAGGCTTCATCCAGCCAGTTTATGTAACCGCTTTCAAGGTTCCACGCTTCAGCAAGTGCCTTTACACATTTTTCAAGCTCCCTGCCGTTGTTGTCGATAAGCTCAACAGGGAGAATGATGAGACCCTTTTCCTTATCGCCGCCGAAGTGCTTGTAGCGTTCATAGAGGAACTTTGCAAGCTTTGCGGGGTAGCTTGCAGGCGGTGTCATTTCAAGCTTATCTTCAAGGTTGAGAACGATGCCTGCCTCAGTGGTGTTTGAGATTACAAATCTTAATGTATCAAGCTTTGCAAGTGCGGCATATTCTTCGTAGTCCTCGTGAGCCGCAACGGTCTTGCTGATGCTTGTTATAACTCTTTTCTTAATAGTCTCCCTGCCGTTTTCAAGACCTCTCAAATAAACGGTGTAGAGGTTGTTCTGCTTTGCAAACTGTTCAACGGAGCCGAACTGGATAGGCTTGATGAGGACCGTGCTTCCGTTGAAATCCGTTTCATCATTTAAAATATCCAGCATATAGTCCACGAAAGCTCTCAGGAAGTTGCCTTCTCCGAACTGAACTGCCTTTATGGGACGTTCCTTCTTTTCTAAAATCACTTCGTTAATTGCTTTCACGGCTATACTCCTTTTAATATGTAGTTTGTAATATATTTCAGCTTGTCAGCTTTATTGATTTTGTTTTGTGTAAGCGCTTACAAGGGAGCGTTGAGTTAAATGCGTAACTCAAGCTGCATTAATGAATTACGCATTTAAAGCAAACGCTTTGGAAGAAGATGGTGAAGAATATAAAAGGATAAAATATCGAAATACGCTTAACTAATTATGTCAAATTTCTTACAATGTAACTGCTTACAATTTGAATTATAATCTCATTGCACCAAAAAGTCAACAATTTTTCAACACTTTCATACACAATGACAATTTTTTAATGATTTTTTGTATGGTATTAACAATTATTTAAAAAAGCCCTTGATTTTATTACATTACAGCATTATAATAAATCAAGAAGTAGCTGTAAGCGCTTACATATTAAGTGCAGACAGCGATTGCAGACTTTCGTTCTGTTTACATTTTAATATAAATCCAACGGAAAGGAAATTATTGTGAACATCTACGACATCTCCAAAAAAACAGGTGTATCCATAGCAACTGTTTCAAGGGTAATCAACGGAAGCGCCAGCGTAAGCGAAAAGACAAGGGCGAAGGTGCTTGCGGCAATCGAAGAATCAGGGTATACCCCCAACGTTTTTGCAAGAGGTCTTGGTCTGAACACTATGAAGACCATCGGCATAATGTGCGCCGACTCCTCCGACCCCTATCTTGCACGTGCGGTATACTATATAGAACAGGACCTGAGAAAGAACAACTACGACTCCCTGCTGCTCTGTACAGGCTACGACCACGACGTCAAGGTGAAATGTATGGACCAGCTTCTTTCAAAGAGAGTTGACGCTGTTATACTTGTCGGTTCAAACTATGTTGAATTCAACGATGAAATGAACGATTACATAAGAAACGCCGCTGCTACGGTTCCCGTAATGCTTGTAAACGGTGTGCTCAACGCACCTAATATATACAGTACCCTCTGTGACGACCGTGCGGCTATCTACGAGGTTACAACAAGCTTTATAAACAACGGCAGAAAAAAGCTTGTTTACCTCTACAACTCCCGTTCATACAGCGGAATGAAGAAGCTGGGCGGTTTTACGGACGCTTTAAAGGACGCAGGTATTCCTATCAAAAAAGACAGGATCGTTTTCATTGACTCCCACAACGTTTCCGTTCAGGGGGCAAAGAAGATAGTAAGCGACCTTGCAAAGAAGGGCGTGAAGTTTGACGGTATAATCGCCGCTGACGACATTATTTCCGTAGGCGTGCTCAAATACGCAAAGGAAAGCGGTCTTTCGATACCCGACGACCTTTTTGTTGCAGGGTACAACAATTTTGACATATCCGAGTGCTGCGAGCCTGAGCTGACCTCTGTTGACAATAAGCTTGAGGTGCTCTGCCGCCACTGTGTTTCCACGCTTATGAGCGTGTTTGCGGAAGACAAGTCCGTGCCGAAAAGGACGGTTTTCTCCGCAGAAATAGTTGAAAGAGCAACTACCGATTTTAAAATAAAATAGGAAAGGAACAATATTATGAAAAAGTTTATGGACAAGGATTTTCTCCTGTCAACACCGACGGCTGTAAAGCTTTTTGAGGATTACGCTTCAAAGCAGCCTATCATCGACTACCACTGCCACATCAATCCCAAGGAAATTGCCGAGGACAGAAGGTTTGAAAACATCACACAGGTATGGCTGGGCGGCGACCATTACAAATGGCGTCTTATGCGTTCGGCAGGCGTTGATGAAAAGTATATCACAGGCGACGCTTCCGACAGGGAAAAGTTCCAGAAATGGGCTGAAGTCGTAGGCAAGGCTGTGGGCAATCCACTTCTCCACTGGAGCCACCTTGAACTCCAGCGCTACTTCGGCTACCAGGGCGTTTTAAACGGCAGCACAGCCGAGGAAGTATGGCAGCTCTGCAACAAGAAGCTTGCCGAGGACGGTATGACCGTAAGAGGTCTGATCAGGCAGTCGGGCGTTGAAGTAATCTGCACAACCGACGACCCTGTTGACTCTCTTGAATGGCATAAAATCATCGCCGCAGACAGCAGCTTTGAAACAAAGGTGTACCCTGCGTGGCGTCCCGATAAGGCAATGAACATCGAAAAGAAGGACTTTGCCGACTATATTGCAAAGCTTTCCGAGGTAAGCGGCGTTAAAATCGACAGCTTTGCTTCACTTAAGGAAGCTCTCGTAAAGAGAATGGCTTTCTTCAACGATATGAAGTGCTGTGTTTCCGACCACGCTTTGGAGTACGTTTACTATGCTCCCGCTTCCGAAAACGAAATCGAGGAGATATTCTCAAAGAAGATGAACGGCGGCCAGCTTACAGCTGACGACGTTAAACGCTACAAGACAATGTTTATGCTCTTCTGCAGCAAGGAATACTATAAAATGGGCTGGGTGCTCCAGCTTCACTACGGCGCAAAGCGTGACAACAACAGCCGTATGTTTGAAAAGCTTGGTCCCGATACAGGCTATGACTGCATAAACAACTACGCACCGTCCTCTGAAACAGCGGATTTCCTCAACGCACTGGAATGTGACGGTTCACTTCCCAAAACAATAATTTACAGCCTTAATCCTAACGATAATCAGGCGATTGATACAATTCTCGGCTGCTTCCAGAGCTCCGAGGCAGTAAGCAAGATACAGCACGGCTCCGCTTGGTGGTTCAACGACCACAAGACAGGTATGCGTGACCAGCTTATCTCACTGGGCAATCTTGGTTATCTTGCAGGCTTTGTAGGAATGCTTACCGACTCAAGAAGCTTCCTTTCATACCCACGTCACGAATATTTCAGACGCATACTCTGCAATCTTCTCGGCGAGCTTGCTGAAAACGGAGAATTCCCCGATGATATTGAAACTCTCGGCGAAATTGCGGCTGATATTTCCTACGGAAACGCCAAGAGATACTTTAATTTCAGCTGACCCATTACTCCAATAAAGCGCCGCACTTTTTCTCCTTAGGGTGCGGCGCAAATTTAATCGTAAGCAGCAGAGGTGCTCATTTAAAATTATGGCAGAAATCAGAACAAAAGCGTCGGAAAAGGATGAGCGTTTCCGTGAATTTGCGCTGAACGGGAATATGTGGAAGGTAGTGCTTTATGTGTCCCTGCCGCTTATGGTATATCAGGGGCTTATGCACATACTTAAAATTCTCGACACCATAATGGCGGCGCACATAAGCTCAGGGGCGGTTTCATCCATCGCCTACATCTCACAGATAAGCTTCCTTATTTCCGCCGTGGGAACGGGTATCGCCATCGGCGGCGGTATGAAAATAAGCGAGGCATACGGCGCAGGGGATTATGTTCTTGTAAAGAAGAGAGTGAGCACGGTTTATGCCGTCTGCGGAATTGTGGGCGGAATAGTGCTTTGCATAATACCCTTTGCGGAAGGCTTTTTAAGATTGAACGGAACTACGGAAAATATGATTTCCATAGGCACAAAATATTTCGCCGTGGAGCTTCCGGCCCTTGTCTTAAACTTCTTCAACTCGGTCTATATAGCCGTTGAAAGGGCAAGGGGCAATTCAAAGCTCATTTTAAGATTAAACACGGTGGTGCTGCTTATCAAATTCGGGCTGACGGCATTTTTCATCTACGTGATGAACGGCGGCATAATAATGATAGCGGCGGCAACGCTGATTTCCCAGGCAATTTTATTCATCTTTGCCCTGCGGAATATCTGCGACAAGGAAAGTCCCTTCGGCTTTTCCTTTTCTGCAATAAGCTTCAGGGGAAACACGGCGGCTCCGATTATAAAGACCGCATTTCCCGTAATTGCGGAGCGTGCGGCGTTTGCTTACGGCAAGCTTATCGTAAACTCAATGTGCACACGCTACGGCGACGATACGGTAGGAGCGCTTGGTGTTTCAAACAACATAAGCGGTCTGCCCACCTCATTGCAGAACGGCTTTCAGGAGGGCGGCGCTTCGGTAATAAGCCAGAACATCGGCGCAGGAAAGCACGAAAGAGCGCTGGACGCATTCAAAAAGACATTTATAATATGTGTAGCGGTGGGGGCGGTTTTCCTCGGTATAATAATGCTGCTCCTTGACCCCATATGCGGACTTTTCGCAGGGGGCGACGACAGCTTCAGGGCGCTTATCAGAAACGTTACACAGTACGAATTCTTAGGACTTATAACCCTCGGTATGAACGCCGCTGTAATGGCTCTGCTTTACGGCTACGGCTACACAAAGCTTACCCTTCTTTTAAACGGTGCGAGGATACTCGTTTTCAGAGTGCCCGTGCTGTGGTATCTGCAGAATTACACCGATTTCGGCAGTGAAAGCGCAGGTATCGTAATGATGGTAAGCAACATTTCCGTAGGCGTGCTTGCAGTGATAGTTGCTGTTATAGTTACGGCAAGGATAAGGAAAAAGTACATAAACCAAAGGGGGGACAGCCGATGATAACGGTCTCACCCGACGGAAGGGGAGATTTTACTTCCGTAAACGAGGCGGTAAGGCACGCTTCCCCCGATGATGTGATATACATTAAAAACGGAGTGTACAGAGAGCGTGTGGAAATTCTCACAGAGTGGCTGACCCTTATTGGCGAGGATAAGCACCGCACCGTCATCGAATACGGCTTATACGCAAAAATTCCCTGTGAGGACGGCGGAAAGCTGGGTACGTTCCGTTCATACACAATGCTTGTGAACACGGATAATTTTATCTGTAAAAATATCACCGTCGCAAACACGGCAGGCTTCGGCGCAGATGTGGGGCAGGCGGTTGCAGTTTACGCAGAGGGGGATAACCTCACCTTTGAAAACTGCCGCTTTCTCGGACATCAGGACACCCTTTTCACAGGTCCTCTGCCTTTTAAGGAGGTGGAAAAGGGCGGCTTCAAAGGTCCTACGGAGTTTGCACAGCGTAAGACGGGACGGCATTTTTACCGCCGCTGTTACATAGAGGGCGAGGTGGATTTCATCTTCGGATGCGCCGCCGCTTACTTCGAGGAATGTGAGCTTTTCTCCCTTGACTGCGGCAAGGAAATAAACGGCTACGTTACCGCCGCTTCTACCTACAAGGGCGAAAAATACGGCTACATCTTCAACCGCTGCCGATTTACGGGGAACTGTCCCGAAGGCACGGTTTATCTTGGCAGACCGTGGCGTGACCACGCTCAGACGGTGCTCATAGACTGCGAGATCGGCTCTCACATAAACAGTGAGCTTTTCCACGACCGGAACAAGACAAACGCAAGGGACACGGTATTTTACGGCGTCTGCGGCTGTAACGCAAGCAAAGAAAAAGCCGCACCTTTCGTAAAATTTATGGACAGAACGGAAGCCGACAGAATTTTAAGCTATGTAAACCAAAGGGAGTGAGTCTTATGCGGCGAAATAAAATCCTTAAAATTACTGCGGCGGCGTGTGCGGCTCTGACCCTTGGCTCCTGCTCTTTAAGCTATGCGGGAAAGCCGCATACCTACAACGACTTCCTTTTTGACACCTATGTAAATTACACCGTAGGCGGAAGCGAGGATGTGTTCAACGATGTTGTGAACGGGCTTTATAACATTGAAGAAGATTTATCGCGTTATTACAATGATAAACCCGAGTACATTATCAGAAGGGACATAGGAAGTGTCTGCTATGAAAAGGCGTTTGCCTTAAACGAAATCTACGGCGATGATATAAACGTGACCTGCGGTGCGCTTACGGATCTATGGGGAATTTCAACCAACTATGATCCGAGAGTGCCCGATGATGAGGACATTCAGGCGGCGCTTGACACCATGATAAATTCTCCCGACGAGGATTTCCCCGAGGGAATGGAGCTTGACTTCGGTGCGGTTTCAAAGGGTTACGCCTGCGATGAAGCGTTTAAGCTGCTTAAAGAGGGCGGCGCTGAATATGCGGTGGTGGATTTAAGCTCGACCACTCTCCTTTACGGCGAAAAGCCAGACGGGAGCAGGTTCCGTGCGGCAGTTACCGACCCGTTTTCGGGAGTCGGTTATGCAGGCATAATCGAAACGGACGCCGCATTTATTTCAACAAGCGGCGGTTACGAAAGATACTTTGAAGCTGACGGAAAACGCTACTGCCACATCCTCGATATGAAAACAGGCAGACCCGTTGAAACCGATTTAAGCTCGGTGACGGTGATTTTACCTGCCGATGCCGAGGACGGCGGCTTTAAGTCCGATTACCTCTCCACCCTGATTTTCATACAGGGCACGGAAAGCTTAAGCAAGTGGCTTGCCGACGAGGATTTTCAAGTCATTGCAATAGACGCTGACGGCAAGATCTATACCGACTGCGGCGGCTTTACTGCCGAAAAGGGATGGGAGGTCGCTTATGCAGGATGACAGAGAGCTGTTTAAATTAAAGGATATTATCATAATACTGCTTATTGCGGCGGTGGTAACGGCAGGTCTGCTTGTGCCTGAGCTTACGGCAAAAGAAGCAAAAATCCCTGCCGAAGCTGTGATAAAATTCGAGGGTCTGCTTGTTGAAAGAGTGTCTCTGGAAAAGGACGGAGTTTATGAATTTTATGAGTTGTATGGTATGAAATTCACGGTTGAGAACGGGGAAATTTATGTTTCGGAAAGCAACTGCGGCGATATGACCTGTATGCGTACAGGAAAAATTTCAAGGAACGGGGAAGCGATAATCTGCGTACCCAACAAGGCGGCTGTTATCATAGAAAACAGTACCGACTATGATGATAATTTAGATGTGATATTACGATGAAGAAAAGTTTAAGACCCGAAAACACATCGCCTGCAAGATATATTGCGGTGATGGGGATGCTGTTTGCGGTATCGGCGGTGCTGAACTGGGTGGAAAGTCTGTTTTCGGCATTTCTCCCTGCGGGGCTTCGTATCGGACTTGCAAACATAGTTATAATGGCGGCAATTTTAAGCATAAACCTGCCGTCGGCATTTCTGCTTACTCTGCTTAAAGGGGCGTTCGTTCTGCTTACAAGAGGGGCGACGGCAGGAATGATGTCAATGTGCGGAGGGCTTGCGGCATTTGCGGTAACGGCTCTGCTTTTCCGTAAAACCAGGGCTTCCTACATTTTAATAAGCGTCTGCGGCGCACTTGCCCATACGGCAGGTCAGCTTGCGGCGGCACGGCTCATTACGGGAACGGGTGCGGTTTTTGCATACGGCGCTGTTCTCGGTGCAAGCTCACTTGCGGCAGGAATTTGCACTGGTATCGTCCTGAGGGCGGTGTTCCCGAAGCTGCGGCAGGTGCTTAAATCGGCGTGAAATTTACTATCATACTCAGAAAGGGTGGTTTTAATAAATGAACAAGCTTAACGGTATACACCTCAGCCACGACAAGGGCACAAAGGACTGCAAAACCATAGATTTCCCCCTGCCTAAAACCGTGGTCATCCCTATGTCACAGCATATGGGCGCACCCTGTAACTGCCTTGTGAAAAAGGGCGACCCTGTTACAAAGGGACAGAAAATCGGCGACTCCGAGGCGTTTATGTCAGCGCCTATACATTCATCCGTTTCGGGCACGGTAACTGACGTTATCGACTATCTTCTCCCCAACGGCTCCGTCTGTAAGGCTGCCGTCATCGAAACCGACGGCGCACAGACCCTCTGCCCCGACCTTAAAGCACCTGTTGTAAACGACAGAAAATCCCTTATTGCCGCTGTAAAGGAAAGCGGTCTGACAGGTCTTGGCGGTGCAGGCTTCCCAACGCACATCAAGCTTAATTTTGACCCCTCAAAGACTCCCGTTGACGTTCTCGTGATAAATGCGGCGGAATGTGAGCCGTACATCACCAGCGACTACCGTGAGCTTATTGAAAATACCGACGATGTTTTAAACGGCATAAAGCTTGTGATGAAGCACCTTGACATCAAGGAATGCAAGCTCTGCATAGAAGAAAACAAGCCCGACGCTATCGAGCTTATGAAGAAAAAGACGGAAAAGATAAAGAATATCGAGATAATCTCACTTCCGTCAACCTACCCTCAGGGCGCTGAAAAGGTCATCATCTATTCGGCAACGGGACGTATCGTAGCCGAGGGTGAGCTTCCCTCAAACCAGGGCGTAATGGTAATGAACGTTTCGACGGCAGGCTTCATTTACCGCTACACACAGGACGGCATACCTCTTACAACAAGACGTATCACCGTTGACGGCGACTGTATCGCACGAAACAAGGGCAACTATTTTGTACCCGTAGGTACGAAGGTTTCGGATATTCTTTCCCACTGCGGCGCAGAAAAGGCAGGAAAGGTCCTCTACGGCGGTCCGATGATGGGTATGTGCCTTTACGACACCGACCAGCCCGTAACCAAGACCACCAACGCAATTCTGGCGTTTAAGGAAGGCAGGAAGCCTGAAACCACCGCCTGCATACGCTGCGGAAGATGCGTGCGTACCTGTCCGCTTTCACTTATGCCGCTTATGATTGAGAAGGCATACAAGGAAAAGGACGTAGAGGAGCTTAAAAAGCTTAAGGTAATGCTCTGTATGAACTGCGGATGCTGTGCCTATGCGTGTCCGGCGCACCGTCCTCTTGCTGAGATAAATCAGCTTGCAAAGGGACTTATTCCAAGAAAATAAGCTTAAATTTATAGATAAAGGACTGATATTTTGAAAGGGTTATTTGTATCACCGTCCCCGCACAGAGGAACGGAAATGTCAACGGCAAAAATTATGCTGATGGTAATTATTGCGCTGCTTCCTGCGGCAATTGCAGGCTGTGTTTTCTTCGGACCGCGTGCGGCGCTTGTTCTTGCAGTATCCGTAATTTCCTGCGTAGTGTTTGAAGCGCTTTGCAGAATAGTAATGAAGCGTGAGCAGACGGTTTCCGACCTGTCTGCAATCGTAACTGGACTTCTTCTCGGTATGAACCTCCCCGCAGCAGCACCTATCCACGCAGTTGTAATAGGCAGCTTCATTGCGATAGTTGTAATCAAACAGCTTTTCGGCGGTATCGGACAGAATTTTGCAAACCCTGCCCTTGCCGCAAGAATTGTGCTTATGCTTTCCTTCGGCGAAGGTATGACAACCTGGGTTGCACCTTACTGGTACAAGAGCGTTGACGTTGTAACAAGCGCAACTCCTCTTTCCGCAAGCTGGATAAACTACACCGAAAACGGCGTAAGCTACAAAATGGCACCATTCTCACTTGCAGAAATGTTCCTCGGCGTAACAGGCGGCTGTATCGGCGAAACCTGTGCGGCAGGACTTATCATAGGCGGTCTTTTCCTTATTGTGACAAAGATAATCTCCCCTTGTGCACCTGCGGCGTTTATCGGCTCATTTGCGCTCCTTACCTTCCTTTACACAGGCAGCGCAGTTGAAACCGTGTACGGCGTGCTTGCAGGCGGTCTGCTCATCGGTGCGTTCTTTATGGCGACCGACTACGCAACAACACCTGTTACCGCAAAGGGCAAGATAATCTTCGGCATCGGCTGCGGCGTCATTACATTTGTAATCAGAAGCTTCGGCAATTTCCCTGAGGGCGTATCCTTTGCGATAATCCTTATGAACCTGCTAACACCTTATAATGATAAGCTTACGCTTACAAATCCTTTTGGTGCAAAGAAGCCTGTTAAGGCAGAAAACAAGTAATACGGAAAGGACTGAATAACAATGTTTAACGAAAAAATCAAGCCGCCTCTTGTGCTTACGCTGATATGCATCATTGCCTGCGGACTTCTCGTTGCGGCACACGACGCTACCTATGTAGACACAACAGGCGTTATCACAGATAAGCTTTCGTCAGGACTTACCGAGGTTTACGGCACCGCAGAGGGCTTTGAAATGCTCAGAAACGACGACGGCACAGTAAAGACATACGAGGGCGTGACCTCCATTCTTTCCGACGGAACAAACACAGCCTTTGAAATTACGGCAGACGGCTACTCAAAGGGCGGTCTCCACGTTCTTGTAGGCGTTGACGCAAACGGCGCAGTAAGCGGAGTTTCCGTTATGACAATCGGCGAAACACCGGGTCTTGGTACAAAGGTGCAGGACGCTGGCTTCCTTTCACAGTTCAGCGGCGTAAGCTACGGAATGACAGTTTCCGAAGAAAGCGGAGAGCCTGCCGAAGCAACGGCGGTATGGGGCTCAAGAGTAAAGATCGACGCACTTAAAGCAGAAGCTGAAGCGGCTTCTTCAGACGCAGACAGCGGCTTTAAGCTTGACGCGGTAACGGGTGCGACACTTTCCTCAAACGGTATGTACGGCGCTGTAAGAACGGCTCTTGCGGCTTATGAAGAAATGAAAGGCGGTGTGGAGTAATGTCTGAAAAGAAAGGTAATCTTTACGAGCTTACCAAGGGTATCATAAAAGAAAACCCTACTCTTGTAACTCTTCTCGGTATGTGCCCTACGCTTGCCGTAACAACAATGGCCTCAAACGGTATCGGTATGGGACTTGCAACGACGTTTGTACTTGTATGTTCAAACATCGTAATCTCCCTGCTTAAGAATGTGATACCGAAGGCTGTGCGTCTGCCCTGCTTTATCGTAGTAATCGCAAGCTTTGTAACGCTTATAGAATTTCTTATGAAGGGCTACCTGCCTGCACTTTACGACAGCTTAGGACTGTTTCTTTCACTTATCACAGTAAACTGTATCATCCTCGGCAGAGCGGAAGCGTTTGCTTCAAAGAACGGCGTATTCAAGTCTGCTCTCGACGGTGTGGGAATGGGTCTCGGCTTTACCCTTGCGCTTTTCGTAATGGGCAGTATCCGTGAAATTCTCGGAGCAGGTCAGTGGATGGGTATGGACCTTAACCTGCCTTCAACAATGACCCTGTTCATTATGCCTGCGGGCGGTTTCTTCACGCTGGGCGTGGTAATTGCAATGGTAAATAAAATCGCAAACAAGAAGCCACCTCAGGAGATAGGCTGTGCAAACTGTCCTAACGCAAAGAACTGTCCTACATTCAATAAAGAAGTAACGGAAGGAGCTGATAGCTGATGAAGGAACTGCTTGTAATTTTACTCAGCGCAATGCTGGTTGACAACTTTGTACTTTCAAAATTCATGGGTATCTGTCCTTTCCTCGGCGTATCGAAGAAGCTTGACAGCGCAGTAGGTATGGGTGCGGCAGTAACCTTCGTAATGGTCTGTGCAACTATCTGCACATACGTTATCTACTCCTTTATCCTTGTTCCCATGGAGCTTGAATATCTTAAAACCATCGCATTCATTCTGATCATCGCCCTGTTTGTACAGCTGGTTGAGATGATACTCAAGAAAAAAGTACCGTCCCTTTATAAATCGCTGGGCGTGTATCTTCCGCTTATCACAACAAACTGTGCTGTTCTCGGCGTAACCATCCTTAACATTGACAACAGCTACACCATCATCCAGTCAATCGTAAACTCTCTGGGTGCAGGCCTGGGCTTTACACTTGCGCTTGTAATTTTCAGCGGTGTACGTTCAAGAGTAAACAGCGCAGACATTCCCGAAACCTTCAAGGGCATACCCTCAACGCTTATTGCGGCTTCTGTCGTATCCGTAAGCTTTATGGGCTTTGCAGGACTGTTCGGCTGATACCGTAATAAGAAAGGAGAGAGTTGAAATGTCAATTATTTTACCTATGCTTGTTTTCGGTGCAATCGGACTTGCGGCAGGCGTGCTTTTAACGGTGTGCTCAAAGATTTTCGAGGTAAAGACCGATGAAAGAATAGAAGCAATAAACGAGGCGCTTCCTCAGGTAAACTGCGGCTCCTGCGGCTTTGCGGGATGTCCCGACTATGCGGCGGCTATTGTAAACAACGGCGTTGCAACCAATTTATGCAAGCCGGGCGGCGCAGATTGTGCAAAGAAAATCGCCGCTGTTATGGGCGTAGAGGAAACTGCGGTAATGCCGCAGGTTGCAGTGGTGCTCTGTAACGGTGACTGCAAGGCGACGGAAAGCAAATTCGTTTTTCAGGGCGTACAGTCCTGTAAGGCGGCAAACAGATTTTACAACGGCTCAGAGGTCTGCACACACGGCTGTTTAGGCTTCGGCGACTGTGCAAAGGTTTGTCCTCAGGACGCTATCGTAATAAAGGACGGCCTTGCAAGAGTAGATAAATCCAAGTGTATAGGCTGCGGAATATGTACAAAAGCCTGTCCCGACCATATTATCGTGCTCCGTGACATTGACAAGAAAATCGACGTATGCTGCAGCTCCACAGAAATGGGCAAAATGGTCCGTTCGACCTGTAAAAGCGGCTGCATAGGCTGTAAATTATGCGAAAAGAAGTGTGAACACGACGCTATCCACGTTGAAAACAACCTTGCACGCATTGATTACAGCAAGTGTACAGCCTGCGGTGCCTGTGCTGACGCTTGTCCTACAAAGGCAATCAGAAAGTGCGATATGATTTACGAATAAGATTTAAAACCGACACGCAGATGTAAAAGTCTGCGTGTTTTTTTGTTTTAAACATTCCATTTTACAGCAGAATTGATAAAATTATGCAGAAACTATTGTAAAAAAAATCGTATTGGTGTATAATGTAAATAATTATAAGTATAGGTATGTGTAAAAGAAGGGCGGTCTTGGGTATAAAACGTGTAATTACAGCGGTTATTTTTGCAATAGCGGCATTTCTTGTGCTGTTTTCAGACCTGACGGATGCTGTTGACAGAACTGCGGAGGATATTTTTTACCACACTCCAAGCGGTACTACCGATAAAATCAAAATCATAAAAATTGACGATAAATCAATAAACGCCCTTGGCGACTTTGAAAAGTGGGACAGGGGAGTTTATGCACAGCTTATAGAAAAACTGTGCGTTTCCGAGGAAATAAAGCCTGCGGTAATAGGCCTCGACGTAATTTTCAGCAGCGAAAACAACGACGAAGCCGACGCCGAATTTGTAAAAGCCTGTGAAGAACACGGCAATGTCGTTACCGCCTTCAGCTACGTTTTCGAAAGCAGATTTGAACAGGCGGGGGACAATCTTAAGCTTAACAATATGCACGTTGCCGACGTTGTAAAGCCGTTTCCCGCACTTTACGACGCAACCTCCCACGGCTTCGCAAACGCCCTTATGGACAGCGATGACGGCTATGTAAGAAAGTCCTTCCTTAATTTTACACAGGACGACGGCGTGACGGAATACAGCCTTAACACGGAAATTTATAAAAATTACGCAAAATCACAGGGCTTTGAAGCAAGGCTTCCCCAGGGTACGTCCTTCAGCTTCCGATACAGCGGAAAGCCGGGTAAGTTTGAGAACGTGTCATTGTCGGACGTGCTTGACGGAACGGTGCCTGCGGAAGCTTTTGACGGATGCATCGTGCTTGTGGGTGCATACACCGCAGGAATGATGGACTCCTACTATGTTCCTGTTGACCGTGGTCAGCAGATGTACGGGGTGGAGATACACGCAAATGCCGTGCAGGCTCTTATGGAAGAAAAATACATATATAAACTGCCTGAGTGGGCGGCTGCCCTTATAGGTGCGGTGCTTGCGGGAATTCTTGCGTATGTCTGCGGAGGGGTGTCGGTGGCAAAGGCGGCGGCAGTCTGCGCAGGTGCGGCTGCGGCAAGGTTTGCGGCAGGGTACGCAATGTTCAACCTGTGGGGAATTTCAGCGGATACAGCGGCATTTCCCATGATAGCGGCGGTAATTCTCGGATATTTCATTTCCGCACACTATTATTCCGCAAAGCGTGCAAAGAAGCGTATCGAGAATGCGTTTAAAAAGTACGTGGCACCTCAGGTGGTAAGCGATATTGCAAAAAGCGGTACCTACGAGCTCAGACTTGGCGGTGAAATGCGTGATATAGCCGTGCTTTTTGTGGATATACGAGGCTTTACGCCCCTTTCGGAAAAGCTTTCCCCTGAAGAAGTGGTAGAAATTCTCAACGAGTATTTAAAGCTGACAACAAGCTGTATATTTAAACACGATGGAACTCTCGACAAGTTTATCGGCGACGCAACAATGGCGGTTTTCAACGCGCCGTTTGATACTGACGACTACGTTTACAAAGCTGTAATGACGGCGTGGGACATCGTTCAGGGGGGCAAGACCCTTGAAGGGATGCTTATGGAAAAGCACGGTGTCCGTGTAAGCTTCGGCGTTGGCGTAAACTGCGGACCTGCGGTAGTGGGAAATATCGGATGTGACTTCCGTATGGACTACACAGCCATCGGCGATACCGTAAACACCGCTGCACGTCTTGAGTCAAAAGCCCCGGGCGGCACGGTTTACATCAGCAGCGCAGTCTACGACAAGGTAAAGGACCGCATAAAAGCCGACGGAATAGGCGAAATACCGCTTAAAGGCAAATCAAACGGGGTGTATGTCTACTCCGTGACGGATGTTGAGGAAAACCAGTAAAATTTCGGAGATGGTGGAAATGAAACGCTTTCTGATAATACCAAAGTCTGACAATATTGAAAAAAGCCTTGAAATTGCCGCAAAATACGGCACAGGCTTTGAATATAACGACTTCTTTCTTCCCGATGTGCTTGACAGCAGGGAGCAGACAGAGGACAGGATAAGCTTTTACCGAGGCTTGAAACTGCCTGAATACTGCACTCTGCACGGTGCATTTTTCGATGTGACCGTGTTCAGTCCCGACAGGCTGATACGTGAAACGTCGGATATGCGTGTAAAACAGAGCATTTCTGCGGCAAAAGCGCTTGGTGCAAAGGGCGTGGTATTCCACACAAACTACAATCCGTTCCTTAATTCGGCAGAGTATGTAAAAAACTGGATTAACGCCAACGAAAGCTACTGGAGCAGAATTCTTGCGGAAAACTCCGATGTAAATATTTACCTTGAAAATATGTTTGACAGCTCCCCCGAAATCCTTGCAGAGCTTTCAGAAAGGCTGTGCGGATTTGAAAATTACGGCATATGCCTTGATTATGCACACGCTTCCCTGACGGCTGTTCCGCAAAGGGAATGGGTGGTTAAGCTTGGAAAATATGTCAGACACATCCACATAAATGACAATGACCTTAAATCCGACCTGCACCTTGCAATCGGTGACGGTATAATAAACTGGGCGGAATTTTACGGCTTATACGAGAAGTTTATGGAAAATGCTTCCGTGCTTATAGAAACATCTTCCGTTGAAAATCAGGAAAAATCCATAAAACGTCTTATTGCAGACGGATTTATGAACTGACGGGTGGTTATGGTTATGAAGGATTTTATTAATTCAAAAAAGGGAAAAATCACGCTGATATGCGTGCTGCTGCTGATAATTGCAGCGGTGGTGCTGCTGTTTGTGTTTAATGGCGAAAAGGGTTACAGAAGCATAAGCGTTTCCGAGGTCGTGGGCAGCGTTATGACCGAAAACGACGGCAAGGAATATGAAGCGTACCAGAATATGCGTATTGCAGGCGGTTATGCGCTCACAACCGACAGCGACAGCTATACCCGTATGGTGCTTGATGACGATAAGTACGTCAAGCTTGAGCAGCTGAGCCGTGCGAAGTTTGAGGAGCTTGGAAATGACAAGCACCGCAACACCATAATCCGCCTTGAGCAGGGTGCTATCACAAATGAAATTGCCGCACCCCTTGCCGAGGATGAGGATTATATCGTAAACACGCCTAATGCCGTGCTTGCTGTAAGAGGTACATTTTTCAGAGTCGAGGTAAGATATGATGTAAACGGTGACGCTTACACCAATGTTTATACCTACGGCGGTACTGTTGTCTGCCGACGTGTTATGCCTGACGGTACGGTCGTTGATGAAGAAGTCGAGATCACAGCAGGCTACAAGGCTCGCATTAAAATGGATGAAATTGTAACCATATACATAGAGGACCGCATCGAAGAAGAAGAGGACAACGTAGACCCCATAGAGCTTTCCGAAATTACGGACTGGGATATTGTGGATATGTATAACGCTTCCATTCACGGCCACGAGCTGTTTGTGGACAGCGGTGAGCTCTGGGATGAGATTGACGACAGGGATATTGACATTGATGAATACACCTCCGCTTACGGCGAGGAAGAAATAGAGGAGTACCCTGACTATCAGCAGCGTACAGATGCAAACAACAATAAAAACAACGGAAATGATAATGGAAATAACGGAAATAAAAACGGAAAAGGCGACGACAAAAACGGAAATAAGGACGGAAACAAAAATAAAAACAACGACGGCTCCGATGACAAAAACGATACTGATTCCGAAAACGGAAATGAAGATGGAAATGGCGGAAACGACGTAGGCAACGGCAATTCCGACAACGGAAACAAAAACGGAAATGACGGAAATAACGGAAACGGAAATAATTCCGACGACAGAAACGACAACGGAAATAACGGAAATAACAGTAACGGCGGTAACGGAAACCACAACGGCTGGGAAGAAAACGACGGTAATGATAATGACGCTCCCGACGATAAAAAATCCGACCCGTCCGACAATGAAAATGATAATTCCGACGACAGAAACGACAACGGAAATAACGGAAACAACGGTAACGGCGGTAACGGAAACCATAACGGCTGGGAAGAAAATGACAATAATGACAAGGACGACTCCGACGATAAATCCGATAATGACAAGTCTGACCCGTCCGACGACAAGGACGACTCCGATGACAAATCCGACAATGACAAGTCTGACCCGTCCGACGACAAGGACGACTCCGACGATAAATCCGACAATGACAAGTCTGACCCGTCCGACGATAAGGACGACTCCGACGATAAATCCGACAATGACAAGTCCGACCCGTCCGACGATAAGGACGACACCGACGACAAATCCGACAATGACAAGTCTGACCCGTCCGACGATAAGGATGACTCTGACGGCAAATCCGATAATGACAAGTCTGACCCGTCCGACGACAAGGACGACTCTGACGATAATTCCGACAATGACAAGTCTGACCCGTCCGACGATAAGGATGACTCCGACGACAAATCCGACAATGACAAGTCTGACCCGTCCGACGACAAGGACGACTCTGACGATAAATCCGACAATGACAAATCCGACCCGTCCGATGATAAGGACGACTCTGACGGCAATACAGGCGGCTCAGGCAATGGCGGCGGCTCAGGCAATGGCGGCGGCTCAGGCAATGGCGGCGGCTCAGGCAATGGCGGCGGCTCGGTATTCCCTCCTGCACATACCCACTCTTTCGGCGAATATGTAAGCGACAACAATGCAACCTGCACAGAGGACGGTACAAAGACAGCCGTATGCTCCTGCGGTGAAAAGGACACGGTCGTTGATGAAGGCTCTGCGAAGGGTCACACCGAAAAGGAAGAGGTAACACCTGCAACTGCAACAGAGGAAGGTTTAAGACGTGTTTACTGTACAGTTTGCGGTGAAACTCTGGAAAAAGAGGTACTGCCTGTAACTGCGCTTACGCTTTATACCGAGGACGGCGATATTACAATCAGAGAAAACGGCTATACAGTTAGTAAAGAAAATAACACATACGTCAATAATAATTACACAGGTGCATACCTTATCTCGCAGAGAGATTACGATACCGTTGCCGAATGTTCAATTACAGTTGAAAGCGGCAAGCATGATATAACTTTTGACGGAATAAATATTTACTTCAACGGTACTGCAATTAAAGTTGAACAAGGTGCTGAAATAACCTTAAACAGCACTGAAACGGAAAATATTATTGCAAATGATGTATCCAACGGCTTTGAGAATAACGGTACAGCAGCTATCGCAGGCGTGTTTACATTTACTGACAGTCAGGATTACGGTATTTACAATACGGGTACGCTTAAAATCAGCGGTGGTGAAATAAAAGCAAGCGGATCTGTTAACGGCGTAATGAATGAGGGCGGCTCAATTGAAATCAGCGGCGGAAAGCTTACTGTAAACAAATGGGGATTAAACAATTCCGAAAACAGCTCTGTTACAGTTTCAGGCGGTACGCTCGGATTAGGCTATGAATCCAGTAATGACGGCAGTATTATTGTAAACAGCGGTGAGCTTGCTGCTAAGTCGCATTTTGAAAATAATGGCAGCATTGCTGTGAACGGCGGCAGTTTTAAAGTAAATAACGGCACATTGTATAATAATGGCGATTTTACACTTACAAACGGCAATGTTGAAATCAAGGAATGTGATTCGGAAGGAATTATCAACACAGGAACGTTTAATGCAAACGGCGGAAAGCTGGTTTGTGAATGTGAAAATTTTTCCATACAGAATGAAAATACATTCACAGTTAACGGTGCTGAAGTAGAGCTGAATATTGCTATCTGGAATCAGGGCGATTTTACGATTGAAAACGGTAAATTTACAATCAATACAGAATATGAAGCGGTAACTAATGAAAAAAATATTTATATCAATGGAGGTACTATAAATATAAAATGTGATTTCGGAATAGACAATCTACCTGATGCACATATGGAAATCAATGACGGTACAATTGAAATAAATGCCATGACCGAAGGTGTTGTGAATGACGGACAATTCGTAATCAATGGCGGAAAGTTAACTGTTATTTGTGATAAAGGCGAATATACACGTGGTATCGGTAACAACGGTACTATGCAGGTCAATGGCGGTGATATAAATATTTCTGCAACCGAAGCAGGCATGCAGAATGCCGGTAGTTTATCCGTTAGTGGCGGCAGAATAAATATTTCATGTGAAAGCCCCGGAAATTGTGTTCTGAATCATGCTAAGTTTGAAATCAACGGCGGCTCTATGGATTTAGACGGCAGCTTTAATAACAATCCTTATACAATATATAATGGTTATTTTTATATAAACGGTGGTTCTGTAAAAATGAACAACAGTTCGGAAATAGATGTTACAAACTCCGGTAATTCCAAACTCAAATGCGTAGCTTACGACACCTTCCCCACAGAAGCAGAACGTACCTTCACAAATTCCGACGGCACAAGCTATATCTATGCCCTGACGGAAGCTGACAAGGCAGACGACGGCAAATATTATGTATGGAAGCCTGCTTCGATGGATGAAGTACCTTTTGACGGAAAGCTTTATACTGAGGATGGCTCTGTCAAGATTACGGAAACAGGTTATACGCAGGGTAATGCATCCGAAGAAACACCATATACAGGAGATTATGTTATTGCCCAGAGAGATTCTTCTGCGGTAGCAGAATTTTCGCTTACTATTGAAGGCAGCAAAAAAGTTACTTTGGATAAAGTAAATATTAAGGTCAGTATTGAAAATGAAGGCGGAATCATAGAGATCAACGATTCTGCAATTATTGACGCTGCATTAGGAAATCGTGAAAATTCAACCATAACATTTAACG
Source organism: Oscillospiraceae bacterium (assembly GCA_017408395.1). Classification (GTDB taxonomy): domain Bacteria; phylum Bacillota; class Clostridia; order Oscillospirales; family Ruminococcaceae; genus UMGS363. Next base: position 34,831 of record JAFQUQ010000039.1, read on the forward strand.
GAGGATCAGTTCAATTAGCAGACAGAATAGGCAATGAAGGATTGATAACTGTTAACGAAACAAATATAGAGTGTGTTGCTGATGATATTGGATTGGAAAATTACGGCGAATTTATATTGAACAGCGGAACATTCAAGATGGACGAAATGGTAAGTAATGATGGTTCTTTTACGATATCAGGCGGTACGTTGATTATTGAACGTACAGGTTCTCAGCTGGATAATAACGGTGAATTTACTGTAAATGGCGGAACATTAACTGCTGATAGCGTAGGGTTCTGTAACAATGATTCAGGTATATTTAATCTGTCAAGCGGCAGTATGAGTTTCTATTATGTAAATAATGAGGGCGAAACCAATATATCAGGCGGTGAACTTTCAGTTCTGTGTGAAGATGGAATTGCAATTTTTAATGATGGCAAGTTCACTGTAAATGATGGTTTGCTGAATCTCAAGGGTGCAGGTGGAATTGGAAATGGAGGAAATTTTGTAATAAACGGCGGTGAAATAATCATTGATGCTGACGATCCGGAATCATGGTATTCAGGTGCCTTTGAGAATACTAATGGTGGTATTGTAGAAGTTAACAGCGGTGAATTAAAAATATCAGGTGACAATGTAGGCATATTTAACGAAAGTAAATTTGCAATCAGTGGCGGAAGGATAAATATATCTTATTTGAACAATGCTCAGGAACCATATAACTGCGGAGGAATATTTAATTACAGCAGCTTTGAGATTACAGGAGGATCCGTTGAAATATCGGGAGATGGATATGATATAAATACTTCGGATACAAGCGTCTCAATTATCGGCGGTTCGGTAAAATGTGACAGTATCATGGGTTCTATTACCAATGAAAAAGATAATGTAAGCATATCAAGTTTTGACACTTTCCCCACAGAAGCACAGCGTACCTTCACAAATTCCGACGGCACAAGCTATATCTATGCCCTGACGGAAGCTGACAAGGCAGACGACGGCAAATATTATGTATGGAAGCCTGTTTCAATGCCTGAAGCAACGGGCATTGCCATTGACAGCACAAACTTCCCCGACGAGGTTTTCAGAAATTACGTAAGCACAAACTTTGATACTGACAGTGACGGCTATCTCAGCGATGAGGAAATTGCGGCGGCTACAGTGATTAATGTCAATGGACTTCCATCATCCGATGGCGGTGTCACCTCGCTTAAAGGTCTTGAGTATTTTACTCAAATTACAAGATTGTGGTGCTACTATAATTCGGGATTAACCGAACTTGATGTAAGCAGCAATACCGCATTAACAGACCTGGACTGCCATAATACAGCAATAACAAGCCTTGATGTAAGCAATAATACGGCTTTGACACGTCTTTATTGCGACAATACAGGAATAACAAGTCTTGATGTAAGCAGCAATACAGCTTTGACAGAATTAGGCTGCGGCAGTACAGAAATAACAGCTCTTGATGTAAGCAATAATACTGCGCTGACACGTCTGTATTGCGACAATACAGGAATAACAAGCCTTAATGTGAGCAATAACACTGCGTTGACAATTTTGTCTTGCTACAATATGGAAATAGCAAGTCTTGATGTGAGCAACAATACTGCTTTGACATATCTGGGGTTTGATGGTACAAATATTTCAAGCATTGATGTGAGCAATAATACTGCTTTGACAGATTTACGCTGTAATACGCTGCTAACAAGTCTTGATGTAAGCAATAATACTGCCCTGAAAATATTATCCTGTTATGGTGCAAATATCAAAACCCTTGATGTAGGCAATAACGTTGCTTTGGAATCTTTAAACTGTAATTATGCTAAATTAGCCTGCATCGACCTCACAAATAACACAAACCTCACATCATTCAGCGCAAACGGTAACCAATACTCTATCCCATCCAACGCAGCCGAATTTGACGGTAAAACCATAGCAGGCTTTGACCCAGGCAAGGTTTCAGACGTCACAGGTGCGTCTTTTGACAGCACAACAGGTATGTTCACCAACATCACAAGTAACATCAGCTACACCTACGACTGCGGACAGGGCTATTCCACATCGTTCATTCTTACAAGAACAGGTGCCGCAGTAACATCCACAGGTATGTCAGTTTCCGATGAAGAATCTGAGGAAACCGAAGATGAAACCACTGACGACGATGTAGTTGACGACGGCACTCCCGATGATGAAGTGGTTGACGACGGTACTCCCGACGACGAGGTAGTTGACGACAGCACTCCCGATGATGAAGTGGTTGACGACGGCACTTCCGATGATGAAGTGGTTGACGACGGTACTCCCGATGATGAAGTAGTTGACGACGGTACAGCCGATGATGAAGTAGTTGACGACGGCACTCCCGACGACGAGATAGTTGACGACGGTACCCCAGACGACGAGGTAGTTGACGACGTTACACCCGATGATGAAGTGGTTGACGACGGTACACCCGACAATGAAATCCCCGACGACAGCGAAACAGGGAAAGGTGCGTCCGATGAGGGAAGCGGTGCTTCTGAAACAGAGGAAAACAGCGGCGGCGAAACAGAAGAGACCCCTGCCGGTATAATTTAAGGAGGAAGAGAAATGATACAGGACGAAACAGTCAGAAGACTTATGCAGATAAGCGTGCCAAAGACCTTCAAGGCACAGGAATATATCTGCTATGAGGGACAGCCGGGCAGCGAGATGTATATTATTCTCAGAGGCAGCGTGGGCGTTTATGTCAGCAATGCAATTGAAACACAGACCGAGGTTTCAAGGATAATGGCAGGTGATTTCTTCGGAGAAATGTCTATTTTTGACAATCTCCCCAGAAGTGCGTCCTGTATTGCCCTTGAGGATGTTATCTGCGTTGCCATAAGCAAGGATAAGCTGATACCGTTCTTTTCGGCGTGTCCCGATATGGCAATGAAGCTACTTGAAAATATGAGCGGCAGAATACGCAGACTTGACAACGCACTCTATAAAAGCGAGCGTTTTGTGCAGAATAAGAAGCTTCCGCCCTTTGAGATACCCGAAGAATATTCCTTCAGCCATATTGTGGAAGAGCCTGCACATAATCTTGATTTTACCGAGCCTGTCACCGCAGAGTGTCCTATCTGCGGCAAGAGCATAACCGTGCTTAATCTTAAGAAACGCATTATGAGCATGAGCAAGATACAGAGCGACGGCAGAATAAAGTATGCGGAATGTGAGCCGCTGTGGTATGATGTGTGGAACTGTCCGTACTGTCATTACAGCAACCACTATCTCAGCTTTTTCAGAATGCTGTCCTTTAAAAAGGAGTTCATCAAGCGTATCCTCAAGGAACAGCACAACCCTGTCATTCTTAAAGCAAACAGCCTGAATACCCCATTTGACCACTTATTTGTCAAATATATCCAGGCTATACATATAAATGAGGCCTGCAACGCCAACGACAACACCCTCATCGGCAAGCTGTGGCTTAATCTTTACTGGCTTTTCGACGACGCCGCAGACGACAATATGAAGCTTTACTGCGGTGAAAAAGCGGCGGCTTACCTTTCAAAGGCGATAGAGGACGAGTCGCTTTCCGACAAACAGAGCGTCCAGAGCTTTGCCCTGACCCTTGCAAACATCTATACTCAGCTTGGTCAGACGGAGTCTGCAAAGAGAATGCAGGATATTGCAATAAACGGCGAAGACGCTCAGCTAAAAGCCTTTGCCTACGCTCTTAATGCCAATTAATTACAATAAAAGGTCTGTGTACGTCTGAAAATGGCTGTGCACAGGCTTTTTGCGCCCTTTTTCCGTAAAAGTAAAAATTATTTCCGCAAATGATTGACGAATGGAATTTTATTTGATATAATAATTTTGTGTTAATAATTATGAACTTTTTTGTTAAGGGGAGTAATAATGAATATATTGGGAAAATTAATGCGGAATATAAGGGACGACTTCTCAAAGACGGAACAGAAGACTTTATTCAGCTGCTGTATGATATTTTCGCTGATAATGTTCGTGATGGTGTTTGTGAATATCTTTTCAAAATCTATCACTATGGTTTACATAACGGCGGCGATGTCGCTGTGGTTTCTGGTTACGGGCATATTTTTCAGGGTGTTTAAGAATAAGGTATTCGTTATGATAAATGCCCTTGCGGCAGTTTATGTAATGGTAATGTACTTCCTGATAAGCGGCGGTGAATACGGCTTCAGCATAGTATGGCTGCTGGTAGTTCCGCCTGCGGTAATGCCCTTTGTGGGACTGTACGGCGGCGGTGCGTTTGCGATGCTGGTGGGAATATCCACGGCAATTTATATGTGGACGCCCCTTCACGAGCTTGGCTACGATTACTCGGAAACCTATGTAACGAGATTTCCGCTGGTTTATTTCTGCCTGACGTTGCTCTGTATTTTTTCGCAGTACCATATCTATTCTTCAAGCAACAAACAGAAGGAGCTTGTTGAGAAGCTTGAATACGCAAATCAGACCAAGGGCGACTTTCTTGCCAATATGAGCCATGAGATACGTACTCCTATGAATGCGATAGTGGGTATGTGCGAGCTTATTCTCCGTGAGCAGGACATCAGCGACGGCGTAAGGGAGAACTGCTTCAACATCCAGAGCTCAGGCAGAAGCCTCCTTTCCATCATAAACGACATCCTTGACTTTTCAAAGATAGAGTCGGGAAAAATGGAGATAATCGAGGCTAAATTCAACATAGCCTCATTGCTTAATGACGTTATAAATATGACAATGACCCGTAAGGGAAGCAAAAAAATCGAAATTATGGTGCACGCTGACCCTGCCATACCGTGCGGACTTATCGGCGACGAGGTAAGAATACGTCAGGTAATGATCAATCTTATGACAAATGCCGTAAAATTCACAAACAGCGGTGCGGTCACGCTCAAGGTGTCCCAGACAAAGCAGGAATACGGCATAAACCTGCGTATTTCCGTAGAGGATTCGGGTATCGGCATTACGGAAGAAAATATGGAAAAGCTCTTCAAGAGCTTCCAGCAGGTTGACACAAGAAAGAACAGGGCTATCGAGGGAACAGGTCTGGGACTTGCCATCTCTAAGCGTCTGATAACAAAAATGGGCGGCTTTATAAACGTGTCCAGCGTTTACGGTCAGGGCTCAAAATTCAGCTTTGTAATTCCCCTTAAAGTAGCTGACGAAAATCCGTTTATCACAGTAAAGAATGCGTCTGAAATAAGAGCCGCAGGCTTCATTGACTTCTCAAAATTCAGCGTTCCCGCCGTTGAGCGCAATTACAGGGACCTTATCCGTGAGATAAGCACCCAGCTTAATATTGAATATATGCACACAAGCAGCTTTGAACGGTTTAAAAAGGTGCTTGAAGAAAGAAAAATCACCCACTGCTTTACCGCAAAGGAGGAGTACCTTGCCCATAAGGAATTCTTTACGGAGCTTGCGGAAAAGATGTGCGTGACCATTGTTCAGGACGTTATCGACGCTGTTCAGCTGCCTGAAAACATAAAGTGCATCTATAAGCCGTTCTACACCATGTCGGCGGCGTCTGCACTCAATGACGAAAAGATTATGACAAACCTGAACGAGCGCAGAGGCTCCTCCATAAGCTTCTCCGCACCTAAGGCGAGGGTGCTTATCGTTGACGACAACGCTATCAATCTTAAGGTTGCGGTAGGTCTTATGCAGCCTTATCATATGCAGGTAATGACCGTTGAAAGCGGCAAGGCGGCTATTTCAATGCTTCGCTCAAAGGACATAGACATCGTGTTTATGGACCATATGATGCCTGAAATGGACGGCGTTGAGGCAACAAAGATAATCCGTGAAATGGAAGGCGAGTATTATCAGAAGCTGCCTGTCGTTGCACTTACGGCAAATGCCGTAAACGGTGTAAGAGAAATGTTTATAGAGTCGGGCTTCAACGATTTTGTGGCAAAGCCTATCGAGCTGAATTCGCTTGACAGGGTGCTCAAAGCGTGGCTGCCCAAGGAATATATAATGCCTCCCGTCAGCACCTCATACGGTGCAAACGACCGCAGAAAATCCCGTAATAAGAAGCCTGAGGAGGACAGTGCACTTATCAGCGTTTCAAAGGGTCTTAACTACGCAGGCGGAAGCGAGGACGCTTATTTTGACATACTTGATATGTATGTACGCAAGGGCGGCGAAAAGCGTGATTACATAAATCAGCTTGCTTCAGAGGAAAACTGGAAGAATTACGTTATCGAGGTACACGCCCTCAAGAGCACCTCTTTAAGCATAGGCGCAGTAAAGCTTTCCGAGCTTGCAAAGAAGCTTGAGCTTGCAGGCAAGGCAGGGGATTACAGCACTATCGTAAAGGAAAATGATGAACTCAGCGTCCTTTATGAAAAGGTAATGGACGAGGGCAGAAGGCTGCTCATTGAAAACGGGTACGATTTCAGCGAGGAGGCGGCAGGGGAAACCACCGTTTCCGCAGAAGAAATCGACGCCGGTAAGCTTAAGGAATATATTGAAAGGATACGCACCTGCTGTGATGATTTCGACGGCGACGAAATCGAAAGCACGGCAAAGGAAGCGTCGGTGTATTCATTCGGCGGAAAGCTGCTTAAGCCTTATTTTGACAAAATTGCGGAATATGCCGCTGACTTTGAATATGAAAGCGCTATGGGCGAGCTTGAAAAAATGACGGAAGAGCTTTCCATCGGAAAGGAGCAGACATAATATGAACGGCAGGAAAATTTGTATCACCGCAGACTGCGTTTGCGACCTTTCCGACGACATTCTCAAGGAACACAACATTGAAATCGTATATTTCTATATCGTGACAGATACGGGGGTTTTCCGTGACGTTGACGAGATAACCGCCGACAATATCTTTGAATATCAGAGCAGCGGCGGCAGAAGCGAAACACGCTCTGCACCCCCCGATGATTTTGCAGGCTTTTTCAGAAGAAAGCTCAGACGCTGTGACGAGATAATCCACATTGCCGTAAGCTCAAAGGTCAGCAGGAGCGTTTCACACTGCTATGAGGCAAAAGAGCTTCTCGGCGAGGACGGCGACAGGCTTCACATCTTCGACTCGGAGCACCTTTCAACAGGTATGGGTATCCTTGCCCTGAGAGCCGCCGAGCTTGCTGAGGAGGGACGTGACGCCGCCTATATCCTTGATGAGCTGGAGGATATGAGGGATAAGATCTCCACCACCTTTATTGCAAACAATGCCGAATATCTCTACATAAACGGCAAAGTCAGCAAGGGGCTGAAAAACATCTGCAACCTCTTCAGCATCCACCCTGTCCTTGAAGTAAAGGACGGTGTTCTTAAGCTTAAAACGGTTGAGATAGGCAACTACGAAAAAAGTATGCAGCGGTATATCCGTAAACAGCTTAAACACAGCGATGACATAAACAAATCCCTGCTTTTCATAACCCATGCAGGCTGTTCGGTAAATGATCTGAAGCTTGTAAAGCGTGAAGTAAACAGGATTATGAGCACGAACATTACGGGTGCCGTAAAGGCGTCCGCCACTATTTCCGTAAACTGCGGTCCGCGCACCGTAGGAGTGTTTTATGCAAACAAATAACCGTGCGAAAGGATAAGATAATATGAAGCACATACTCATTGTTGACGATAACAAAGCAAACCTTACTGCGGCAAAGGCTGCCCTTGCGGACCTTTACAAGACCACAGCTGTAATTTCGGGTGCACAGACCTTCAAGTTCCTTGAAAAGAACATCCCCGACCTTATTCTGCTGGATATAAATATGCCTGAAATGGACGGCTTTGAGGTGCTTGAAAAAATCAAGGCAGACTCAAACTGCTGCAACATTCCCGTAATCTTCCTTACAGCAGACAGCGACGCTGAAACCGAAAGCAAGTGTCTTGAAGCGGGTGCACTTGACTTTATTGCAAAGCCTTTCGTGCCTGCGGTAATGCGTTCAAGAATAGGCCGTATCCTTGAAGTTGAGGAGCTGAGAAAGAGCCTTGCAGACCGTCTTGAACAGAAGATACAGGAGGTTTCCGACATCAAGAGCAAGTCCTTCCAGGACGCACTCACAGGACTCTGGAACCGTGCCTATACCGAAGAAAAGGTAGGGGAAATGCTTAAAAACGGCACCAAGGGTGCGCTGTTTATGATGGATATGGATAATTTCAAGGCCATAAACGACAACTACGGTCATATTGCAGGTGACAACACGCTTAAAAAGTTCGGTGAGACCCTGTGCAAGTTTGCAGGGGAAAATGATGTAGTGTGCCGTATCGGCGGTGACGAGTTTATGACTTTTGTTGCAGGCAGCAATTCAAAGGGTGCTCTCGGAAACCACGCAAACGATATTATTTCCGAGATGTGCTGCTATCTTGAGGAGTGCAAATTTGAAACAAACTCATCCGTATCGGTGGGTATTGCACAGTTCCCCGAAGACGGTACCGACTTCAAGAGCCTTTACAATGCGGCAGACAAGGCGCTTTACTATGTAAAGCAGAACGGCAAGAACTCCTACCACTTCTTCAGCGACCAGAACGAGGTAGAAAAGAGCCGTGCAAGCCAGCTTGTTGACATAAACTATCTCCGTGAAATTATGAAGCGAAACGACCCGGGCAAGGGCTCATACGTCGTGGATTACGACAACTTCCACCACGTTTTCAACTTTGTAAGACGACTGGTTGAAAGAAGCAACAGGGACGTTCATACGGTACTGTTCACCCTTAATTCAGACGAAGCGCCAAATGCAGAGCTGAGCGAAATCGAAATGGCGGTAGAGCTTCTTGAAAAGGCGATTTTCACATCCCTCAGACGAGTTGACGTTTCCACAAGATATTCCAGCCGTCAGGTAATCGTAATACTTCTCGACGCAAACGTGGAGGGCGGCAGTATCGTTGCAAACAGAATTCTCAGCTGCTTCGGCAAGCTTTATACAGGCAAGCTTAAATTTGACTATGACATTGTAAAAATGGAAGGTGCAGAGCTTCCGAAAAACCTTGTTCCTCAGCAGACGTAATTAATGCTTAATGCTTAATTCGTAATGCGTAATTAAGGGCGGCAGATGCCGCCCTATTTTATTTAATGAATGATGAATATTGCCGTAGTGACAGCCGCAAGGGCTGTCACTACATATATATACAGCAAAAAACGTGCAGAAAATCAATTCTGCACGTTTTATAATTACGCATTAAGCATTACGAATTACGCATTGAACTAAGCTTCGTAGTCGTAGAAAACACGGTAATTTTTCTCGGAATGAGCGTAAACGCTCATAACAAGCCCCACGCTTATGAACATACTCACCATCGACGAGCCGCCCTGGCTTACAAACGGGAGAGGTACGCCGATAACAGGCATTACCGCAAGTACCATTCCGATGTTTAAAATGCAGTGAATGAAAATCATTGCAAACACGCCCACGCAGATGTTCTTGCCCAGCTCGTCCTTTGCAATGCGGCTGTCGGCTACGATTTTAAGGCAGACGTAAGCAAGCACCGCAATCAGTCCCACACAGCCGATAAAGCCGAAGCACTGTCCCACAAAGGTAAAGATGAAGTCGTTCTGCACTTCGGGAACGCTGACGTATTTTTCGGCATTGAGTCCCTTTCCGAAAATCTGTCCCGACCCGAGAGCAAGCTTGCCCCAGTATTGCTGATAGTAGATGTCAGCGTACATCGGGTCGTTTATGGGGTCTTCCGCAAACAGCACCTCAAATCTCAGCTTCTGATGTGGGAGAAGTATCTTTTCCCACAAAAACCATATTCCGAATGGAAGCGCCGCAAGAACAGGGATAATGTACTTCCACGACAGACCTGCCGCAAAAATCATACACGCAAAAATTACCAGGAACACCACTGCCGTACCGTCGTCACCCTGAAGCACGACAATAAGCGTAGGCACCGCACCGTGTATGCAGAGAAGTATGACATTAAGGAAGTGGTTAAGCTTTTCCTTTACCTTGTCAAGATGGATGGCAAAGGTCATAATAAAGGCAATTTTCAGAATTTCCGACGGCTGCACCGTAATAAAGCCTAAATCTATCCACGCCTTGTCGTCAACGCCCTCAACAGGCTGATAGCCGAGGGAGGTAAACGTCAGCAGCGTAAACCCGAGGGCGGCAGGCGCATAAAGAAACCACAGTTTAGTAAACCAGTGGTAGTCCAGCGCAGACATTATCAGTGCAATTACCGCACCAATGCATAAACAAAGAAGCTGCACCTTGTACATTCTATCGTCCTTTGTGGTGATACCGTTGTTTACAAGTGCATACATAAGCAGCACCGAAAATCCCGACAGACCGCACACCGCAAGAAAAAGACCCTTGTCAAGCTTATAGAAATAATGTATGACAGCTTTAAAAATCTTTTTAAGCATAAAAAATCCTTTCACAAATCATTTACAAAAATATTATACACCATAAAAAACAATCTTTCAATAGCATACGGACTAAACTTTGCAATATTTTTTCACATTTTCTTTCAGATTTCATAAAATAAACAGGAGAATATACACCTTAATTTTATTTTACGGAGCTGATTTAAATGAGCACACACACATTTTTTCTCGGCGGAAGCTCTCCCGACGGTTTCCGCACACATTTCGGGGATATTGTAAACGATACGGATTTTCACACCTACATAATCAAGGGCGGTCCGGGCACGGGAAAATCCACCCTTATGAAAAAAATCGCCGCCGCCTTTGACGGGGATAAGGAGGTTTACCTCTGCTCATCGGACCCGTCCTCTTATGACGCAGTTGTTTTAAAAGAGAGGAAAGCGGTCATTCTTGACGGTACATCACCTCACGTTTTCGAGCCTGAATATGCAGGTGCGGTGCAGGAAATTTTAAACCTCGGACAGTGCTGGGACAGCGGAAAGCTTGAACGGCAGAAGGGGGAAATCATCGTCGCACACCGCAATTACAGCCTGCATCATCTGCGCTGCCGACGTTATCTTTCAGCCGCTTCATCGGTCATCGGGGATACCCTTGCAATAACAGAAGCCGCCCTTGACATACCAAAGCTTGAAGCCTTTTCACAGCGTCTTCTCAAAAAGCTTGTGCCGCACAAAAAGGACGGTGAAGGCAGGCTCAGCTATAAACAGATCTCCGCCGTAACGCCTGAGGGCTACAGGACTATCCTGCCCGAAAATGATACGGTTTATCTGCTTAACGACGTAAATATGGCGGCAACGGACAGCTTTCTGCGTAAATTTTCGGAGCTTTTACGCAATAAAGGGTACGATACTGAAATAAGCGAATGCCTGCTTATGAAGGACAGTTTTTTCGAGCATATGCGAGTGCCTGAGGCGGGAATTTCCTTTATTTCCGCAAACAGGCTCAACGGGGTGACGGTCGAAAATAAGAAGCCGCTTAATTTTGCACGGTTTTATAAAAAAGAGGTGTTGACCGCCAAGAAAACACGCCTTAAATTCAATTCGTCAGTATCGGCGGAGCTTACGGAAGAAGCGGTAAAATGCCTTGTCAGCGCAAAAACAGCGCACGATAAGCTTGAAGAGTATTACATCGGGGCGGTGGATTTCAAAAAGGCGGATAAAATCTGCAAGGAGCTGACGCAGAAGATAAAAAGCTGAACGGACACTAAAGTTTAGGTCAACCCTTTTCAAAGGGTTGCAGGGTTGAGGGGCAGAGCCCCCACGGGTTAAGGGCAGAGCCCTTAGCAAACCCAAGCTGAACAAAGCCGCAATTCAGAACATAAGGCAAAGATAAGTAAAATTATAGAATTTTTACTATCTGAAAAAGCACCTTAATCTGAATTGCGGCTAAATTTTCTGAAAAAGTAAACTAAATCATATCTCAGCTGATAAAGGAAAAGAGCGACAGCGGTTTTTTCTTTATCAGGTGACACACTAAATCAATGCCGAACAGCCCCTTGCAAATTCTCCCTCTCATATAAAAGAAAAGAGCGTAAGCGTGTTTTCTTTTATATGAGACACGACAAAGTAAAATTCACGGTTTGAGGTTGTCTGTATTTTCTGCAATGTGCAGATGATTTGCAGAAGTATAATTTTTTTATTCAGCCTGTCACAGAAAAAAGAAATATCGCTGCGCTCTTTCTTTTTTCTGTGAGGTTTGGTTTGCAGAAAACGGTTTGTAATTGGTGTGGTTTGTCACCCGACAAAGAAAAAACCGCTATCGCTCTTTTTCTTTATCGGGTGAGATATAATTTTGCTTAACACAGTTAAAATTTTAGCCGCAATTCAGATTAACGTACTTTTTAAGACAGAAGAAATCGGATGATTTAATTTATCTTTGCTTTATACTCTGAATTGCGGCTTTGTTTTTGCTTTTTGTTTTGCTTAGGTTTGCTAAGGGCTGCTCGCCCTTAACCTCGCAGGGGACGCTGTCCCCTTGACCTAAGCAAACGCAGTTTGCTTTCAACCGATTTGAAAAGGGTTGACCTAAACTTTAGTGTCGGGTCGCTTTATGCGGTGAGATTACTTATTATTCTTCATATACTCCAGATTTTTTGCAATAAGCTCACATCTCTGCTTTACGCAGTCAACGGAACGGAGTGGGTCCTCAGGTGTATTGAAGGTATAGTCCATAAGCTTTTCCATTGTTGTTTTTGCAACGTGGAGTCTTGTATCGGAGGACGCATAGTAAATGTAAATATCTCCGTTTTCTCTTGCAATTGCTCCGTTTGTAAAGGTTACGTTTGAAACGTCGCCCACTCTTTCTTCGCCGTGCGGTGCAATGAAAAGTCCTGACGGTGATGCGATAAGCTTGGACGGGTCGTTGAGGTCGGTTGCAAAAACGTAGATTACATAACGTAAGCCTGCGGCGGTGTTTCTTACGCCGTGAGCAATATGTATCCAGCCCTTGGGGGTCTTGATTGGAACTGCACCTGCGCCGTTCTTTACTTCGGTGATGGTGTGGTAAACTCTCGGAGAAATAACGGTTTCCTCGGTGCAAATCTCTGCGTTGGTGATGTCCTTTGCAAGTCCGAAGCATACGCCGCCGCCTGAGCCTGTCTGAATGAAATCGTCCTGAGGACGGGTATAGAATGCGTACATTCCGTTTACAAATTCTGGGTGAAGCACAACATTTCTCTGCTGCGGTGATTTTGATTTAAGGTTAGGAAGTCTTTCCCATACCTTTAAATCCTTTGTGCGGACGATACCTGCCTGTGCAACAGCGGCGGAGAGGTCGTTTGAAGAGGTGTCCTTGCTTTCGGAGCAGAAAACGCCGTATATCCAGCCGTCCTCGTGTTTAGTCAGACGCATATCGTAAACGTTGGTTTCTTCGGGGTTTGTGTCGGGAAGCTGAACAGGGAAATCCCAGAATTTAAAGCCGTCAACGGGGCTGTCGCTTTCCGCTACGGCAAAGAAGGATTTTCTGTCGTTGCCCTCAACTCGTGCTACAAGGTAAAATTTACCGTCCATTTCAATAGCACCCGAATTAAGCACAGCATTTATGCCAAGTCTTTCCATAAAATAAGGGTTGGTTTCGGGGTTGAAATCGTATTTCCAGATAAGGGGAGCGTGTGCGGCGGTAAGCACGGGGTATTTATAGCAGTCGTAAATTCCGTTGTAACGGTCTGATCTCTCGTTTTTACGGCTGATAAGCTGCTCATATTTTTCGGAAGCAGCTTTAAAATTTGCGTTGAATTCTTCTCTTGTGGACATTGAAAATTCATTCCTTTCCCATAAATTGTATCACAGGGACACTTTTTCCGTCTTGCTTTTTATTATAACCTATAAATTACAGTCTTTCAATAGAAAAAATAACTTTTTTTCATTGACTTTTTCGAAAAAAAGTATTATTATAAATAATAGCTATTATTGCGAATACTTTTTGTTTATATATACGGAGGTCATTATGAAGAAGCTTCTGTCCATATTAATGACAGTTATTATGTGTGTGACACTGTTTACAGCCTGCGGAAAGGAAGAGTCAGAGCCGCTTGCAACTGAATATGCAGGTATTCTTACAAAGGTCAAGCTCGGTATGCCGCTGACTAAAATTATTTCTCTCCAGAACGACGGCGTTGAGCTTTACTATGAGGACGACGTTACTATCTGGAGTATGAACGAGGATACCGACCTTTATGTTGATACCTCTGCGATAATCCCTGCCGAGGACCCTATCTTCTATACAGGAAATTCCATTATTACATATAAATTCCGTACCGTAAAGGGCGACGAGGAAATTTATCTCAACGGCTTCACCGAAGAGGTGCACTGCCTTATCGAAAGAACTGCCGCTGAGGATTACTTCAACAAGAAGACCGAACAGCTTGTAAACAAGCACTGTGCAGGCGAGGGGGCTACCGTAAACGGCTCTATGACAGGCACAGAGGATATTGATATGGAGCTTGTCTACACACAGAACCTTTCAGCAAGCAGCTATGACGTTATTTTCTCAATGACCCTTACCTATGATACTGTAAACGGCGTTGAGGGCTACTACGCAACAAAGTATGAGATACAGTTCATTGAAAAGGCTGTAAAGAACCCTGTTGCAATTGACTCCCCTGAGGTATCATCTGCGGAGGAATAAACTTAATAATGAATTTAAAGCGGCTCAGATTTGCGTTTGTGCCGCTTGATTTATAGAGAGGAACGTGAAAATTATGATGAATATGCCAACTGTAAAATTAGGTGTTGCGGCAGTAAGCCGTGACTGCTTCCCAAAGAGCCTTTCCGCTTCAAGAAGAAGCAACGTTGTAAAGGCGTGTCAGGAAAAGGGAATTGAAATTTACGAATGTCCCGTAACGATTGAAAATGAAAATGAAATGCTTGAAGCAGTAGAGGACCTTAAAAAAGCAGGCGTTAACGCACTTGTTGTTTATCTCGGAAACTTCGGCCCCGAAACTGCCGAAACACTTCTTGCAAAGAAATTCGGTCTGCCTGTAATGTTTGCGGCAGCTGCCGAGGAATTCGGCGATAACCTTGTTGACGGCAGAGGCGACGCTTACTGCGGTATGCTCAATGCAAGCTACAACCTCGGTTTAAGAGGAATAAAGGCTTATATTCCCGAATATCCCGTAGGCACTCCCGACGAGGTTGCGGATATGATAAAGGAATTCGTGCCTGTTGCAAGAACGGTGCTGGCTCTCAATTCACTTAAAATCATCACATTCGGTCCACGTCCTCAGGACTTCCTTGCCTGCAACGCACCTATCGCACGTCTTTACGATTTAGGCGTTGAAATCGAGGAAAACTCTGAGCTTGACCTTTTCGCTTCCTTTAATGAGCACGAGGGCGACCAGCGTATTGCGGGAGTGGTTGCTGAAATGGAAGCAGAGCTTGGCGACGGCAACAAGATGGCAGGTATCCTTCCTAAGCTTGCACAGCTTGAAATCACCCTTCTTGACTGGGCTGAGGCTCACAAGGGCTCAAGAGAATACGTTGCTTTTGCAAACAAGTGCTGGCCTGCATTCCAGACACAGTTCGGCTGTGTTCCCTGCTATGTAAACAGCCGCCTTACAGCAAGAGGAATTCCTTGTGCCTGCGAGGTTGACATTTACGGTGCATTAAGCGAATTCATCGGTCAGTGTGTTTCCGACGACATCGTAACACTTCTCGACATAAACAATACCGTACCTTCCGATATTTACTTAAACGACATCAAGGGCAAGTACGACTATGCTCTTACAGATACATTTATGGGCTTCCACTGCGGAAACACAGCCGCTGAAAAGCTGTCCACACGCACAATGAAGTACCAGCTCATTATGCACAGAGGACTTGAGCCTGACAAGGAGCCTGACATCACAAGAGGTACTCTCGAAGGCGATATTGCACCTTCCGACATTACCTTCTTTCGTTTACAGAGCACCTCTGACGCAAAGCTCCGTGCATACGTTGCAGAGGGCGAGGTACTTCCTGTACCTACACGTTCCTTCGGCGGCATAGGCATTTTTGCAATCAAGGAAATGGGCAGATTTTACCGTCACGTTCTCATTGAAGGCAGATATCCTCACCACGGCGCAGTTACATTTGCACACAACGGCAAGGCGCTCTTCAATGTGTTCCGTTACCTGGGCGTAGAGGAGATCGGCTTCAACCAGCCAAAGGGTATGCTTTACAAGACAGAGAATCCGTTTGCGTGATTGTGAGATTATTCATTTTTCACTATTCATTATTCAATATTCATTAAATGATTTAGGGCGGATTCTATATCCGCCCGTTTTTATGCAACAAACCAAAGGAGTACTGTTATGAAAATTTATGCCACAAGACACGGCGAAACGGTCTGGAACAGCCTTGACAAAATCTGCGGAGTGACCGATGTTGAGCTTACCGATAAGGGTCGTGCACAGGCGGCGGAGCTTGCAGAAAAAATTGCTGAAAAGGGTGACGTTGACCTGATTTTATGCTCACCCTTAAAGCGTGCAAGGGACACCGCACAGGCCGTTGCTGACAGGATACACAGGGAAATCATCATCGAGGAACGCCTTACCGAGTGGGATTACGGCAGCTACGAGGGTATGCACAGGACCGCAGAGGGCTTTCCTCAGTCGAAAATCGAGTTCGGCGTTAAAATGCACGGTGACGGCGAGTCCCTTTTTCAGCTTTGCCACAGGGTCTACTCCGTGATAGACGATGTGCGGAAAAATTACCCCGATAAAAACGTGCTTTTAGTCTGCCACGGCGGCGTTTGCAGAGTTATCGAAACCTTTTTCAACGATATGACAATTGATGAGTTCCTGCATTTCTTTATGGGCAATTGTGAACTGAGGGAGTATGTGATTTGAATAAATAAAAATCTTCCTGCGTAAATCGTAACCTTTAAGTTGCTTTTGAGCTGTCTTGATAACAAAGCGGTTACAAATTATTAAGTTATGGTGAATTATCATAAAAAGTGCTTGATTTATTTGTGATGTTTGCTATAATATCAAATGGTGAAGGAAATAAGGTCCTTTACAGCTTAAAAAAGAGAAAAACGAAAAACATAAAGGAAGGTATTTACTTATGAGAAAAACAAGAATTATTGCTCTTATCGCAGCTCTTTCCGTTGCAGGTCTTATGCTTACAGCGTGCGGCTCTTCCGCAGGAACAGAGGAAACAACAACTGCTGAAACAACTGTTGCAGTAAGCGAGGACACATCCGCTGCTGAAACAGAAGCTTCCGTTGAAAGCGAACTTGTTGAAGACGAGAGCGTTGAAGAGGTTACTGACGAAGGCGCTTCCGATGAAGAAGTTGTTGAAGAAGGCGACATCGCTGACGAGCCTGTTTCTTCAAACCCTCTCCAGTCACTTGCTGACGCTGCAATGTCCGTAGGCGAATGGCCTATGCTTATGGAAGTTACAGACGATATGATCCTCACAGACTACTATCAGTTTGACCTTTCAAAGTACGAAGCTGCTCTTGTTATGCAGAACCCTATGAGCGCAAATATGACTGAGATCATCATTTTCAAGTCTGCTGACGTTGATGCTGCAAAGGCTGACCTTGAGGTAAGAAGAACAAACGCTATCGTAATGCACGCTTTCTACCCTGATGACGTTGTTCGTGCAGAAGCTTCAATCGTAGGCACAGAGGGCGATTACGCTTACTTTATTATGGGCGACTACGCTGCTGACGGCGAAAAGGCTCTCGTTGACGCAATCAAGGCTCTTTAATAAGCTTTTATCCCCCATTAAAATAGTCGGAACGGCACAGAGTTAACGTCTCTGTGCCGTTTTGTTTACAGAAATTACATTGATTTTTACGGTGACGGTGATATAATTTATCAGTATTATTTCGGACAGAAGGTGATTTTATGGCTGCGTATACAGAAAATATGACAACAGGCAGCGAGGCAAGGCACATTATAAAATTTACGCTTCCTCTGCTGGCAGGCAACCTCTTTCAGCAGCTTTACAACATTGTTGACTCGGCTATCGTAGGAAAGCATCTGGGTGCGGACGCTCTTGCGGCGGTAGGTGCAACAGGCTCTATGACGTTCCTTTTTTATACCCTTTGCATAGGTCTTTCAATCGGTGCAGGCATACTTGTGGCGCAGAGCTTCGGCGCAGGGAAAAAGCGTGAGGTAAAGGTGCTGATAATAAATGCGGCGTATGCGGCGGTGATTTTCGGTGCGGCAATAAGCGTGATTTCGTTTCTGCTGGCAGGTCCTCTGCTTAAAATGATGAACACCCCTGAAAATCTTTACGCAGATGCTGTAAAATATATGAAAATAGCCTGTTCGGGCACAATTGCGGTTGCAGTTTACAACTGGATAAACGCTGTTATGAGAGCACTGGGTGACGCAAGGACGCCGCTTATTTTTCTTATAGTTGCAAGCGTGATAAACGTTGTGCTGGACATCGTTTTTGTAATGGTGCTGGATTTCGGAGTTGCAGGTGCGGCTTATGCAACAATAATCGCACAGAGCATTTCCGCAGTCGGCTGTATAATTTACGCATTTGCAAAGGTAAAATATTTCCGTTTCGGCAGGAAGACACTTAAATTTGCACCGAACTACTTCTTTAAAGTCGTAAGGACGGGCGTGCCTATTGCATTGCAGAATTCAATGATTTCCGTGTCAATGATTTACCTGCAGCGTACCGCTAACAGCTTCGGCGAAACGGTTATGGCGGCTTATACCGCAACAATGCGTGTAGAGCAGCTTATCCACCAGCCGTTTTCCTCTCTCAATGCGGCACTCTCCACATTTGCAGGGCAGAATATGGGCGCAGGAAAGCTTGACCGCACGGTTAAGGGCTATCATAAAACAATGCAGATAATGGCAGGCTTCGGCGTGTTTATGCTGATTGTGTTTATGATATTCAGCAGAAATATCGTAGGTATTTTTGTAAATGAAGCGGATGTAATCGACATCGGCGGCAGGGCGCTCAAGCTTTCCGCAATGTTTTATGTACCTCTGGGCACTATCCACGTAACAAGAGGTCTGTTAAACGGTGCAGGGGACGTCGGCTATGCAATGATAAACGGCTTTGTTGAGGTAATCGGACGTATCGGCTTTGCAATTCTGCTTGTAAACATTCCCTCAATGGGGTACTGGGCAGTATGGGGCACAACCTGTCTGACCTGGGTGCTTACCGCCCTGATGAGCCTTATCCGATACAAGCAGGGCAAATGGAAAAACAAGGTGCTTATTGAAACTAATTCGTAATGCGTAATTCGTAATGCGTAATTCATAATTCCGGGCGGCAACCTGCCGCCCCGTTTATTCTATATCAACAAAAAAACGTGCAGAAAAATCATTTCTGCACGTCAGACTGTAGAAAAAGGTGCAACGATATGTTATAATGCACAAATTTAGGGGACGCCCTCTCTTGCAGGGCGTCCCCTCTTCAAAAACAGTCCACTGGACTGTTTTTGAATTCACCCCTTGCGGAGCGCCTCTCAGGCAAGGAATTTCGCCCTCTGCGGAGGACGACAAGGGCTC
>JAFQUQ010000040.1 GCA_017408395.1 Oscillospiraceae bacterium
AATTCCTTGCCTTAGAGGCGCTCCGCAAGGGGTGAATTCAAAAACAGTCCAGTGGACTGTTTTTGAAGAGGGGACGCCCTGCAAGAGAGGGCGTCCCCTAAAGTTTGTGCATTATTACATATAGCTATATCTTTTTCGACAGACTGAGGTCAGCTCATTTTTTAATGAACTGACCTTGATTTTTTATTTATCAATGGGAACAAGATTTGCAAAAAATCCGAGGTAAATGTAGGCGGCAAGGATAACGTACCATACCCAGCTCTGGGCAAGCACAGGCCAGCCTCTTGTTTTTCCTGCGGGAGTAGGCTTTCTGACTCCGACCTTTTTTACCATTGAAATAATGATAAGAACGATTGAAGCAAACATAAATCCGTATCTGAACAATGCGTTGAAAATAAGGACGATTATAAACGCAGGGCTCATTCCTGCCATATCAATGTTTCCCGAAGCGGAGCTGAGGTAAGCGTCGTAGTCGGCCGCCTGCATTGAAAGTGCGGAGATGGTTGCGGTGGTGTTTACGATAATGTGTGTTATTACAGCAGGTACGATAGAGCCTGTGCGGACTGTTACAGCCGCAAGGATAAGTCCGAGAATGAAGCCCAGTACGAACTGCTGATAATTCTGGTGCATAAGACCGAAAATGAGTGCCGATACAATTACAGCAAAACGCTCGTTGTATCTGCGGAGTCCCTGAAGAAGCACACCTCTGTAAAGAAGCTCTTCAAGCAGCGGACCCAGCAGGCAGGCGTAAAAATACATAAAAATCGTTGCGGCAACAGAGCCTTCCGTTGCGTCAAGGGCTACGGTTTCCGATTTGAAGCCGATTTTTTCAAGGATAAGGTCGCCGATAACGACGATAATCGCCGTAACTGTCTGCAAGCCAAGGCATATGGAGCAGACCTTTACTATTTCGCCGCCGTTGTAGTTATTGCGGTTAAACAGGCTTTTAAGGTCGATTTTAAGCAGCTTTACGCCGAAAAGAATTGCACAGACCTCGCTTATGATAGGCACTCCGCAGGACATTATCGTCTGTACCGCAGGATAGTCCTGCCATAATTTTGCCGTGCCGTTTTTCATTGCCGTAAGAGAGCCCATATCACCGCCGTAAATACCGCCGATGAGGTAAACAACTCCCATAAGCACAACATTGAAAAGCACTATATTTAAAAGAATGACCAGACCTGCACGGGTGTATTTTCTGCGTATTTCACGCTTTTCCTCCCTGTCAGGCTTTATGAGTACGCCGCAGTAGGTTTCCGGCTGAGGCGTGGTATACTGTGATTGATTTTCCTGTTCCATTTAAATCCTCCTTAAAAATTTGTCACGTTCCATAACTGCCAGTTCATCACAGCGTTCATTTTCGGGATGACCTGCGTGCCCCTTCACCCAGACAAATGTTACATTGTGAATTTCCGTAAGCTCAAGAAGCTTTTCCCAAAGGTCAGGGTTAAGAGCAGGCTTCTTGTCCGACTTGACCCAGCCGTTTTTACGCCAGGACGCCGCCCAGCCCTTTGTTATGCCGTCAACAACATATTTGCTGTCAGTGGTAAGAACAACGTCGCAGGGGTATTTAAGTGCAGAAAGTCCTGCGATTGCACCCGAAAGCTCCATACGGTTGTTTGTTGTCTGACTTTCGCCGCCTGAAAGCTCCTTGACGTGCTCGCCTGCGCGGAGAATTACACCGTAACCTCCGGGTCCGGGATTTCCCGAACAGGCTCCGTCAGTAAAAATTTCTACCTTCATATAAAATGCTTCCGTAAAGGAAACGTCCTCCTTTATTTATAATAAAACATTATAGCATATATGCTTTAAAAAGTCTATGCCGTCATAAACTGAAATAAGCAGGGTAATTTTCCTGATTAATCAGCTTAAAATCGCTGTGCAGATACATCTGCCGCTTCTGATATGCCTGAATGATAAGCTCCTCGGCAAATTCTTCGCAGGCACCTGTAAATTTCCAGCCGTTTGAGGTGCAGATTATAACGTAACAGCGGCGGGTACTGCCCGAATAGATACCGTTATTGTAGTTGTCAATCACTTCGTAAACAGGCTCAATGCCGATAACAGTGCTGTTTGGGATAATGTAGTGGTGTTTTCCGCTGTTAAATGTGGTGTATCTGTCGCCTATGCCGATAAGGGTGCTCATTCTGCTGTAAACCTCAGCGTTGGAAAAGTCTTTTTCGACGTCCTCAAAGTCAATGCCGTTTTCCTCAGCGTATTTTCTGAATTTTTTGTAAGGAATTTTTAAGAGGAGAACTGCCGCAAAAATCACCGCAGCGGCAATTATGCACAGTACGACCGCAAGATTTTCAAAGCTTAACCAGATATAAATAACAAGCATAGCCGCAATAAAAAGAAGAAGCGTCAGTTCGGGAATTTCAGCTTAAAAAAGCTCGTCGTAAAGACGGTGATTTTCTTTAAGCGCACGCTTCCTGATTTTCTCCTGCGCCTTGCTTTGTCTGACAAGCATACGGCTGAATTCGCTGCTTTCGGGGTCGTCAGCGTCTGCTTCCTTCTTTTTCATAATACGGAATGCGTTGAACTGATAGATACCAAGTCCGAAAGCAAGTACAGCAATCAGAAGCACGCCAAGAGCTGTGTCGTCGGATTCGCTGATTGAAAAAGCGGCTATTGCAAGGACAAGTCCCAGTACCGTAAGAAAGCTACCGCTTACAATACAGTTGTGTCTGAGCCGCTTTTCTCTTTTTTCGGAAGGAGATAGCCTGTTTTTCATAAATGTACTCCAAATGCTGACAAAAAAGGTCAGCGGAACTTCAAAATTAATAATATTATTATACCATATTAACACAAAAAAGACAATTATAAATTTAAGATTACCCTTTGCACAAAGAAGTTTTTGAAAAATTGTAGAATGTAGATAATTATTAACACAGTCTATTGACTTGCTTGTTGCAATATGTTATACTTTCAATACAATAATCGGACTTGATAAAGTCAAGCTGTACATAAGTTTGCAATCGTTTACATAAAATTCAACGGATGTGCGGCGTGTATTTAAGGAGGAATAGTTTTGAAGAATTACAAGAGAATTGCTGCGGCTCTTATGGCTGCTTCAATCGTTGCTTCACTTACAGCCTGCGGAAGCTCCGAGGGCGGTACAGAAGCAACAACTACCGAGGAAATCACTACAACCGAAAAGACAGAGTGGACAGGCGACAATATCGCTGTTGAAACAGAAGCTGGCGAGCTCAACACAGATGTTGACATCAGCGGAAAGACCCTCAAGTGGATGGGTATTTACGACATCAACCCTACAAATGACGCTCCTGAACGTTCAACAGAGCTTGCACTCTTTGAAGATACATACGGCGCATCTATCGAATATATCCCTACAACAACTGACAAGCGTTTCGATGACCTTGCAACAGCTATCGTAGGCGGTACATCCCCTGACATCTTTATTTATGAATGGCGTACATTCCCTTACGATATTTCCAAGGGTCAGTATCAGCCTATCGACTCTCTCATTGACTGGGAAGACCCTATGTGGGCTGACGTAAAGGGCGAAGCTGACAAGTTCATCTGGAACGGTGAGCACTATATTGCTCCTCTCGGCTATGCTACTTCCGATACACAGATCCTTATGTACAACACAAGAATCGTTGAAGAAGAAGGCTTCGATGATCCATATGAGCTCTACACACAGGGCGAATGGAACTGGGATGTATTCACAGATATGATGAAGACATTCGTTGAAGTTGATCCTTCCTCACGTTACGGTATCGGCGGCTGGTGGGCAAACGCTTTCGTTTACACAGCAGGCGAAACTATGGTAACATATGACGGCACAAAGTTTACAAACAATATGAGCAGCGGCAAGATCGAACGTGCACAGGGCGTTCTTGAAGATATTTTCAAGAATAACCTCATCAAGAGAGGCTGGATCGGACCTGAAGCTGCATTCACAACAAACGACCTTCTCTTCTACGGTATGGGTACATGGGCTTACAACGCTGCTTCCGAATCTATGCCTGATGACACAATCCAGATCGTACCATTCCCTAAGGATTCAGAGTCCGATGAATACTATGTTTCCAACAAGATCAACGCTTATATGTGGGTTAAGGGCTCCGAAAATGCTGACTGCGTAAAGGCTTGGCTTGAATGTAACAGACTCGTTAACTTCGATGAAAAGTACACAGAAGTTACAAAGCAGAAGTTCCTTGAAAACAACAAGGGCTGGACATCTGAAATGTACGATGTATCCATGGACTTCTATGACAGCGAAAAGTTCACACAGGCTTATGACTACGGTTATGGTTTAAGCACATACATGGGCGATGAAGTTATGAGCATCCTCTACGAGGGTATCGCAAACGAAATTTCCGAAAACTGGATTCAGACAAGAGATACATACTCAGGTATCGTTGACGAAGAAATCGCAGTTTATAACTAATTTTTAAAATAAGGCGGTGGCTGTACGCAATGCGTATAGCCACTTGCTGTTTATGTGAAAAAGCTGAGCCGCTTATCTGCGACCCGGCTTTTCATTTTATATAGGGCAATATTGCCTTGAATGCGCTCTCAGCCCGTTCCCTTTGTTTCTCATCCATTTTGCTTAGCTGTTCCGATAATGAAGTGTTATCATTATGTGTACTTCCGAACAGAATATAATCGGCTGAAAGCTGCAATGCCTCTGATAAATTTATTAGCGTTTCCAATGACATTGACTTCATTCCTCGCTCTATCTCATAGATATAATGAGGAGAAACATTTATCATTTCTGCAAGCTTTTCCTGTGAAATGCCGATTGTTTTGCGATATGCCTTAATTCTTCCGCCTATCTTAATCAAATCCATTGCTGTACCATCCTGTATTTATAGATTTCTAAACATAGTATATAGCTGACAGCTACAAAATAACACTATCTTTTAGATATAATTACTATAGCTATCAGAGCTAATATATGATATAATTGTGAATGGGAATTTTATATTAATGTCCGCTTATCAGCGGTATGTTTTGATATTGAGCTGAAAGGCTTGATTTATAAATTAAAAGGAGAGTAAAGCAAATGAAAAAGGAACTTTTAAGCACAATGCTTATTGCGGCAATGCTGCTGTCAATGACAGCCTGCGGCACAAGCACGGACACCCCCGAAACAACAAAGGGTACAGAAGTAACAACAGCCGCTGCCGAGGAAGAAAAGACGGAGGCTGAAACAGAAGCACCTGCCGAAACTGAGGAGACCACCACTACAACCGAAGCACCAAAGGAAGTGCAGAAAATCACAAGCAAGCCTACTATCTACAACGATTGTATGACTTTCGAACAGGATGGAACTACATACTTATATAATATCGCTGACAATAAAATGTACAGTATTGACGGACAAGTTACTGAAAAAGGTGCTATCGGAAAAATTGTAGCGACCTTCTCATACGATGGTTTCACCGGTTTATATAATCTTGAAACGAATGAATTATATGATGTGGAAATTTGCAATACACCATCACTTTCCGAATATAATCTCGTGCGTAAATGGGAAAACAGTTTTGATGGCTCAACTTATAACTATGGCGTTATCGACAAAAATGGCGAATGGTTAATGCCTTTAGCATCTGACTATGCAATACTCGAATATCCCATTGAATACGCATCTATCGTAAGTTCTGATTTGGCTGGCTATGATGTCTTAATTTATGATTGGAAAAATGACAGTGTGGAAATATTTGATGGAGGAAATGGCGTACTGGATATCAATGGACATTTAGTGCTGACATATAAATCTGCATATGATGACTCCAGTGTTGATATATACGATACAAACACTAAAGAATTAACCAATGTTTACACTGGACCGCTTGGTTCCTGGAGAGAAACTGGTAACGGTTTGTTTGCGATTACGGGAAGCTCCTTTTATGATGATAAATATTTCGCAATACTGGATGATAATTACAGCATATTGTACTCAAATACAGAATATTTCGTTGAACAAGTATATGATGCGAGTGAAAAATATGTTGTATTCCAAGCAAGAAATGATGCAAGTGTTAACTATATCGTTATGCTCGATAGCGACGGCAATCGAATCATTGAACCAATTGAAGGTTATGCTGAAAGTGCGTATGTGTACAATGATTATATAATCAGTATTGATCCAGATAATAATCGCGATGCAGAATTCATTCTCAACTGTACAACAGGTGAAATGATTGATTATAACTATGATCTGCGTGGCTTCTGCAGTGATGCAGGAAAGATTATTGTAGAATCTGAAGGTGCATACTACCTCGTTGACCCTGCTGACCCCGAAACCCTCATCAATCCATTTGAAATAGCAGAATAAATTCAATAGGAACAACGAAAGCGTGAGCCGATAAAGCCCACGCTTTTTTGTTATGTCAGATGTGGGGTATTGCATTTAAGAGCATAAGATGGTAAAATTATAAATGACTATATGCTATTAGGAAAGGGAAGTTTTATGATAAAAGTTCTGTTCGTCTGCCACGGCAACATATGCCGTTCACCGATGGCGGAGTTTGTTTTCAGAGATATGGTGAAAAAGCGTGGTTTAAGCAATAAAATCGAGACGGCGTCCGCCGCAACAAGCACCGAGGAAATAGGCAATCCTGTTCACAGGGGTACACGTACAAAGCTTGCCTCGGTAGGAATTTCAACAGAGGGAAAGTATGCGGTCAGGCTTGTAAAGGCGGATTACGACAGATATGACTACCTTGTGGGAATGGACAGTGCAAATATCCGCAATATGAAGATAATGACAGGCGGAGATGAGAAGATTTTTAAGCTGCTTGAATTTGCAGGAATAGGCAGAGATGTTGCAGACCCCTGGTATACAGGCGATTTTGACGCTACATACGAGGATGTTGTAACAGGCTGTACGGCTCTGCTTGACAGGATAGAGGGTGAGCTTGATGGCAACTAACTGCGAAAGCTGTGTAAACTATGTTTACGACGAGGACTGGGACTGCTATGTCTGTATGGTAAACCTTGACGAGGACGAAATGTGCCGATTTTTAAACGGTACAAACTACAACTGCCCCTATTACCGCCTTGATGACGAGTACGGCGTTGTTAAGCATCAGATGTAAATGTTGCATTTTCTGAGCAATTGTGGTATAATAATTAAGTATATGGTGTAAAGCCGTGTGCAAGATTGCTTTGAATGAGGGGATTTTTAGATGTACGCAATTGTAAGATATATCGTAAAGGGCGTTTATAAGCTTGCTTACGATTTCCATATTGAGGGTGTAGAAAACATTCCGCAGGACAGAACGGTGATACTTGCTTCAAATCACAGAAGCTACGCTGACCCTGTGCTGCTTACAATGCCGATGAAGCTGCCTGTTTCGTATATGGCAAAGGAAGAGCTGTTCAAAAATAAGCTTTTCGGCTGGTTTATACGCAAACTGGGAGCGTTTCCCGTTAAAAGAGGAGCAGGTGATATGTCTGTTATCGACGACAGCATAAACATTCTCAAATCAGGACGTAATCTGGTTATTTTCCCCGAAGGCACACGCTCAAAGGACGGCAGTGTGGGCAAGGGCAAGACAGGCGTGGCAATGATTGCGGCAATGTCAGGTGCGGACGTTGTGCCTTGTGCGATCTGCTTTGAGGGTGAGAAGCTTAAATTCCGTTCAAAGCTTACTCTTAAATTCGGACCAGTTATCAGAGCTGACGAGTTACATATTACAGGCACATCCCCGAAGGAGCTTAAAGGCGTAAAGCAGAGAATTATGGGGGCTATAACCGAGCTTGTGGATTTTAAACCCAAGGCACTGCCTGTTTCAGAGGAAAAAGCTGTAAATGAAGTATCAGATTAAAGTAGCTGAAAAGGCTGGTTTCTGTTTTGGTGTTGACAGAGCCGTAAAAATTGTGTATAATATATTAAATGGCGGCAAAAATGCTGTAACCTACGGTGAAATCATTCATAATCCCAATGTTGTGAACGAATTTGCCGAAAAGGGCGTAAGAATAATCAGCACCCCCGAGGAAATTGACTCCCTTGAAAATACGGCGGTCGTTATCCGTTCCCACGGTGTCGGAGAGGAAATCTACCGCAGGATTGAAGCAAGGAAGGCTCACGGTGTGGAGTGCTGTGACGGCACCTGTCCGTTTGTTATCCGTATTCATAATATTGTTGCGGAGAAGTCTGCACTGGGGTACGACATTATTATTATGGGCGATGAAAAGCATCCCGAAGTGGAAGGAATTGTTGGATTTTGTAAAAATAAACCAGTAATTTGCTCCGATGATACTGAACTTTTGGATTTTTTGAAAAAAAACTTAAGAAATCTCAAAAAAAAGGTTGCAATTGTTGCTCAAACAACGTATAATATATCTATATGGGATAAGTGCAGCCATTTACTGAAAACGGAATGTCCCGAAGCAGAGGTTTTCAATACCATCTGCAGCGCAACCGCCGACAGACAGCAAAGTGCAGTTACTCTGGCGGAAGCTTCCGATATGATGATAGTCATAGGCGGTAAGCACAGTTCCAACACAGTCAAGCTTTTTGATATTTGTAAAAAGCACTGTGGCTCCTGCATACTGGTTTCCGATGCAGGCGAGCTTGATAAGGACTATATCCTGTCAAAGCTCAATAATACCGCTGAAAACATTAACATCGGTATTACTGCCGGCGCTTCGACACCGGCTTATATAATCAAGGAGGTACAAAACCAAATGAGCGAAATTTTAAAGAACATTGATGAGGACTTTAACTTTGAGGAGGCTCTTGACGCATCTTTCAAAAAAATATATACCGGTAACAGGGTGAAAGGATACATAACTGCTGTAAACAACACAGAAGCTGTTGTTGACGTTGGCACAAAGCACACAGGCTACATTGCACTGTCTGAGCTTACAGATGATCCTACACTCAAGCCATCCGATGTTGTTAAAGTCGGCGACGAAGTTGACCTTATCGTAATCAAGATCAACGACGCAGAAGGTATCGTTCAGCTTTCCAAGAAGAAGGTTGACGCAATGGTAGGCTTCGATAACCTTGTTAAGGCTAAGGCTGAAGACGCAATTCTCGAAGGTACAGTTGTTAACGTTGTTAAGGGCGGCGTTATCGTAATCACAGACGGTACTAAGGTATTCGTTCCTGCTTCACAGGCTACTGCACGCCGTGATGAAAAGCTGGAAACACTCCTCAAGCAGAATGTTAAGTTCAAGATCATCGAAATCAACGAACAGAAGTTCAAGGCAGTAGGCTCCATCAAGGCTGTTCTCAACGCTGAAAAGGACGCTGCTAAGGCTAAGTTCTGGAGCTCTGTAAACGTAGGCGACAAGTTCAAGGGTGAAGTTAAGTCTCTCACAAACTACGGTGCATTCGTTGACCTCGGCGGTATTGACGGTATGGTTCACATTTCCGAACTCAGCTGGAACAGAATCAAGCACCCATCCGAAGTTGTTAAGGTTGGCGACGTTATCGAAGTATTCGTTAAGGAACTCGACGCTGAAAACAACAGAATTTCCCTCGGCTACAAGAATGACAATGACAATCCTTGGGTTAAGTTTGCTGAAGGCTACAATGTAGGCGATGTTGTTGACGCTAAGATCGTTTCTATCACAACATTCGGCGCATTTGCTCAGATCATCCCCGGCATTGACGGTCTTATCCACGTTTCCCAGATCGCTAACAAGAGAGTTACAAACGTTAAGGATGTACTCGCAGTAGGCGACGAAGTTAAGGCTAAGATCACAGAAATCGACGTCGAAAAGAAGAGAATCAGCATGTCTATCCGTGAACTCCTCGGCGAAGAAGAGGCTGAAGCTGAAGAAACTGCTGAATAATTCATATTGAATTATTAAACCCGTAAACTTGCAGACCTGTATTTAACCATACAGGTCTGTTTTTTATGTTTTAGATAAAAGAACGGACGTTATCGGTGTACATTTAGGTACAAATGATAACAGGTAAAACATTGACTTTATGGGCGTCAGAGGGTATAATTAAAATAATAATAATTTTTGGGAAAGTGATATTATGTATAAGATAATTCGTAAGAAACAGCTTAACCCTACTGTGACACTTATGGATATTGAAGCGCCTATGGTTGCAAAAAAAGCAGAGCCTGGGCAGTTTATTATTCTCAGGGTTGATGAAAACGGCGAGCGTATTCCTCTCACAATTGCTGATTTTGACAGAGAAAAGGGTACAGTTACTATAATATTCCAGATTGTCGGTTCAACTACCGAAAAGCTTAATCATAAAAACGAGGGCGAGAGCCTTCAGGATTTTGTGGGACCTCTCGGTACAGCTACAAAAACGGATGGTCTTAAGAAGGTTGCGGTTATCGGCGGCGGTGTAGGCTGTGCGATTGCGTATCCTGTTGCAAAGAAGCTTCACGACCTCGGCTGTGAGGTGCACTCTGTTGTTGGTTTCAGAAACAGCGGCCTTGTTATTCTTGAAGATGAGTTCAAGGGAGTGTCGGACAAGCTTTTTGTTATGACCGATGACGGCTCAAGCGGCAGAAAGGGTCTTGTTACCGAGGCACTTAAGGAGCTTATTGAGAGCGGCGAAAAGTATGACGAGGTAATTGCGATCGGTCCGCTGATAATGATGAAATTCGTTTGTGCACTTACAAAGGAATACGGTGTAAAGACTACCGTTTCAATGAATCCTATAATGATTGACGGTACAGGTATGTGCGGCGGCTGTCGTCTTACAGTCGGCGGTGAAACAAAGTTTGCCTGCGTTGACGGTCCTGATTTTGACGGTCATCTGGTAGATTTTGACGAAGCTATGGAGCGAGGCTCTATGTACAGGGAGTTTGAGCGTCATAAGCACGAGGAAACCTGCTGTCTTTTCTCCAAGGAGGTAAAGTAAGCATGGCTAATATGTCACTTAAAAAGAACGAAATGCCTGCACAGGACCCTGTTGTACGAAGCGGCAATTTTATGGAGGTCGCTCTCGGTTATTCAAAGGAAGCGGCTGTTGATGAGGCTAAAAGATGCCTTAACTGTAAAAATAAGCCCTGCGTGGGCGGATGTCCCGTAGGAATTGATATACCTGAGTTTATTGCAAAGGTTGCAGAAGAAGATTTTGAGGGTGCGTATGAAATTATAGCACGTTCAAGCTCACTTCCTGCTGTTTGTGGACGTGTATGTCCTCAGGAAAGACAGTGCGAGGGTAAGTGCGTAAGAGGAATAAAGGGCGAGCCTGTTGCTATCGGCAGACTTGAACGCTTTGTTGCAGACTGGCACAACGAACACAGCACAGCTGAGGTCAGGAAGCCTGAGCAGAACGGTCACAAAATGGCTGTAATCGGTGCAGGACCTTCAGGTCTGACCTGTGCAGGTGACCTTGCAAGAATGGGATATGACGTTACTGTTTACGAGGCTCTGCACCTTGCAGGGGGCGTGCTTGTTTACGGTATTCCCGAATTCAGACTTCCCAAGGCAATCGTGCAGAAGGAAGTTGACGGCCTTAAGGCTATGGGCGTAAAAATAAACACCAACATCGTTGTTGGCAGGACAATTTCCGTTGACGAGCTTTTTGAAATGGGCTACGAAGCAATTTTCATCGGTTCAGGTGCAGGTCTGCCGAGATTTATGGGCATAAACGGTGAAAACTTCAAGGGTGTTTATTCGGCAAACGAATTCCTTACAAGAGTAAACCTTATGAAGGCTTACAGGGACGACTCCGACACGCCTATCGAGCACGGCAGAAATGTTGCGGTAGTAGGCGGCGGCAACGTTGCAATGGACGCAGCAAGATGTGCAAAGCGTTTAGGTGCGGAGAATGTTTACATAGTTTACAGAAGAAGCGAGGCGGAAATGCCTGCCCGTCTTGAAGAAGTTGAACACGCAAAGGAAGAGGGCATTATTTTCAAGACCCTCAACAATCCTGTGGAAATTCTCGGTGACGAGCATAAGTTTGTAAACGGTATGAAGTGCATTGAAATGGAGCTTGGTGAGCCTGACGCAAGCGGCAGAAGAGCGCCTGTTGAGAAGGCTGACTCTGAATTTGTGCTTGACGTTGACTGCGTTGTAATGGCGATAGGTACATCACCTAATCCGCTTATCAGAAACACTACCGCGGGTCTTGAAACAAACCGCAGGGGATGTTTCATCTGCGACGAAAACGGTCTTACATCAAGAGAGGGCGTTTACGCAGGCGGTGACGCCGTAACAGGTGCGGCAACGGTAATTCTTGCAATGGGCGCAGGCAAAACCGCAGCTCACGCAATGGATGAATACGTTAAAAACAAGAATAAATAAGTATAACCCGTGGATTTCAAGCAAAATTCACGGGTTATTTTTATTTCAGTGAGTCAATGAAGTTTTTGACGATTTCTCCGCATTCTTCGGGCTTATGTTCGTAAATCATATGGTCGCCTGCAAGACATACAACTTCGCAATTACCCATTTTTTCGGCATAAGGGTAAATCGTATCATTTCTTGCTTTTTCGTAAGTGCTGATTATTTCTTTGGCTGTTTCATCGTCATAATCCGTTTTACGCTGCGGTATATCAAGATCATTTATCTCAATCTGGCGGTTTATCCATTTGTTGTACTCGATTATGTCGTCCTTTGTTTCAATACCCCAGCTTGCACAGATGTAAAGTTTGGGTATATCATTTGTAACGATGCCGTTGAATGCCGCCTGTGCATTTTTTGCCAGGTTTACGTCTTCCGAAACAGGGGCAATTGAGTCAAGTGTCATAAACGTGAGTGCGTCGCCGAGATACTGTTCTTCCTCGGTGTAGTTATCAGGGTAGTGATAGAAATATTCACGCAGAACGTATCTGCTGAAGCCAAGCTTAGCAAGAAATGCGAGAAATTTATCGTCCATTCCCAATTCATATGCCGGCTCATCGGAAAATGCATTTTCATCAAGCTGTGAACCGTCTACAAAAGCAATAGCCTCTATTTCTTCGGGGTAATTGCTTGCCCAGTAGTTTGCGTATGCACCGCCGATTGAATGGGGCATAAGTATGTAGGGGGCTTCAATTCCTGCATTTTTGAGAGCCTTGCGGTAATCTTCAACGATATATTCAAGGGTCATTTCGTTTTCGGTGTCATCGCTGAAACCGTAGCCTGCACGGTCAACGAAAACGACAAGGTTATCGTTTTCAAGGCAGGCTGTCATCTGACGTGCCGCAAGTGAATATTCAGCCATATCCAGTCCCGCAAGACCGACGATAGTGTGCTTACCGTTTTCATTTCCGAATTTTGTAACATTGAGGGAGTAATCACCTACGGAAACAGGGTTGTAATAGCCCTTTTCTTTAAGCAGGGCAACCTCCTTGCCTGTCTGTATTCTGTGGAAAATAAATGTGCCCAGCGTAAAAAGCAGCAGCAGAATAAGTAGTGCAATAAATATTCTCAGAATTATTTTCAAAGCCTTTTTCATTTTTTATTTCCCCGTTTATCCGTTCATCTGATTGTGTTCTTTGACCAGCTCTTCTGCAAGCTTTTTAAGGCTCCAGCTCTGGTTTGAAGCGGTTATTACGGCTTTGTAGGGGATACTTAAACCTGCTTTTCTCAGCTCTGCAAGCATTGAGTCAAGCTGTTTTCCCGTCATTGCGGAAAAAATCATACAGCTTATATCACAGCTTTCCTGTGAGCCGTTTGAGGCAAAACCGTTGTAGCCTGCAAGGAAACCTACTGCTTCACCTGCCTGTTTTTCTTCTGCTGTAATGACTTTAATGCCGAGCTTTGCGGAAATTCCGCTTATGATATCGTAATGTTCTTCAAGACGGTATAAAATCACAGATTCGGGTATTGTTTTGATAATTCTTGATTTCATAGCTTTTCTCCTGTAAATTTATTATTTATATGATAGCACAAATTATTCTTCGGGTCAAGATTTTGCGGGACGTTGTTATTGACAGTATGAGGCAAATTTGATATAATTAATATGTATATTTACAGCTTTTTCAATCTGTTTAAAGTACAGAGGGAAGAAAGGACGGTTTAAACTATGAAAAAAATAAAATTAAGCGGAATATTGTCCGTTATGCTTGCTCTGATAATGACAGTGTCGCTGTTTACGATAAATTCGTCGGCGGCTAAGATTTATCTGAATAAATATTCCATAAATATGGTAAAAGGCACAGGCTACACACTTGAGCTTAAGGGCACCAAAAACAAGGTTACCTGGTCAACCTCAAACAAGAATATTGCCACGGTTTCCGAAAACGGCAGAGTTACAGCCGTAAAGAAGGGTACCGCAACCATTTACGCAACCGTAAGCGGCGTTACCTTAAAATGTAAGGTGAATGTCCTCAACGGACACATTACCACCGAAAAAACAAAGGCTGACCTTGCAACAGGCGACAAGGGCACGCTTATTTTCAACGTAAAGGGCGGCGCCGGACAGAAGCTTTCCTGCCGCAACTCAAATCCTGACGCTGTAAAAATGAAAATCGTCAAGATAAGCGACGGCAAGGTTTACGTTGAAGTAAGAGGCCTTGAAGAGGGTACCGCAAATATCACCCTTTACTTCAAGGACGATTCAAGCGTGAAGAAGACCGTAAGGCTCAATGTTATCGGCGATACCGTAGGAGTTGAGGAAGAGGACATTTACGAAATGGGCTACGCTGACCAGCTTCTTTACTACATAAACATCGAGCGTATGAAAAACGACCTTGACCCTCTTACAGCTGATGACGATATGTGTCTTGCCGCTGAAATGAGAGCAGGGGAAATCGTTACTCATTACAGCCACAAGCGTCCTAACGGTTTAAGCTATGAATCCGCACTTGACGAGGTTGAATACTACTATTTTGAAACAGGCGAAAATATCGCTTCCGATTTTGTAAGCGCCAAGGCTGTTGTACAGCAGTGGATGAAGCAGAGAAAATACCGTGATAACATTCTTAACCCCAATTTCAGAAGAATGGGCGGCGCAAGAGCTTACTCGGTTGACTCATTTGACACATATTACTGGGTAGTAATTTTTGACGGAATCTGATTTTTGTAACTGAATTGTTACTGTATTGTTTTGACTCCTTAATTGATTTTATGAGGATTAAATGGTAAAATATAATCAACATAATCGTAAAGGGCAAAATATCCGATTGGAGGTATGTTTATGATAAAGAATTTCTTCAAATCCTTTCTGAGCACTATGCTTGCTCTGATGATGGTGGTATCACTTGCGGTTGTTCCGTCTTCTGCGGCAACAATCAAGCTGAATTATTCATCATTCAAGCTTACAAAGGGCTATTCCGCTACACTTAAAGTAAGCGGCACAAGCAGCACTGTAACCTGGTCAACAGGCGACAAGTCAATTGCTACCGTTTCAAGCAAGGGTAAGGTAGTGGGAAAAGGCCTTGGCTCAACATATATTTACGCTAAGGTTGCAGGCAAGACCCTCAAGTGCAAGGTAAACGTTGTTGCAGGTAAAATTACCGTAAACAAAAGCGATGTTACTCTCGACAAGGGTGAAAGTGTAAAGGTTAAGGTAAAGGCAGTGGGTACTCACACAATTTCTGTTGCTTCTACCGATAAAAACGTTGTAAAGGCATCGTGGAACGGTGCAAAATTTGACGGCAACTACATTTATCTCACTCTTAAAGCTGTAAACGACGGTACTGCAAGAGTAAAGATTTATGCAAAGAAATATCCAAGCACAGTCTATAAATATGTTGATGTTACAGTTGGTGACGGCGATGTTATTGTAGATGATGATTATGATGACTCAAAGCTTTATGCTGCTGCAACAAATGTTAAGGTTGAACAGGGCAAGACTATCTCATTCAACGTTTACTACAAGGATACTTCAAAGCTCAGGGCTTATGCTTCAAATGCTGATATTGCAATGATTACCCTTAAGCCGACATCAGACGGTGTTGCATCTGCAACAGTTACAGGCTTAAAGGGCGGCACTACAAATGTTATGATCTATGTAAGCGGTGACGTTTCAAATCAGGTTATTATCCCTGTAACAGTAGGCGGTGCGGCTGAATATTACAAGGTAAGCGATACTGCTCCTGCAAAGCTTGCAGTAACAGATAAGGTTCTCCAGTTCAACTCAGGCAATCAGGTTAAATATATGCTCCTGCCTGCTGATTATGATATGGCAAACGTAAATCAGCTCATTGCTGAATATATCGGTACCTACCAGTACTACACACTTTATATCAAGAATCCTCTTAAAAAGGCAGTAACAGACACAATAACCACGATTAATGTAATCCGCAACAATACGGTTGAAATCAGATATATCCTTCTTCAGGAAAATTATGACCAGGCTAAGGTAAATGATATTGTTGCTGAGTATACAGGTGCTTATGAATATTACAATGTTTATACAAAATCACCTGTAAAGCGTGCTGCTACTGATTCTGTACTTCAGTGGAAGCTTACAGCATATGACAATGCAAGCGGCAAGTATGTTACAACTGACAGATATATGCTTGTTCCTATCAATTATGATACAGCAAAGGCAGACCTTATAATTGAAAAGGACAAGGGTGAAAACAGCAAGGACGAAGCATATGTTGTCCTTACTGAATTCCCATCAAACTACAACAAGCAGGTATATGAAGTGTTCTCATGGAAGAACAGCCGTGAAAATAAGAATAAGTACATGCTTCTCCCATTGACAAACTGCAACTTTGTAAAGAGAAATGACGTTATTTACGGCGACACAGGCGTTTACTGCTACTATAACGCATACTCCACAAAGCCGACTATCGACGACCCTAAGACAGAAGAGGTCGTAACCACAACAATTCAGGTTCCGGGTGAGACAAGAGCAAAGACAGTATATATTCTTATCAATCCATCCGATACAGCTGAGGTAAGACAGGCAGGCATTAACGACGCACTTTCAGGAGTTTACTGCACAATCCCTCAGACCTGATAATGCCGACTGACTGATTAAACTGCACAAGGATAGTCCTTGTGCAGTTTTTGCGTGTTATTTCAAAAAAGTACTTGACATATCCTATGAAATGTTGTATAATAATAAAGCTATCGGGGTGTGGCGCAGATTGGTAGCGCGCTACCTTGGGGTGGTAGAGGCCGTGGGTTCAAGTCCCGTCACTCCGACCAGCAGAAAAAACCTCTCAAATGGCTTGAATACGCCGTTCGGGAGGTTTATTCTTATATTAAATTACGGGTTTGGACAACTTTTGGACAACCGGACTTGTTTTAGCCTGTTTTCTTTGTTCGGAATTTATCGTTCAGATGGAGCGTGTTTACGACTTCATCGGTAGCTTTTGCCTTGACTTCATTGAAAGCGTGAGTGTAAACTGACA
Source organism: Oscillospiraceae bacterium (assembly GCA_017408395.1). Classification (GTDB taxonomy): domain Bacteria; phylum Bacillota; class Clostridia; order Oscillospirales; family Ruminococcaceae; genus UMGS363. Next base: position 17,205 of record JAFQUQ010000040.1, read on the forward strand.
AAGTAGTAAACCACCCATATGGACACACCCAAACAAATTATTCGAAATCACTAAAATATGCGTAAATATGCCCTCATATTCCGACAATAGAATATGAGGGCTGTGTTGTGTCTAAAATTAAGCCGAATATTCCTCTATAAGTTTCTTTACCTCATCAAGAGGGATTTCTGTAAGTAAAGCTATTGAATCTTTGACGTATCGAGTCTGTGCTTGTTCTTCAAGGACTTGTCAAGAAGCTTGTAGTAAATATGAATATCTCTTGTTTTACCTTCAATATATTCATCAACAGTAATATATTCGATAAGCTCCAATGCCATTTCACGGGTAAGCTCCTGAACATCGGTG
>JAFQUQ010000041.1 GCA_017408395.1 Oscillospiraceae bacterium
CCAATGACACGGGGATTTTCAGTCCCCTGCTCTACCGACTGAGCTACAGAGGCAAGTTTAAACATTGTTTAAACTTTGTGGCGACCTGAATGGGACTCGAACCCACGACCTCCGCCGTGACAGGGCGGCGTTCTAACCAGCTGAACTACCAGGCCGAATTGAAATGGGCTTTAAAAACTTAAAGCCCATTTTACTTGGTGGGAACAATAGGGCTCGAACCTATGACCCCCTGCTTGTAAGGCAGGTGCTCTCCCAGCTGAGCTATGCTCCCAAGCTTTTTTGTTGTCGTCTTTGTTTCGTCTGTTCCCTGACGACTTAATTATCTTACAACATTTCTCGCCAAAAGTCAATAGTTTTTTTGATAAAAAATCGACTTTCGGAACTTTGCACATATAATTTTAAAAATCAAACCGCGTAACACAGCAATGTGCACTAATAAATCGCCTTTTTAAGAAAAATACGGGCAGCTTTTTAAAAACCGCCCGTATCAGATTTTATCCTGCAATTCCAAGTTTGACCTTCATTTCAAGTACACGTCTTACCTTTTCGTTGATACTTTCCTCGTCAATCGTGCCGTCATTTACGGCAGCGAGAATATCATTATATGCTGTTTCGATGTCGGGAGTACAGATAAGGTCGTTTCCTGCAAGCACGGCAAGTACATAATGACTTTCCCTGCTCAGGTAGTCGGCAACCCCGTCCATTGCCATAGCGTCCGTGATGATTACGCCCTCAAAGCCAAGCTCTGTTCTGAGAATGTCGTGCACGGCAGGTGAAATTGACGCAGGCAGTTCGCTGTCAAAGGCATTGACGGTGGTGTGGCTGAACATTATAGCGGGAACGCCTGCTTCGATACCCATTCTGAATGGAATGAAATCCTTGTTTTCAAAGCTGTCGGCGGAACGGTCGTCAACTACAATATCCATGTGTGTATCATCGTTTGCACCGTAGCCGGGGAAATGTTTAAGGCAGCTGCCCATATTATTTTCGTTCATCGTGTTTACAATAAGGGAAACGTATTCGCCTGTGGTTTCGGCGTCCTTTCCGAAGGTACGGTCGTAAATGTAGGAGTAGTGGTCGTCGGTAATATCCGCAACGGGTGCAAGATTAAGATTAAGCCCGAGAGAAGCAAGAAGCTGTGCCTTTTCCTCGGTTTCGCTGATTATAAGCTCCTCACCGCTTTTTGCAAGAGAAAGCTGTGAGCTGAAGGGACTGAGACGGTACTGGGGCCATTTGCTGACGCGGACAACGTTTCCGCCCTCTTCGTCAACAGCCATAAATGCAGGGATCTCAGCGGCGTCCTGCATCTGTTCAATGACCTTTTTCATATCTTCGGGAGTATAATTTTTAAAGTCGTATGCATAAAAAGTAAATCCTGCAGGCTGGTACTGCTCCATAATTTCCTTTGCGTTTTCATCAGGGAAATGGGCAAGCAGGATCTGACCTATCTTCTGTTCGATTGTCATTCCCATCAGAGTGCCCTCAACGTAGCCGTATTCTTCAACAAGGGACTTTGTTTCCTCGGTCACAGCCTCTGTTTCCGTTACGGATACTGTCGTTGTGGTTTCAGTCGTAGTTTCCGATTGGGAAGTGACAGTTTCGGAAGCGGTCTGACTTGTCTGCGGTTTTGAAACTTCTGCGGTACAGCCTGCAAGCGACAGCACAAGCAGGGCTGATAAGAAAATATTTCTGATTTTTTTCATCTTTGAAAAATGCTCCTTTTTAAAAACTTACCCCTTAAAATGTAACGGACTCGTTGCAGGTGTAGCCTATTGCAAGGATTTCCGTAAGCTTGTCTTCATACCCCTCGGCAGGTCTGATTTCGATTTCCATTGTCTTTACAGACTGCCACTTTATGACCTGATAAGCAAAAGGGTCTCCCCAGCCGTTGGGGTCTTTAAGGTCGATGGTCTTGATTTTTGCACCGTTTATGTAAACATCAAGCTTGCCCATATTGTCGGTTTTGTTGCGATGACAGACAAGGAAAAGGCTGTTGCCGGTAACGGTGAATTTAAACGCATCGCCCTGTGAGTCGGGATTGAACGCCCAGCCCTTGCGGAAGCCGCTTAAACCGCCTGCGGATTTGTCGAAAGCGCCTATGTCGGCGATTTGTAAATTGCTGTCGGAATTGTCGTAATCAGCCTCGGCAAGGACCGCATTTTCATAAGGCGCACCGTGTCTGCCGAGAGGTTTAGGCTCGTAGGATTCGGGGATGGTGCTTTCAGCGTGCAGCATAAAGAAAGCATACTCGATAAATTCAAGGAAAAGCTTGTGACCCTCGGGACTCGGATGAGAGGAATCGTTGTAATAGTCCTCCCATTGGATGTGCCCGTTGTCAAGCGCCCACGTCAGAGCGTCTGCGGTGCTTATCATGGGGAGCTCGTAGTGATTGCCGATTTCCTTCATATAATCCTGCGCCGTGTGGCCTTCCTTGGTACGGTTTAAAAGCAGAATTACGGCAGGTTCGTTTTCCTGTTCAAGAAGCGTTTTTACAAGAGAGTCGTAGGACTCCTGATACATAGTTTCACCGCCGTCGTTTACAGCAAATTCCACGAAAACTATATCCGCTCCCTGAGAAATGACATCCCTTTGCAGACGTAAATTTCCGAGAATTGACGGTGTGCCGCTTATTCCTGCGTTGACATATTTAACCGTGTCCGTGTGACCTTTGGCAAGCATATCATATGTAAGCTTTGCGTAACATTCATCAGGCTGTACGGTGTAACCCTCTGTAATCGAGCCGCCGATAAAGGCAACGGTGGTTTCCTTGCCGTCCTCTATCTGCTTTAATTTCTGTCTTAAACGATAGCTGTTGCCCGGGGAAACAAAGGATTTGTGCACCATATCAAGGTGAGCCTGTTCCTCAGGAGAAACTGCGGCGGTTGAAACAGAAGTTACCGTTGTTGCTTCGGTGGTTTCGGCAGGAACGCTTTCTTTATCCGCATTGCAGGCTGAAAGACAGCCAGTGCACATTGCCGCAGCTGTGAAAAGTACAGCTTTTTTAAATATACTCATAAATTGACCTCTCTTAAACATCAGCGATATTTGTAAGTATGCCCTTGGGTGTGATTTCTACGACTCCGAATGAGGGGCGTTTTCCGTCACGGGGCATTGCACAGCTTCCCGGATTCATAATATAAAGACCGTCCTCGTAGGAAAGGTATCTTTCGTGGGTGTGGCCGAAAAGGATGATATTGCAGTCGTTGTCCCTTGCAATGGAGCGTATTGTTTCGGTACCGCCCTTTACAAAAAGACGGTGTCCGTGGGCACAGAAAATTCTTGCGCCGTCAACATCGACTATCATATACTGGGGAAGTCTGCTTGCGTAATCGCAGTTTCCCGCAACACATCTGAAATCAATGTGGGGATATTTTTCGCAGATACGGTCTGTTTCAGCTTCGCCGTCCCCTAAATGTATAAAAATGTCGGCGTGGCCGAGATTTCGCTCGATAACTGACTCTACTGCGTCATATTTGCCGTGGGAGTCGGACATTACCACTATTCTCACAAAAAAACCTCCGTTGTCATAATATGTTAAAGTACGGAATGTACTTCTAATTAAACCTATTATATCATAAACTGTAATAAAAACAATGTCTATACAATGAAAAATTTCACATCGGAGGTTTTGTTATGGCAGATTTAAACAGCGGCAATATGAACGAGCTTCTTTCCGCAGTAAGCAGAAAGCTGGGCGTGCCCCCCGAACAGCTCAAACGTGAGCTTGAAGCGGGAAAGTTTGACTCGGCTCTTAAAAATATGAAGCCTGCGGAGGAGGCAAAGTTCAATCAGATACTTAACAATCCGCAGTTTCTCGATAAATTTATGAGCACTCCACAGGCACAGGCTCTTTACAAAAAGCTTACTCAGGGAAAATAGCAGACTGATAAAAGGCGGTGATTATTACGGACGATATGGCTGAAAAGATACAATCCATTCTCAGCGATGAGGAAAGTATGCGGCAGATAAAGGAGCTTGCCGCACTTTTCGGCGGAGAACTTGCGTCCGTAAGCGGTCCTGCCGCAGAAAATCCACCGTCCTCAGAGGAAACGTCGGGTGTTGATACGGGAATAAATCCTGCTCAGATAATGGGACTTATGTCCGTTTTTTCTAAATCGGACAGCGGATGTAATCTTATCGCCGCCCTTAAGCCCCTTCTTTCTGCGGACAAACAGCTTAAAGCTGACCGTGCAATAAAAATGCTTAAGCTTTATAATGTCTACACGGCAATGAAGGACAGCGGCATGCTGAATAATCTTGGGCTTTAAATGGGTGCGGAGGTTGTGCAATGACAGGCAGCTTTTATGAAGCGGAAAACAGGGTGAGAGAAATGAACCGTATACAGCAGCAGTATCTTGAACAAAGCAATCGTCACTTCGGCAGACCTGCACAGACAGCCGTCGTGACTCCGCCGCGTTTTGAGCCGCCTGCGGAAGAAAGACCTGCGGAAAAAGCGGCAGAGCAGGTGCACCCTGCCGAAAAAAGCGGCGGAAATATTCAGCATAATCATAATAAGCCGAATTCTACGGGTATCGACAGCGAAAAGCTGCTTATAATGGCACTGATTTTTCTCCTGCTTAAAGAAAAGGCGGATATTAAAATTATACTTGCACTGGCTTATCTGCTTACATAATGTAATAAGAGGTGGTAAATATACAAATCGTAAACTTTGTAACAGGGCTTTTAAGGGGCGAAAGGAAAAAACGTCTTGCGGAAGCCGCTGCAGAAAAAGAACGCCGCAGGGCGTTTATAGAGGAAATTGAAAGGTGTACGGAACAGCTTGAAAAGGTACGGAAGGATTACGATATGGTGTGGGAGGATGAACTGATAGAAGCGCTTATTTACGAGGAAAAGGCACTTTTTGCAAGGTATGCCTACCTGCTGAGAAAGGCAAAGGAAAACGGCATAAGCTTAAAGACGGCGGTGAGAACGTGAGAGTCGGGACGACGTTTTTTTATGTGCTTTTTGTGGTCTGCTCGGCGGCAGTGCTGTGCTATTATCTCCGCAGTGAAAAGCCTGCCCGTACATCGCTGAAAGGGATGCTTTCGGGTGCGGTCACGCTGCTGGCGGTGCATTTCTGGGGCGGCGGAGCAGGTCTTTATCTTCCGCTCAATTTCTTCACAACTGCGGTTTCCCTTATCCTGGGTGCTCCCTCTGTAATAATAATGGCTCTTGCTGAAAAATTCGGCCTGATATGAGTATGACCCCGCTTTTTAACGGACAAGTTCTGTTCAGACGTTAATTTGCACAGCTATGTTGAAAAAAGATTGTGTAATTTAATGTGTTAAAAAGTAAAAATATGACGTTTTAAACCTTGACAAGATATTCACAAAAGTTTATAATATAAGGTATTAGTGATGATTAATTTTTATGGTTAATCATATAATTTATGGTATTTTAAATTTACATATGGAGGTCATTGAAATGTCCAGAGTTTACAATTTCAGCGCAGGTCCGGCTGTACTTCCGGAAGAAGTTCTCAGAGAAGCAGCAGAAGAAATGCTTGATTACAAGGGCACAGGTATGTCCGTAATGGAAATGTCCCACCGTTCCAAGGCTTATGATGAAATCATCAAGGATGCAGAAAAGGATATCAGAGATCTTATGAATATCCCTGATAACTACAAGGTTCTCTTCCTCCAGGGCGGTGCTTCCCAGCAGTTTGCTGCAGTTCCTATGAACCTTATGAAGAACAAGAAGGCTGCTTACATCGTAACAGGCCAGTGGGCTAAGAAGGCTTACCAGGAAGCTCAGATGTACGGTGAAGCTGTTGCGGTTGCTTCTTCCGCAGACAAGACCTTCTCCTATATTCCTGACTGCTCAGACCTCGATATTCCTGAGGATGCAGACTATGTTTACATCTGCGAAAACAACACAATCTACGGCACAAAGTTCTGGGAGCTCCCTAACACAAAGGGCAAGGATCTCGTTGCTGACGTTTCCTCCTGCTTCCTTTCCGAACCTGTTGACGTTACAAAGTACGGCGTTATCTACGGCGGCGTTCAGAAGAACGTAGGTCCTGCAGGTGTTGTAATCGCTATTATCCGTGAAGACCTCATCAGAGATGACGTTCTCGCAGGCACACCTACAATGCTCAAGTGGAAGACACAGGCTGACAACGACAGCCTTTACAA
>JAFQUQ010000042.1 GCA_017408395.1 Oscillospiraceae bacterium
CCCTTGCGGAGCGCCTCTAAGGCAAGGAATTTCGCCCTCTGCGGAGGGCGACAAGGGCTCTGCCCCTTGACCCCGCAAGCCTTTGAAAAGGCTTGACCTAAACTTTAACGTCAAGCGGTTTTGTGCAACTTTTTCTCAATTGCAACTTTATCGACAATCTGAACACTCAACTGAAAAGGCTGAGTGTTTTTTGTTTATATTGATGTATAATCCTGTGAATTCAGACGGCTGCATTGTTTAAATATACAAATCGCAAATAAACTGTTGACAAATATGTCGCACCGTGATATACTCTAACCATGACATAAGTCGTACCGTGACATATCGCACTGAGATACATCACGGCGAAATACAAAAGAAGGGGCGGTACAATGGAATCATCGTTTATACCCATACTGATTTTAATTTTTTTATGCATTATACTGCCGGCAAGGCGCAGAAGAAGAACAATGGCGGCAATGCAGATGCGCAGAAAAGTAAAAAACAAAATGACCAAAGAGGAGAGAATGAAAATGTACGAATTAATCAGCAGATTTATTGACAAGGAAGTTATTATCACAGTTATGAACTCCGAAACAGTGGGTGTTACGGGTTTTGTAAGAGAAGTAAAGGACAACTGGGTTGTGCTTGAAACCACAGATAAGGGTCTCGACGCTTTAAACATCGACTACATCACAAGAATCAGAGAGTACCCAAGAAAAGCTAACGGCAAAAAGAAGCAGATATTTTAATAAGGCAGGGATAGAATGTCAGATGAAAAAATCTTGAAAAGCTTTCTGCCAATGACGGAAACCGCTTTCTATATTCTGCTTTCACTGAGCGAGCCGAGACACGGCTACGGTATAGCAAAGTTTGTTTCCGAGCTTACGGAAGAGCGCATAAAGCTGGGGTCGGGCACGATTTACGGTACGCTGACCAAAATGCAGAAATCGGGACTTATCGGGGTTTACGATGACAGTGACAAAAAGATAGCCTACGAAATAACCGAGCTTGGAACGAAGGTGCTTAAAGCGGAAATAAAGCGTATAAAGCTTGTTCACCGTGACGCAGTTTCTCAGGAGAGCCTGTTCGGCGGGGAGGGTGCAGAAAATGACGGTTAAATATATGCCCTTCTGGTTTTTTGATATAAAAAAGTCTGAGGAAAAGCTTTCAAAGTACGCCGAAAAGGGACTTTTTCCCGTCGATTTCAAGGCAAACGGCAGGTTTATATTAGAAGAAAGAGAGCCTGAAAAAGTAAGGTTCCGTATTGTACGGAGCAAGGGCTGTAAGGGTAAAGCCCCCAGAGGTTTAGTCGAAAAGGGCTGGGCAAACGACGCAGGAAGCAAAAATTATTACATCGTCCATAAGGACGCCGCTTCCGCAGAGCAGGTACCAAGCTATAAAGAGCAGATTTCCGCTTACAGAACGATGCAGATGGTAGGATTTTTTGTGATATGCTACCTTCTGGGGTATTCCTTCGGAATTTCAGTGGCAATTTTTGAGGATATCGAAAAGGGCGAGGCTGAACTGATTGCAATTCTTGTTGCTGTTGTTCCTGCGCTGATAGGAGCAATTCTGGCAGGTCTGTTTACGCTTAAAATTCACAGCGCAAACAAGAAGCTTCTTGCGGAATCTGAAAACAGCGTAAAATTCAGCTTCACCATCCCCGAAGAAAATTTTATCTATACCAAAGAGCAGGAAAAGCAGATGCTTAAATCGGGAGAGATGAAGAAAAAGACCCCCGTTGCCTGGATAACCGCTCCCGATAAAACTGAGGAGTGGGTAGAAAAAATGGCGGCAGAGGGCTGGAAATTCTACCGTTTGAGCAAGTGGGGAAATTCCTTTTACTTTATAAAAAGTGAGCCTTGCAGGCTTAAATTCTGCGTGGACTATCAGAAGGACATCGAGGATGAGTACATAAACAATGCAAAGGACGACGGCTGGAAGCTTGAATTTGCCTCCGTTACAAAGCACGAGGGCTACTGCATATGGTCAAAGGAATACACCGATGACGAGGAAGAGCCTATGTTTTACAGCGACAGCGACTCCGCCCTTGAACACGCTAAAAAGTATTTTTTATCAATGATACTGCCTATGATACTCATTGTTGCAATGTATATTTTTATACTGGCGGATCTGATTTTAATGGAGGGCTTCAATGGTACAGCAGCACAGATAATTTTGCTTGTATTCGGTGCGATTGTAATAATAGAGTACGGCTACTTTGTGATACGTTCATTGGGGTATCTGTTAAGACTTAAAAAGAAAAACAAAACAAATAACTATTAATAAAGTCAACACCGTGTGTTATGTTGACTTAATGAAAGGTGAGAAAATTATGAGCGAATATGTAATGCCGAACGGTCAGTCATTTGACAATCCCGTACCTCCCGTAAACCAGAGCGGAGAGTATGAGATCAAGTGCAAGGTCAAGAAGAGCTACAACTGGGCAGGAGGAGTAATGCTTATTCAGCTTGCTATCGCTTTTGCGGTGCAGTTTGCGGTTTCTATGGTTTATTCTACTGTGAAGATGGCAGAGTTTATGCTGGAAAATCCTCAGCCTTCTGTTGAAGAAATGACAGAGTTCACAATGAGCATCCAGACTCCGTTCTATCTGCTTCTTGTAAACACACTCTGCTACCTTATTGCAAATTTTGCCTGCTTCTTTATAGGAAAAGGCGTTTCAAAAACACTGTTCCCCGTCAAGCTTTTCTCAAAGAATAAACTCGGCGTTCCCGACAGTCTTCTTTGCGTGGCCGCAATTCTCGGTCTGCAGGGCCTTTCAATGATAGTGCAGTTTATAACGATGAGCATTACAAAGGTAAGCGGCATAAACGAAGCTACTGCTTCAATGATGAGCTTCTCGGACAATATTGCACATAACGTGCTTATGATAGTTTACTTTGTAATTATTGCCGCTGTAACGGAAGAGCTTCTCTGCCGAGGCGTTATGATGAAGATGCTCTCCCCTGTAAGCAAGACCTTTGCACTTGTTGCAAGCGCAGTATTATTCGGCGTAATGCACGGCAACTTCAATCAGATGTTCAACGGTGCACTTCTCGGACTTGTGCTTGGTTATGCTGCAATGAAGAGCGGCTCCCTTAAGCTTCCTATCATCTGTCATATGGCTGCAAACACAAACGCAATGATTCTTGCGGCACTTGAATACAAGTTGGGCGAGGGTGCAGGCATTATCGAAGTAATTTATGCGGCGATCCTTATTGTTGTGGGTATAGTTTCAATCATTATGCTTTACAAGAGAAACGGTCTTATCAACGAAGAAGAGGACGGTTTCCCTGCTGCTGACGGCGACAAGCTTGAAGTTGAGCCTGAACAGAAGAAACAGCTTACCTGGAAGCTTCTTCTCAAATCCCCTACATTCTGGATTTTCCTTGTAATTTACATTTTTACAGCAATCATAATGCTTACTCCGATAACCGTATAAAATATCATAAAAACCGCTTCTGATTATGATGTCAGGGGCGGTATTTTTTTGTTTAAAAACAGACCGTTTCAAAGGATAAATTGCTGAAATGGGGGTAACATATTTTCAGCAACAAATCCGAAGGGAGAATTCCTTTAATGAGAAAAAGCGGCATTTTGCTTCATATAGCGTCCCTGCCAAACGATTACGGCATAGGAACGCTGGGCAGAGAGGCTTACGATTTCATAGACCTGCTTGAACGAAGCAGTCAGAGCTTGTGGCAGATACTGCCTTTATCGCCTACAAGCTACGGTGACTCGCCGTATCAGAGCTTTTCAATTTACGCAGGCAACCCATATTTTATCAGCCCCGACCTGCTTAAAGAGGAGGGACTTCTTGAAAACAGCGACCTTGAAGGTATTGACTGGGGGGATAAGCGTTATATCGACTATGCCCTGCTTTATGATAAATTGTACGGTATTTTCCGCAAGGCATACGCACGTTTTAAACCCGACGCAGAATACGCCGCATTTACGGAAGAAAATCCGTGGCTGAAGGATTACGCCTTGTTTATGGCACTCAAAAATAATTACAGCGGAAAGCCCTGGAACGAGTGGGATAAACCGCTGCGGAAAAGGGAAAAGGGCGCTCTTGAAAAAGCGGAAAAGGAGCTTGCCGAGGAGATAGGTTTTCACATTTTTCTGCAATACGAATTCTTTAAACAGTGGGAAAATCTGCGGCGGTACGCAAAGGGGAAGGGTGTGGAAATAATCGGTGATATTCCCATTTATGCCGCCTACGACAGCGTCGAGGTGTGGTGCCGTCCCGAACTGTTTATGCTTGATGATGAGGGCACGCCGCAGTATGTGGCAGGTTTTCCACCCGATGGATTTTCTCCTGACGGTCAGCTGTGGGGCAATCCCCTTTACAATTGGGAAGCTATGAAAAAGAAGGCTATGGCTGGTGGGTTGACAGGATCGCTTTTGCAAAGAAGCTTTATGATTATGTGAGAATAGACCATTTTATCGGCTTTGACCGTTTTTACGCTATCCCTTACGGCAGTAAAACCGCCCACGGCGGCGTATGGCTTGACGGTCCGAAATATGAGCTTTTCAGCGTCGTTAAGGAACGGACGGGAAAGGGCGGAATAATTGCGGAGGATCTGGGTATTATTACATCATCTGTGCGAAAGCTGCTTAAACAGACAGGCTTTCCGGGGATGAAAATTTTGCAGAGTGCTTTTGAGCCTGACGGGTCAAGCGAGTATCTGCCCCAGAATTATTCTTCCTCAAACTGCGTTGTTTACACCTCCACCCACGATAACGACACCGTTGCAGGCTGGTTTAAAACGGCGGATAAGTCTCATAGGAAATTCTGCAAGGAGTATCTTGGCGTACGCAAAAATGCAGATGTGCCGAGAGCAATGATTGAGCTTGCCTGGAAAAGCACCGCACAGTTTGCGATGACCACCATACAGGAGCTTCACGGCTACGGCAGCGAGGCAAGAATAAACACCCCCTCGACTTTGGGAAACAACTGGCGGTGGAGAGCATTGAAATCCGATTTTAACGATGAAATCGTAAGCTTTTTAAAGAGGCTTACTGAAATTTCAAACAGAAATGAATTATAGATAAGGAGAGTCATTATGAATACAAAGAAAATTTTAAGTGCCGTTCTGTCAGCGGCGTTGTCAATGTCACTTTTTTCAGCCTGCACAGGCAGGAACGAGGACACCTCACAGCAGAACAGCGGCGGTGCTTCATCGGGAAATGTCACCCTTACCGTCTGGGGCTCACAGGAGGATCAGGCTTTGCTTAAAAGGATGTGCGAGGAGTTTGCGGCACAGAGCACCGATAAAAAGTACAGCTTTGTCTACGGCGTTGTAAGCGAGGCGGACGCTAAAAAAGAGGTGCTTAAAGATATTTCTGCGGCGGCTGACGTGTTCGGATTTGCTTCCGACCAGACGGCGGAGCTTGTTTCCGCAGGCGCTCTTTACCGTATCACAAAGGACAGGGATAAAATTTCAGCCGATAACACCGTCGCAAGCGTAAATGCCGCAACGGTCAACGACGAGCTTTACGGCTACCCTTACGTTTCCGACACTTATTTTATGTATTACGACAGCTCAAAATTCACCGAGGACGAGGTAAAGGAGCTTGAAAAAATGCTTGCAAAGGATATTGAAGGCGTAAAGACAAACTTTGCCTTTGATACGGATAACGGATGGTATCAGGCGGCATTTTTCTTCGGTGCAGGCTGTAAGCTTTTCGGCGAGGACGGTACAGACCCTACAAAATGTGACTTCAACAGCGACAGGGGAATCCTTGCGGGAGAATATCTCATTGACCTTGTAAAAAATTCCAAGTACGGCGTTAATTTTGACGATGGTATGGTCAAAGCAGGCTTTGCTGACGGTACTCTTGCAGCGGCTGTTTCGGGTACGTGGAACGCTTCTGAAATCGAAGCTTCTCTGGGTGAAAACTATGCAGCCGCAAAGCTGCCTATGATCACTCTGCCAAACGGTGAAAAGGTACAGATGGGAAGTATGGCTAACTTTAAAATTATGGGAGTAAATTCCGAAACCAAACACCCTCTTGAAGCGATGGCGCTTGCGGAGTGGCTCACCAATTACGACAATCAGCTTGCACGCTTCAATGAACGCTCCTATGCACCAACGAATGTAAAGCTTGCAGAGGATGAAAATGCACTCTCTTCAAACCCTGCCGTGAGTGCCCTTACAGAGCAGTCGCAGTATGCAACGGTGCAGACCTCAATTCCGCAGAGCGGCAACTTCTGGACACCTGCCGAGGCTTTCGGACAGGACCTCACAGCAGGCATTATCACCAGGGACAACCTTAAAGAAAAGCTTGACAAGTACGTTGAATCGGTATTGTCCACATTAAACGGATAAAGGAGTTTTGCTTATGACTCAGGCGGAGTATTTTGTTCTTCCGCTTCATAAAAAGGCGGCGTACAGGATTACGTCCGCCTTAAAGAGCGGGGCAAAGGGCGTAGGCGGATTTTTTACGGGAATACCCAAAGCCGCCGTAAAGCTTGGAAGAAAAATCGCTCAGGGGGGCAGAGAGCTTTTCTATGCCTTCAAAGAGGGTGACTTGCTTACAAAGCTGACCTTTGTGCTGATGGGGGCAGGCAATCTTTTCAGAGGACAGGTTGTGAAGGGACTGCTTTTTCTTGCCGCTGAGATAGCCTATTTTGCGTATATGTCGTCATTCGGATGGGAGTATCTTCTCGGTCTGCGGAATTTAGGCACGGTACAGAGAGGGTGGTATTTCGATGAGGAGCTGGGGATAGACATTCTACGTGAAAACGGCGATAACTCCATGCTTATTCTCCTTTACGGCATACTGACTGTGTTTGTGATAATAACCTTTGCGTTTCTGTGGCACACAAGCGTAATGTCGGCGGCAAGGGCAGAGCAGACGGTGCGTTTAGGGAAGAAACTGCCTAAATTCAAGGACGACCTTGCGGCAATGCTTGACAGCGGCTTTCATAAAACTCTGCTGTTTCTGCCTGCCTTCGGGGTAGTGGTTTTTACGGTGATACCCCTTGTGTATATGATACTCATTGCTTTTACAAACTACGATAAAGACCATCAGGTGCCTGCAAATCTGTTCACCTGGATCGGCTTTGACAACTTCCGCACAATGCTGGGAAGCGGCTCGGTGCTTGCGGAAACCTTCTGGGGAATACTTGGCTGGACGGTGGTCTGGGCGGTGTTTGCAACATTTTTAAACTATATTTTAGGAATAGTGCTTGCATTGCTTATAAACAAGAAGGGCATAAAATTCAAGGGCTTTTTCAGAACGCTTTTTGTGCTTGCAATAGCCGTGCCCCAGTTTGTTTCACTGCTTGTAATGAGAAACGTTCTTGCAGAAGCAGGACCGCTTAACGTGCTTCTTCAGGAAACAGGGCTTATCACCTCGCCCCTGCCCTTTTTTACCGATACGGCGTGGGCAAGGGTAACGGTAATTTTAGTAAACCTGTGGATAGGCATACCCCACACAATGCTTATAACATCGGGTATTCTTATGAACATTCCCGACGACCTTTATGAAGCGGCAAAAATCGACGGTGCTTCGCCCTTCGTGATGTTCTTCCGCATAACTATGCCCTACGTGATTTTCGTAACTACACCGTATCTTATAACGCAGTTCATCGGCAACATAAACAATTTTAATGTTATTTATTTTCTCACAGGCGGCACTCCTGCCACGCTTGACTATTATCAGGCAGGAAAAACCGACCTGCTCATAACGTGGCTCTATAAGCTTACGGTAAATTCAAGGGACTACTGCTACGCTTCAACCATAGGCATACTTGTGTTTGTGATATGCTCGGTGCTGTCCCTTATAACCTTCCGCAACTCAAAATCCTACACGGGAGAGGAAGCGTACCAATAAAGAAAGGCGGTCTGACAATGGCTGTAAAATCATATAAAGCGTCGCAGAGGGCGTCAGATACGGCGGTGTATATCCTGCTTACGGTGCTGGGGATAGTTTGGATACTGCCCCTGCTGTGGATAATACTCACATCCTTCAGAGCAGAAACGGGGTCATACACAAACTATTTCTGGCCAAAGGGTTATACCTTAAACAACTACGCAAATCTTTTAACGCAGACAGAGCCTTTCCGTTTTACGAAATGGTTTGCAAACACTCTGCTCGTGTCGGTGATTTCCTGTGCAGGCTCAACCTTTTTCGTGCTTTGTACGGCATTTGTGCTGAGCCGCCTGCGGTTTAGGATGAGAAAGCCAATAATGAACATTATCCTTGTGCTGGGGATGTTCCCCGGGTTTATGTCAATGATAGCGGTGTACTATATTTTAAAGGGTTTAAACCTGCTGAGCAGTCCTCTTGTGTGCCTGACCCTTGTTTATATTGCAGGAGCAGGTCTGTCCTATTATATTGCAAAGGGCTTCTTTGACACCATACCCCGTGCACTTGACGAGTCGGCGTATCTGGACGGTGCAACAAAGGCACAGATATTCTTTAAAATAACTCTGCCCCTGTCAAAGCCTATTATTGTTTATACGGTGCTGACCTCGTTCATTGCGCCGTGGGTTGATTATATTTTCCCAAGCATAATCTGCGGCTCGGACTATGACTCCTACACCGTTGCGCTGGGAATGTTCAGAATGCTTGAGCGTGAGTTTATCGGCACGTTCTATACGCAGTTTGCGGCAGGCGCGGTTATTGTTTCAATACCCATAGCAAGTCTGTTTATTTCAATGCAGAAATATTACGTTGAGGGCGTAACGGGAGGTGCGGTAAAGGGATGACGGATTTTAAAGAAATTGACAGGCAGTATGCCTATAACGGCTTCCTCGGTGCGGAGTATTCTCAGACGGGTACGGTTTTCAGAGTGTGGTCGCCCCTTGCCGACAGCGTAAAGCTTAAACTTTACAGTAAAGGAAACGGCGGCACTGACTTTTTCGAGGGTAAAATGACTAAGCTGCCCTCAGGCGTCTGGGAATATGAAGCACAGGGAGATTTAAACGGCGTTTATTACACCTATGCCGTAAAAATCGGTGACAGGGAAAGCGAAACCATTGATATTTACGCACGGAGCGCAGGGGTCAACGGCGAAAGGGGGATGGTACTGCCCTGTGAGGAAAACTCCGACCGTCCGATTGAGTTTAAGCATAAGACCGACGCCGTTATCTACGAACTGCACGTAAGGGATTTTTCCGCAGATGAAAGTGCAGGCTTTGCAAACAGGGGAAAGTTCAGAGCATTTACGGAAAAGAATGTCAGAACGATACACGGTGACAAGGCAGGTCTTGATTATATTGCGGAGCTTGGGGTGACGCATATTCACCTGCTCCCCGTGGCGGATTTTGCTTCTGTTGACGAGGAAAGGATCTCTCCCGAATACAACTGGGGGTACGATCCTTTGAATTATAATGTTCCCGAAGGGAGCTATTCAACAGACCCTTTCGACGGGTTTGTGCGTGTACGTGAGTTTAAGGAGCTTGTAAAGGCTGTGCACAGAAAAGGTATGGGAGTGATTATGGATGTTGTGTATAACCACACCTTTCACACGGCTGACTCTCCCTTTTCAAAGCTGTTCCCCCATTATTACTACCGTCACTTCGGGGATAAATACTCCGACGGCTCTGCCTGCGGAAATGAGTTTGCTTCCGAAAGAAAGATGGCAGGAAAGTTTATCCTTGACAGCCTGTGCTTTCTTGCGTCAGAATACAAGCTTGACGGCTTCCGCTTTGACCTTATGGGGCTTCTTGATACGGACACAATGCTCAGATGTGCGGAAGCACTGAAAAAAATCAACCCTCACATCGTTCTTTACGGCGAGGGCTGGACAGCTGCCGAAACTCCCCTGCCTGCCGAAATGAGAAGTGTAAAATCAAACGCAGGCAGGCTTAAAAGCTATTCTATGTTTTCCGATGATTTCCGTGACGGTGTAAAAGGCTCCGTTTTCATAGACGATGACTGCGGCTACATTAACGGCAGGGCAGAGGAAAAACGTGAGATGATAAAATCAGCCCCTGCAGGTGGAGTTTACCACCATGAGGTGAAGCGTGAAAAGGAAAAATGCTGGGCGCAGTCGCCCGAACAAAGCGTAAACTACACCGAAGCACACGACAATCTTACCTTTTACGACAAGCTTAAAGTTAGTATGCCCCACGCAGACAGCGAGAAGCTCAAAGCCGTGCATAAGCTTGGGGGAGCGCTTGTTTTTCTTTCCCAGGGAGTACCCTTCATTCAGGCAGGTCAGGAGTTTATGCGCAGTAAGAACGGCGTCCACGACAGCTATAAATCTCCCGACAGCGTAAACAGCTTAAAGTGGAATTTGATCTCGGAAAACAGGGATGTTCTGGAATATTACAGGGGACTTACGGCAATAAGAAAAGCGTACCCCGACTTCCGTATGAAAACGGCTGACGAGATACGCAGCAAAATTCATTTTTACGACCTTGAAAAGGGCGGCATAAAAGCTGAAATCGGAGCGTTTACTCTTATAATAAACCCGTCCGATGAGCCTGTTACGGTGCAGACAGATGGCAGGGCGGCAGTTTACGCAGACAGCAAAAAAGCCTCGGCAGAACCGCTTTACACGATTGAAAGCACGGTTACAGCCGAAGCGTCGTCAGTTATGCTGTTTAAGCCTGTTTAACACGAAGGATAGGGTAGCCCTCTTCGTAAGGCTTGATAATGTCGGGGTTAAGCTCCGCTTCTGCGAAGATGATGTCCCCCAGACCGTTCTTGTCAAGCTGTTCAACAAGCTGTGACAAAGGTTTGTTGTAAAGCTCGGGGCAGATGGAAGCTATGGAAATGACAAGCCTGCCGTTAAGCTCCATTATTCTGTAAGGCCAGATACGGCAGTCAAAAGGCTTGTTGTCCCCAAGCTTACAGCCTGTGCTGTGGTCAAGCATAGGGCAGACGTAAAGCTCCTCGCCGTTTATTTTTTCGGGAATACATCTGAAAAGATGGCTCTTCCCCTTTTCCATAAATTCAATGTTGGGGAAGTCGTGACGTATCTTTTCGTAAAGGCTGTCCGACACAATCGGAGTTTCCCACAGGTCGTAATTGTCAAAAAGACAGCAAATCCTGCATTCTGCGCAGGACTTGCCTGAAAGTATATTTTTAAGCATAAATTTATCTCCGTTAATCTGAAAGGAATGGTTAAAATGAAGCTTACTTCAATGTCGTCCCAGGAATACGGCGAAATGGTAAAGAAAGCGTCCCCGAATTCAAAAAGCTTACGGGATATTCCAAAAGCTTTTATTGCAGGAGGAATTATCTGCTGTATAGGTCAGGCTTTTATGAAGCTTTACGGCAGCTTTGACCTTGACTCGCAGACGGTAGCCCTGCTTACTTCAATTACTCTGGTTTTTATCAGTGCAGTCCTTACGGGACTTGGGCTTTACGAAAAGC
The DNA here is from genome assembly GCA_017408395.1 of Oscillospiraceae bacterium. GTDB lineage: Bacteria > Bacillota > Clostridia > Oscillospirales > Ruminococcaceae > UMGS363. The sequence goes on from JAFQUQ010000042.1 coordinate 11,320, forward strand.
TTGCAAAGCACAGCGGAGCAGGTACTCTTGTGCCCATCACAGGCTTTGCAAATGCTGTGGTTTCACCTGCCCTCGAATTCAAATCGGAGGGCTTTGTGACAGGACTGGGTGCAAAGATATTCATTATTTCGGGGCCTGTTATTCTTTACGGAACAGCGGCCTCGGTAATTTACGGTTTAATTTATTATTTTTTCGTCAGATAATTACATTATGGAAATGCCCAGAACAGTAATATTATCTGTACTGCCGCCTTTTTTCGCAAGCTCGATAAGGGCGGCAAGCCTTTTGGGGAGCTTGACAGGCTGAGCAAGAGTTTCCTCAAACTCACCCCTTGTGATATAATCCGCAAGCCCGTCGGTACATATTAAAATAAGGTCACCCGGGCAGATACCGCCCTCGATTTTTGTGACCTCGACCTTAGGGTCGTCGTCTACATTGCCCAGCACAGGGAATATAACGTTGCGGTGGACGTGGTGCTTTTTCTCCTCAGCGGTGATATGACCGTTTTCATAAAGCACCTGAACCAGCGACTGGTCGGTGGAGAGCTGTTTTATATTGCCGCCTCTGTAACGGAAGAGCTTGGAGTCGCCGATGTTTATGATGGTAGCGTTTCCTTCGCTGTCAGCCGCAAGAGCGCACAGAGTAGTCTGCATATTGATACGGTGCTTTACGATGCCGTATCTGCGGATGTAGCGGTGAATATCAAGGAGCTTTTTCTCATAGTCGGTATTGGGTGAGATCTTCATACCGCTTACAAGCTCAAGAGCGAGCCTTGACGCAACCTCTCCCGAATTTTCTCCGCCTACGCCGTCAGCAACACCTACGATAAACGGAGTGTGGAGCTGGCTTTCCATCTGCGCCTGTGACATTACTATTTTATTTATAAGATAGGCGTCCTCATTGTGTTCCCTGACTTCGCCCGGGTCTGTAATTCCGCAGCAGTAATACATTTATTTTCTCCTGATTTCAAAATATATCGCATTAATTATACCTTAATTTTATTTCTATTTCAATAACATTTTATGCTTTACATATTATTTGAACAAAATGCCGTTTATATTTAATTGTGATTGTGCAGAATGTATATATTGTAAGGTAAATACCTAAAATAAGTTGACAAATCCGAGAAAATGAGTTATATTTATATAAAGTAAAGTAGGCGAATTATAAAATAAAACATATATTGGAGGCTGACAAACATGGCTGATATAAAACTTACTGATCTTATTAGTGTACGAGTACTTCAGGATATTCAGGACGGCTTTGCTGCACTTACAGGTATGGCTGCTCTTACAACAGATGAAAACGGTACTGCCGTTACTCAGGGAAGTAACTTTACAGAATTTTGTATGGACCTTACAAGAACATGTCCGGAAGGCTGCCGCAGATGTGAAAAGTGCGACAAGGAAGGCGGCGAAAAGACCCGCTATACAAAGAGAGCTACTACATATGAATGTCATGCAGGTCTTGTTGACTTTGCTGCTCCTATTATGCTCGGCGATACAATGATCGGCTCCTTCATCGGCGGTCAGGTTCTCACAGAAGAACCCGATCTTGATAAGTTCCGCCGTATTGCAAGAGAACTGGGCATCAATGAAGACAGATACGTTAACGCTGTACAGAAGGTTAAGATCGTTGATAAGGAACGCATCGACGCTGCTGCTGACTTCCTCTTCAAGATTGCAAATCTTCTCTCCCAGTCTGCTTACGACAGCTATCTTGCTAAGCAGAACAATGTAAACCTTTCAAATAACAGCCTTATTATGCACAACAAGATTATTGCCGCAGAAAAGGATATTGCAGCAACAGTAGGCCGTATCAACGAGCTTTCCAATGCATTTGACAACCTTGAAAAGATTGCTACAAATTCTGCTAACGAGGTTAAGAGAACCAACGATACAGTTAAGCAGATTCAGGATATTGCAATGAACACAAAGATCCTCGGCTTCAACGCTTCTATCGAAGCTTCAAGAGCTAAGGAAGCAGGTAAGGGCTTCGGCGTAATCGCACAGGAAGTAAGAACTCTTGCTGAAACAAGTAAGGCTTCTGCTGACAGCATTCAGAAGACAATGGTTGTTATCGGTACTCAGTCAAAGGATATGAACAACCACATCAAGGAAACAAGAGAAATCATTACACAGTGTATTGACGACCTCAATAAATTCTCCGCACTTCTCGCTGAAATTAAGGGCTCTGATGAATAATAGCTTATGTTATTCAAATACAATTCTTGAACAAAGGAGGCAGGTATCATGGATATGAGCACAGCAATTGCAAGCATGGCTATGAGTATGAGCCAGGCAAGCGTTCAGCAGAGCTTAAGCACAAGTATGATGAAAAAAGCTATGGACGTTAACGCAACTCTTGCACAGGGTACGATTGAGATGATCAACGATGTATCTCCTGCCAGAGCATTTGGCGGCGATATTGGCGCGATCTTTGACGCAAGAGCATAAGTGTGAAATTATTCATAACAACCGTTGCAGAAATGCAGCGGTTGTTTTTTATGCAAAAAAGCCTGCCGTGTTTCCACAGCAGGCTCAGTCTGTCGAAAAAGATATAGCTATATGTAATAATGCAGAAACTTTAGGGGACGCCCTCTCTTGCAGGGCGTCCCCTCTTCAAAAACAGTCCACTGGACTGTTTTTGAATTCACCCCTTGCGGAGCGCCTCTACGGCAAGGAATTTCGCCCTCTGCGGAGGGCGACAAGGGCTCTGC
>JAFQUQ010000043.1 GCA_017408395.1 Oscillospiraceae bacterium
CGCCTCTAAGGCAAGGAATTTCGCCCTTCTGCTAAATGTCATCTTCGATGACATACGACGAGGGTCTGCCCTTTGACCTAAGCAAACGCAGTTTGCTTTCAAGCGATTTGAAAAGGCTTGACCTAAACTTTAACGTCGAGCTTTTTTATGCATCTAAACGCAAAACGGGCAGTTCGTTATGTGAACTGCCCGCAATTATTATTTATGCTCCGAAAAGCTGTACCCAGTAGCAGGTACCGTTTCCGTCAATGTAAAGACCTACGCCGATTTTGGTAAAATAACTGCTTAAAATGTTTGATTTGTGACCGGGAGAATTCATCCATAGCTCCATTACGCTTACCGCAGAGGGAGCACCGTATGCAATGTTTTCACCTGCGGCACCTACTCTTATCGAGCAGTCGTCAAAGATAGTGAAGCAATCTCTGCCGTCGGGACGGGTGTGAGAGAAAAGCTGTGCAAGCTCCTTTGCACGGATAGCCGCCGCCCTGTTAAGCTCAGCGTCGCTTGAAAGCGAAGACGCACCTGCCGCCTTACGCTCCTTGTTTACGATAGTAACAACCTCCGCTGTCATTTCAGCAGGGTCCTTTTTCGAGGACGTGATTTCCTCGTAATAAGCCGTACCGCCCGATTTATTGACCTTTACGGTAATGGTCTTTGCGGTAGAGCCTTCATAGCCCTTTGCAAAGAATTTGATCTGGGCTGTGCCTGCCTTTTTGCCCTTTATGGTAAGCTTTATCTTGTTGCCGTTCCACTTTCCGAAGGACACGGAAGCGACGCTTTTATCGCTGTTTGAGTAGGAAAGCGAATGTGAGCCTTTTACGTCAAGAGTGACGGTGCCGCTGCCGCCCTTTGAAATTGAAAGAGAGGTCTTGCTTGGCTGAATGAAGGCTTTACGCACGACAATTTTGCACTTGTAGCTCTTTTTTCCGACCTTTGCGTAAACATACGCCGTGCCGCTTTTTTTGCCTGTTACGTCAGCGGTGTTGCCCGAAGCGGTGACTTTGATAATGTCGCTGTCGCTGACGGACCATTTTGCCTTGGTTTTCGTACCGCTTAATTTTACGGTGGTTTTGTAGCCTATCGGCAGGTTTACCGTAGATTTGTTAAGCTTTACGACCGCCGCAGAAGCAGGAAAAGTGCACATTGTCAGCACCATTACCAGCGTCATTGCGACGCAGAATATTTTTTTAAGAAAATTAATCATAATCTCCCCCTTTTCCCTTTATTTTAACATATGTGCCGATTTATGTCAATTATTAACGCAAAAGACGGCACCGCATTAAACGATACCGTCAGAAATTTAAATATAATCAATCCTCATCCCGTTTATATTCAAGAATATCCCCAGGCTGACACTCCAGCACGTCGCAGATAGCCTCCAGGGTTGAAAAACGTATAGCCTTTACCTTGCCCGTTTTAAGATTGGACAGGTTTACATTTGAAATGCCCACCTTTTCGGCAAGCTCATTCAGCGACATCTTTCTGTCTGCCATAACACGGTCAAGCCGCAGTATTATACCCATTGCCGACCTCCTTAAAGTGTTTCGTCCGACTCCTGCTGAAGCTCACAGCCGTAGCGGAAAATCAATGATATACAGTAAAGCACCAGACCTGCCGAAAATGCCAGACCGCCGAAATTTTCAACGCTCCAGTCCGCATGAAAAATTCCCGAATACAGAAAATCCAGCGGCTCCATAAGCATAAAGCAGATGCCGATAGTGCCTATTCTTTTTCCGTTAAGCTCCGTAAAGGGCGAGTCTGCCTTGCGTACTCCCAGCAAAAGACGTATAGCCGTCACGATAGGCACGATATACACCGCAATAAGCACCAGACTCATAATCAGCCCCAGAAAAACCATCCATATAGGATCGCTCGGCATTTCGTCAGCGGCGTCATTCCAGCCCTTAATAAATCCCGTCACCGCCGCAGCCGTAAAGGTTATACACGGCACAATAAGATACAGCATAAGTATCACCGAAGCTATCGTGCAGGCACGTTTGCATTTTTCCTTCATCTTAAACTCTCCCCCGATTTAAAGTGTTTCGTCCGATTCCTGCTGAAGTATCTGACCGTATGAAAAAATCTTTGCTATAAACAGAATTATCATACCCGTAAAAAGCAGTGCGGAATTGCTTGTATATGTAACGTCAGCGTGTAAAATTCCGAGCAATGACGCTCTTACAGCAGGTGAAGCAAAACCTTGTATCAGCGTAATAATGCCTATTGCTTTAATAAGCTTATCGTTTTTTTCACCGAAGGGCGTACCCATTGAAACTATATTTCCAAGCAGCCGAAGCGCTGTAAATGCCGTTGCCGCATAAAAAGCACAGTCAGCCGCATTTCCTGCCGACTTTGCCGCCTGAACAGCAAATTCACGGTTTATGACCGCCTCTGCAATGCAGGCAAAACATCCTATCAGCATCAAAACTGCCATTAATCCCGACAACCCCATCATAAGCCTTGCGGAATATTTTATCCTTTCGATTTTAGCTTCCATTTTCAGTCCTCCTTAAAGTGTCTCGTCCGATTCCTGCTGTAATTTACAGCCGTAGTTGAAAATGTATGCCACTGCAAAAAGCACAGCTCCCCACATAAATATGCTCAGGTCAATGCTGATAAGGGACGAATCCGTAACAACGATAACGCCCGTTGATTCAAGCACACCTTCAACTATACCTGCCGCAATTGAAAAGAAGCCGGTTGCGAAAAGGACTATTCCTGCCGCCTTTATCTTATCGGCAATTTCATATCGGAAAGGTGTTTCGCCGTCCTTGAGCTTTTTAAAAGCCTTTACGCCGAAATTAAGTGCCACAGCAAAGCATAACATTGATATTAAATCGTAGACACCGTAAAAAATACCGCCTGCGGTTGTATATTTACTGCTGCTTGAATAAGTCAGATTTTTCATTGCATTATCCATGATTATCACTATAAAAAGTGCCGCCGCACCGACAATTATCAGTGCCATAATTGCCGTCAGCATTCCCTCTGCAAATTTGCAGAATTCAGTAAAATCCTTCTTTTCCTTTTCAAGTGTACGCTCGTTTATATCCTTGACCTTGCTCATAAAAATCCCCTCCCTGAGTTTAAGCTGTAACCGTATCCTCTGCAATTTCTTCTGCGGCAATTGCAGTATCGGGCAGACCCGTTTCACGGTTTACTTTAAATTTATCGTCAACGTACTTCTTTCTGAACACCTTAAAATAATACACAAGGCACACAACCAGCACAACTGCGTTTATTGCCAGCCACCACCAGCCGCTGAAAACGAAGCCGTTCTTTTCGTAGTAAAGGGGCGTGCCGAAAAGCGAGAACTGCTCAAAATCAATTATGCAGAGGGCGTTGTGGAGAGCGTGTTCAAGCATTGTGTAAAGCAGGTTGCCCGTCTTGCAGTAAACATACGCCATACATACAGCACCCACCAGCACGTTGCCGAAGCCCTGAATGTTGTAGCCGTGTACTGCCGCAAAGAAAATTGAGTTTGCAACGCAGATAACGGGTATTGAGTACGCTCCCTTGCCAAGCTCACAGCCTGCAAATCTGAACAGGAGCTCCTCAAAAATCGGTGCGCATATCACAGCGGAAAGTATGCTTGTAACGTGGCTTAAATCCGTCACATTCGGCTCTACCGTCATAAACTGCGACAGGACAAGTGCGCCTATATGGTCGCAGATTTCCCCTGCACTCCAGCCGAAAAGCAGCAGCATTATCGGCACCATTATGTCAAAATCCTTTATTTTCATAAAATCTCTCAGACGGGTCTTGTTCCTTTTATTGACCAGCGCAACCGCCGTTGCCGCACCTGCCAGCATAGCAAATTCCATACACAGGAAATCCGTCCACTCCGAAATATTATCGGGGTCTTTCCCTACCGCCAACGAAATTATCGTTACCACCAAAATCGCAATTACCGAAAACACCAGCACTATAATCATCGGCACAGCCGCTAAAAACGGCGCTTTTATTCTTTCCTTTGTCAGCTTTTTCATAAACATATCTCCTTACCTGAAATTACTTTTATTTTCTCAGTATTTCTGTAAGCTTACTGTAATTGCATTATAGCACCGCTATTAACGTTTGTCAATAGTAATTTAACGATAAACATTAAATTTTATTCGTTTTTCACTATTTACAACATACCGATATGTATAAATTGTTACAATTGATATAAAAATGCCTGTAAATATAAATAAACGGGCGGCAAATTGCCGCCCCTGCAAGAAAATGCCGATATTGTGGTTTCGTAGGGGCGGATATTATCCACCCGTTATAAAACATTCTCTGATAAAATAAAGGGCGGAATTCTATCCGCCCTTAGATTATTATTGAATTTTACGCAAAAATCTTTCTGAGTGCGTCTGTTTCAACGGTCTGTTCAGGTGCAAAGCTGTCCGTTTTAATATACTCCGCAATTGCCGAAAGAAGCTGTCTGCAAGGGAGAGAGTCCTTCTTTACGTCAAGCTTTGCAGTACAAACCATAAGCTTTCCGTTTCCTGCGTTCACCTCGAAAAGTGTACCCAGGTCGTGATTACGCTCGCAGTTGTCGATAGTACGCAGAATGGATTTTACGCCCATACCGTCAAGAACTGCCGCAGAGGAGTCCGTCACAACGTCGTACCACTGCGCCGTTGAGTAGATTTCCGTCGGGAAGCTTTCAAAAATCGGGTGATTTTTCTCAATCAGCAGACCCAGCGTTCCCACAGGCTCAGGCTTGTTCATTGAGCGTGAAATTGAAGCAAACATAGGATAATTCCAGAAATCCGTGCAGTATGTGCCCTCTATGCCGTAATTTTCATTGACATTTTCAGGCATAAACAGTACCTTTTCCCCATTGTTCAGAGCCTTTTCCGCAGCTGCCCAGTCCTTTGCAAAAGTCAGACCGTCAAAGTCAGCGTCGGCAATTTCGGGGAATATCCACAGGTCATAGCTGTTCTTCACGCCGCCGCATTCAAGCTTAAGCACAGCCTTCTCCGCCTTGTTTACAGACGGCATTTCAATTTCCGTACAGCCTAAATCAAAAGTACCGTTTTTAAAGCCGCCCTTTGCGTTTAAGGTGTATTCTTTGCCGCCGAGAGTGATTTTTACAGCAGGGTCAACCTCTGCGCAAGCCGAATAATTGCACAGCTTCACCGCAAGCTTAACCTTCTCCCCTGCCTTGAAAACGAACCTGTCAAGACAGCCTAAGATAACCTTTTCTGAGCAGAACTCACGCCATTCCTCAGGAGAAATAACGCCCTTGCTTTCCATAAATGAGTTTAAAATTCCCACAAGAGCCGTGCCCTGTCCCGTAAAGTCCTGAATGTCAAGCAGCTGGAAGCCTGAGAGGGTGTTTGAACGGAGTGCGGTTTCGATTTCGTTTTTGTAACATTCTGCCGCAAATCTGCCGCTTGCCTTAAAGTAACTGTCAGCGTAGTCAAGCAGGCCTGCCCCTTCAAGACGCTCTCTGAAAATTTCCAGATTGTATGGTTTAAGCACGCCTGTATACTTTTCGATTTCGTTGTAGTCAGGGTACATAAAATACTGTCCTACCTCGTGGGAAACCACGGGAATGTTAGGTATCAGCTCCCCCGACGCATTAGTCATAGACACGGTTTTTACGCCTGTGCCGTACTGAATTTCAATTGTACCGCCGCCGCTTGCTTCGCTGTTTACCTGTGCGGGACGGATATGCTCGTCGTAGGTGTAATCGGAATTCGGCGCATTGGTCTGGATGTGACCCTGAGGAGCGTCGCACATTGCATAAGAGCCTCTGAAAAGGCGTTCCTTTGAGAAGCGTACACCTGTGAAAAAGTCGTCGTTGTCAACGATACAGGGCCAGAACTGGAAATTGTTTGAGCCTTGTGTGTAAAGATGGCGGGAGTCGTGCTGTTTATAGCCGCCGAGGATAGCGTTAAGACGCTCCTGACTGCCCCACAGCTCGTTGCCCAGGGACATTGCAAAGAATGAGGGGTGATTGCCGAAGCTGTCGAGAATACGGTAGCCCTCGTCAATGAGGTACTGCTGACCGTCGGTGATTTCTTCCTCAATTGTGCCCCAGAAAGGAAGCTCAGGCTCCATATAGATGCCCAGCTCGTCAGCGGCGCAGAATGCCGCTTCGGGAGGACAGCAGGTGTGGAAACGATAGTGATTGATACCGTGCTCCTTAGCCGCCTTCATAACCTTGAGCCAGCCCTCCTTGTCGGCAGGTGCGGCACCCGTCATAGGGAAAATCATACCGTCGTGCTTGCCGCGCAGGAAAATTTTCTCGCCGTTTAAAAGGAAATCCATTCCCCTGGTCTTAAACTCACGCATACCGAAGTCAGTTTCGGTAACGTCGCCGCCGCAGTTTATTTTAAGCGTGTAAACAACGGGGGTGTGCTCGCTCCAGAGCTGTGCGCCCGTCATTGCGTAAACAAATTCAGGCTTATCGGAAGTGACCTCAACGTTTTCTGCACCGAAGCCGTTTACGGAAACTTCAAGCTGTGCTTTTTCAGCACCGCAGAGCTTGCCGCAGACTTTAATCTGCTGATTTTCTGTATCGGGGTAAATTTTCACGTTTTCAAAGCGCACCCCGTTTAAAATTTCAATGCCGATTTTGCCTGTCACGCCCAGCCAGTTAGTCTGTGTGTCCTGTGAGGTGAGATGACCGCCGGGAACGGGACAGCTCACGTTATCAACGGTAAGTCTTAAAGTGATTTCGCCGCCGCACAGGTCGGTGATGTCGTATCTGTGAAAGGCGCAAAGGCTGTTGAATTCGCCGCATTCGGCTTTCCTGCCGTTTACGCTTAAAGCAGTTGTACGGGTACGTTCAGCAATGAAATAAACCCTTGCACCGTCGGGGATTTCGCCCACATCGGCTTTACGCTCATAAACAGCATAGCCGTCGAAACGGTAAGGGTCGGTAAGATAGCCTGCGCTTCTTTCGTCGGTAACAGGCGGCTTTTTCATCTGCTGAACAGTTGAAGGGAGAGTGATGGTATCGGTGCAGACAGCATTTTCGTCAGGCTTTTCGGCGCTTAAAAGGAAGCCCCATTCGCCCGAAAGGTCTATATATTTTATCATTTTAAAAAATCCTTTCAGCTTATGATTAATTAAATTATATCATAAAAAGCAAAGCTGGTCAAGCTGAGCACAGCTTGCGAGGTCAAGGGCGAGGAGCCCTTGTGGGTTAAGGGCAAAGCCCTTTGCAAACCTAAGCAAAATATAAAGCCAAAAAACAAAGCCGCAATTCAGAATATAACGTAAAGATAAGTATAATTATTAATATTTCACCATTTTAAAAAGCTTGTTAATCTGAATTGCGGCTAATTTTTTTCTGTATAAAGTTGAACTTTATCTCAGTATATTAAGGAAATATAAAATTTCCTTAATATACTGACAAGCAAATTTGAATTGTCACAGAACAAAAGAAAAACCGCTTCGCTCTTTTCCTTTGTTCTGTGAGGGATGGTTTTGTTTAACACGAAAGAAATAGCCGCAATTCAGATTAAAGGACCATTAAAGAATACGAAAAATCAAAAATTATCTTATCTTTACCTTACTGTTCTGAATTGCGGCTTTGTTTTGCTTGTAATTGCTAAGGGCTGCTCGCCCTTAACCTCGCCAAAGGCTCTGCCTTTGGATTCCGCAAGCCTTTGAAAAGGCTTGACCTAAACTTTAATGTCGTGCGGCTTTTTATCCGTAAATTCTCTTTGCTATATCCACGGTTTCCTTTGCGTCCTTGGCGTAGAAATCCGCACCTATCTTTTCTGCATACTCAGGTGTGAGCACAGCACCGCCTACCACGATTTTTACCTCTGGGTACTTCTCACGCAGGAGTGCTATGGTCTTTTCCATTGCTCCCAGAGTTGTCGTCATAAGGGCGGAAAGTCCCACAAGCTTCACCTGATTTTTTACCGCCGCTTCAAGCACGGCTTCGTACTCAACGTCACGGCCGAGGTCAATTACCTCGTAGCCGTAATTTTCAAGGAGCACCTTTACAATGTTCTTGCCGATGTCGTGGATGTCGCCCTTTACCGTTGCAAGAACCACCTTGCCCTTTACAACAGGTGCGGCATTTTTGCTTATCATATGGTTTCGTATTACCTCAAACGCCGCCTGTGCAACGCCTGCCGACATTATAAGCTGAGGCAGGAAAATACGTCCCTTTTCAAAATCCTCGCCCGTTTTGTCAAGGGCAGGGATAAGCATATTATTCACGATTTCCATTGAATCGGTGGTTTCAAGAAGCTCTGCGGTGATTTTTGCACCCTCTGCCTTAAGACCGTTTGCAACAGCGTACATAAGGTCGTGGGTATCGCCCTGCTTCGGTGCGGCAGGAGCACTCTTTTCTCCGCCGTAGGCTTCAATGAACTCAACGGAGTTCTTATCAATATTCGCCAGCAGACGGTACGCTCTCACAGCACCCGTCATTGACGCAACGTTGGGGTTCATAATCGGCAGGTCAAGTCCGTTTGCAAGCGCTATCTGCAAAAAGTTACAGTTTATAAGCTCACGGTTAGGCAGACCGAAGGAAATGTTCGACACACCCAGCACCGTTTTAAGACCAAGCTCCTCCTTGACCCTGTGAAGCGCCTTTACCGTTTCCATTGCGCTTTCCTGCTCCGCCGAAGCCGTCAGGGTAAGGCAGTCGATGTAAACGTCACGGCGGTTTATGCCTGCGTCAACTGCCGCCTTAAGTATCTTTTCAGCAATGGCAAAGCGAGCCTCCGCCTTCTTTGAAATGCCGTTCTCGTCAAGGGTAAGACCCACAACTGCCGCACCGTATTTTTTAACGATGGGGAGTATTTTTTCAAGTGAGCCTGCCTCGCCGTTTACGGAGTTGACGATTGCCTTTCCGTTGTAAACTCTCAGTGCCGCTTCAAGCACTTCGGGGATGGTGGAGTCGATCTGAAGCGGCAGGTCGGTTATTCCCTGGAGCGCCTTAACGGTACGCACCATCATATCCTTTTCGTCGATTTCGGGCAGACCCACGTTTACGTCTAAAATTTCCGCACCTGCGTGTATCTGCTCGATAGCCTGCCCTAAAATGTAGTCGATGTCGTTTCGTTTAAGTGCTTCCTTAAACAGCTTCTTGCCCGTAGGATTTATTCTTTCGCCGATAATTCTCGGACCGTCAATAACGACAGTTCTTCCTGCCGAGCACACCGCCGCAGGAATTTCGGGACAAGCAGGCTGATATTTTTTATCGGAGAGGTGCTTTTTTAAAGCACGGATAAAATCGGGAGTTGTTCCGCAGCAGCCGCCTGCAAGCTTTATTCCGTAAGGCACAAGCTTTGCGTAAGCTTCACCGAACTGTTCGGGAGTTATGCTGTATGTATTTGTAACTGGGTCGGGCAGACCTGCGTTTGCCTTTGCAACGATGGGAAGTGTCGTCCACTTGGAAAGCTCCTCGATTATAGGTGCAAACTCACGTGGCCCCAGCGAACAGTTTACACCGATAGCGTCAGCACCCAGTCCCTCCAAGGTCAGAGCCATTGACGAAACGGAACAGCCTGTGAACGTGCGGAGATTTTCCTCAAAGGTCATCGTACAGATAACGGGCAGTTCGGAATTTTCCTTTGCCGCAAGAAGCGCCGCCTTTGTTTCGTAAAGGTCGGTCATAGTTTCGATAACGATAAGGTCAGCGTCCTTTCCTGCTGTGACCTGCTCCTTGAAATAGTCGTAAGCTTCCTCAAATTTAAGAGTACCCGTAGGTTCGAGAAGCTGACCGATAGGGCCGATGTCAAGAGCAACGAGAGCCTTGCCGTCAGCGGCTTCAAGTGCGTTCTTCACGCCTGCCGAAATAACCTCCTCCGCTGATTTTCCCGTTTCCGCAAGCTTATATCCGTTTGCGCCGAAGGTGTTTGCGTAAACTATCATAGAGCCTGCGTCAATGTAAAGACGGTGTATCTCCTTGATCTGCTCAGGGTGGGTCAGATTAAGCAGCTCGGGAGTTTCCCCTGCCTTAAGACCTCTCGCCTGGAGCATTGTACCCATACCGCCGTCAAGAAATACAAATTCATTTTCCTTTAAAAGCTTAAAAAAGCGTTCCTTTTTATTCATAGCATCTGATTCCCTTCTGTCTGAAAGTGCAGTTTTCCTTTATGTTGCAAACGGCACAGCTATGCCGTTTGTTTTCGATTTTTTCTGCTGAAAGCCCAATTACCGCCGTAACGGATTTTTTAGGAGTGAGCAGGGAATTTTCATTTGCGAAAACTCCTATGGCACGTCCTGCGTTTGTCACTTCCAAAAACTGCTTCTGAAGCTCAATGGGCAGGTCGCCGTAGCCGGGAGAAAACCGCCACGTCATAAACATCCCCTCACAGCTTCTGCCTATATCCTCCTCGGCGGCGTCGCACACCGCTTCAACGGCACAGCCTGCCATAGCGTCGGCAATGACCGCCGAAGCCATATCCGAAGCCTGCTCCATTCTGATGAGCCTGTCGGTTTCAGCCCCCGCCGTACCGCACAGCAAAGCCGCCTTTGTGCACCCTTTAAGATGCTCACACACGGACTTTCCCGTCAGCACAAGACTGCACCCTTTCAGCGTGACCCTTTCGCCGCTGTTTTCCTCAATATCAAAAATGCGGTAGGTGTACCTGCCGTTTACCGCCGCCAGCACCTTTTTTTCACACTCGTCCATAAGCGCCGTGACCTTTTCATCGGCATTTTCTCCGCCGTAGCCGAGCCACCGCAGTACCGCCCTGCGGTTTATGGATTTTAAGCTTACACCTGCCATTTTACTGCCTTATATAAACGCCGTTAAGCTCAAGATATTCTTCCATATCGCCCTTTGCGTCCTCTATCCAGCTGTCGTTGTCGGGAATTAAATTATGGCAGTCGCCGTTTGTTTCCGACATATAATTCTTGTTTTCCGTCTTTTCCTTTTCCATTTAAAATACTCCTGTAAAAATTCTGCGTATCTCCTCTGCCGCCGCTTCAGCCGTTTCCTCAATGAACTCGACGCTTAAAACAATATCCGCGCAGTAAATTATCATTATCACTATCATCGCCGCCGATGTAAACATTACAGGCAGGGTACGCTTCCTGTGATAATCCGTATAGGGCGGCATTTTTATCTCGCCCTTGCTCCAGAGTATCATCATCGTAACAGCGCCTATTGCATACTCAGCCTGCGACACAAAGCTGTACGCACCCTCGTAAAGACTGCTGTCGAAAAGTCCGACTATTCCGGGGAGCGAAGCCGCCGTGTTAAGTGCCATATGCCCCACGATGGCAGGTATCAGCGAGCCTGTTTTCACCGTAACATACGCAAGTGGCACACCCACAGCCGCCGCCATCACAAACTGATAGGGATTGCCGTGCATAAGTCCGAAAAGCAGCGCCGACATCACTATCCCGAACCTCCGGCTCACCTTTGAAAATTCCCTGAGCACTACCCCTCTGAACAGCATTTCCTCAGCGACGGGTGCAAGGATTATTGAGCTGAAAAGGTCTATGAAGGTCGTCCCTGCGTCCTTTGCAAGCTCAAAATCAAACGAAGGCATACCAAGTCCCAGCATATCCAGCACAATTGCAACGGCGTACTGCAAAACGCTTACTCCCACCCGATGAAAGATAAGGCAGGCACCCACCGTTTTAAGCAGAAGCGGCACCGTCACGCCCTCTGTTTTAAACATAGAGCTGTGCTTAATCTTCTTCATTTCGTTATAGCAGAAAAATATTATCATCGAAGCGAGCGCAGGCGCACAGAACATCACCGTAACCTGTGCAAAGCCGTAAATGTCACGGCCGTCCTCGGTCTTTGCTTCAACAACGTAGGGCATTGCAATCGTTTCGCCGATAAACACCAGTATGTACGTCAGCACATACTGTGCAATCAACGCTCCGCCCACCTGATTATACAGCTTACGTATACTCTTTTTTTCGCTTTTCGTCGGCACCGTGCTGTCGGGTACATTAAAGCTGTCCGTCATTTACATATACCTCATCACAGCAACAATTCTGCCGATAATTTCGCAGTGGTCAACAATGATAGGGTCCATATTATCATTTTCAGGCTGTAATCTGTAATGGCCGTTTTCCTTGTAGAAGGTCTTTACGGTAGCTTCCTCGTCGTTTACGAGAACAGCCGCAATTTCGCCGTTTCTTACAGTAGGGCACTGTTCAACGATAACGATGTCACCGTCGAGGATAGCGGCGTTTATCATACTTTCGCCCCTTACCTTAAGAGCGAAAAGCTCACCCGAATAGCTCTTGTTTTCGTGGAAATTTATGAAGTCGGTAATGTCCTGTACCGCTGTGATAGGCTGACCTGCGGTGATAGTACCCAGAAGGGGTATCTTCGTTGCACCTCTGCCTGCAAGCTTTATCGCACGGTTACAGCCGTCAACCTTTTCAAGCACGCCCTCGTCAACAAGGGAGTTTACATATCTTGCGGCAGTGGATGTTGATTTTATATCAAGTGCGGCACAAATCTCACGTATCGACGGTGCGATACCGTATTCCACACGTTCTTTTACATATTCATAAACTCGTCTTTCCTTATCGTTCATAAACCTATCGTCCTTTCGTTATTTATTTTCAAGCTTCTTTAAAATGAGCCTTGCCAGCTTGTTAACGTCGCCGCAGCCAAGGGTAACAACAAGGTCGCCCTCCTCTGCATTTTCCGCAACATAATCTGCCGCAAGCTCAAAATTAGCGTCGTGTTCCTCTTCCTCAAACCACACGCAGCCCTCGATTTTTTCAGCCAGCTGGCTTGTGTGCACGCCGATGGTGTTCTTTTCCCTTGACCCCATTATTGAAGTCAGCACCACCTTATCCGCAATGGACAGCGCCTTTGCGAAATCGTCCATCAGCAGGGATGTTCTTGAATAGGTAAAGGGCTGATGCACCGCCCATACACGCCTGAAACCAAGCTTTACAGCCGCTTCAAGGGTCACAGTGATTTCCGCAGGATGATGAGCGTAATCGTCAACCACCGTAACGCCCCTGACCTCGCCGTACTTTTCAAAGCGTCTGCCTGCGCCCCTGAAATTAAACAGAGCGTTCTTTATTTTTTCAAATGGTATCTGTGCATAATCAGCCGCCGCAATTGCCGCAAGTGCGTTCACAACATTGTGCATGCCTGCCACATTAAGCGTAACCGTACCGAGCATTTCACCCTTGCGGTACACGTCAAATTCCGTGACCAGTCCCGTTACCTTTCTGATATTTTCAGCGTAATAACCGTTCTCCTTTTTTAAGCCGAAATAAATAATTTCCTTGCCCTCAATGCCCTCTATGGCTTTAAGTGTGTTTGCGTCGTCACCGTTTACGATAAGCGCCTTTGTGGTGTTCTGAGCAAATTTACGGAAGGATTTTATCACATTTTCGAGAGTTCCGAAATAGTCGAGGTGGTCTGCGTCGATGTTTAAGATTATGCTTATATCGGGGTAAAGCTTAAGGAAGGTGTCCTTGAATTCGCAGGACTCGCACACCATTATGTCGGACTGTCCCGCAATGCCGCTGCCGTTTATAGCCGCAAGCTTTCCGCCGATAACGGCGCTTATGTCAAGGCCGCTTTCAACCATTATCTGCGTAATCATAGAGCTTACGGTGGTTTTGCCGTGAGTGCCGCTTACGCAGTAGGCATTGTCAAAACAGCCTGTGATTATACCAAGCAGCTCACTTCTTTCAAGCACGGGTGCACCGCTTGCCTTTGCCGCAATAAGCTCAGGGTTATCCTCCATTATCGCCGCCGTGTGTACGATAAGGTCGGCACCTTCTATATTCTCCGCACGCTGTCCGAGATAAACAGGTATACCCATTTTTCTCACCGCTTCAAGGGTATCCGTTTCGTTGTTGTCCGAGCCTGTAAGATAGTATCCGAGGGTGTGCAGTATCTGTGCAAGGGGGTACATCCCCGATCCGCCGATACCGATAAAGTGTATGTGTTTCTTATTATTTAGTATACTTCTGTTTAAAAAAATTCTATTCAATTAACACACCTCTTACATTTAAGTTTAAGAATTATTTAAGATAAGTATGGTATATTATATTCAGTGGCATACAATTTTTAACTATATTATACTTTGACTGAATAATTTCTCTGTTATTTACGAAAAATATGACCAGTAATGTATTCCACCTACATTCAGACAAAGCTTAATTTAAAGGAGGACATTTTAATGAACATCACGGACATTAAAATCAGAAAAATCATTCCCGAAGGCCGTCTTCGTGCCATCATTTCCATCACAATCGAAGATATGCTTGCTATCCACGACATCAAGGTAGTTCAGGGCGACGAGAGAATTTTTGTTGCTATGCCAAGCAGAAAGGATGAAAACGGCATTTTCAGAGATGTTGTTCACCCTATCTCCCCTGAAGCAAGACAGCTTATCGAAACTCAGATTCTCGACGCTTACACACGTCACATTGAGCTTATGCAGGCTGAGGCTGAGGCTGAAGAAGCAGGCCTTTAATATCACACTATCTGCGGCTGCCGTATAAACGGCGGCCTTTTTATTTTCCCAGCTTTCTTGCTGCAAGAAGAAGTGCGGTCTGAGTCTTGCCGTCCTTGATTTCGCCCTTTAAAACCATATCAACAGCGTCGGTAAGCTTCATTTTGATAACATCCAGGAATTCGTCCTCGTCAAGGTCCTGCTCGGAAAATTCGAGTCCCGTAGCAAGATACATATGGATTTTTTCCGTAAGATAAGCAACGGAAGGGTACATTACGCCCAGATACTCAAAGCTGCTGCACACCGCACCTGTTTCCTCCTTAAGCTCACGCAGACCTGCGGCACGGTGGTCCTCACCCACTTCAAGCTTGCCTGCGGGGATTTCCGTCAGCACTTCCTTAAACGGGTATCTGAACTGCTTTACAAGATAAACGTTGCCCTCCTCGTCAACGGGCACAACGCACACGCCGCCTGAGTGAACGACAAGCTCTCTTGTTGCAAGAGTACCGTTTTCAAGCTCAGCGGTATCCTTCTGGACTCTGATAATTCTTCCCTCGAAGATAACTTCCTCGCTTACTGTTTTTTCCTGAAGATGCATAGCTTTAATCTCCTTTTTATGTAAAATCGTCTTTAAAACACAACAAATGTTCTGTTTTATTATACCACAGCTTTTCCCCGTCTGCAAGAGGTTTTATGAGATTTTTTTATTCTACGGAGCGTTTATTGAAAAGTGAGTTACAATATATTATAATGTAGACACAGCTTTTATGAAAGGAGATTAAATATGGACTGCACAGAAACAGGCGCTCTTATACGCAGACTGCGTACAGAAAAGGGTTTTACGCAAAAGGAAATCGCAGACAGAATGAACATCAGCGACAAGACCGTTTCAAAATGGGAACGTGGGCTTGGATGTCCCGACGTGTCCCTGCTTAATGAGCTGTCGGAAATTCTCGGAGTGAACATTGACAGGCTTCTTTCGGGGAAGCTTGTCAACAACGAAAATAACGGAGGAAATATGAAAAAGACTGAATTTTATGTGTGCCCGACCTGCGGAAGCTTTACGCTTTCATCGGGAAAGGCGGAGGTTTCCTGCTGCGGAAGAAGGCTCCCGCCTCTTGAAGCAAAACCCTGCGACGAAAAGCACCGTCTTGAAATTGCCGAAATGGAGGACGAATACTTTATAACAATCCCCCACGAAATGTCCAAGGAGCATTACATCGGGGCGGTCTCCTACCTTTCCGACAACCGCTGCTTCACGGTAAAGCTTTATCCTGAGCAGAACCCCGAATTCCGTTTCCCTCAGGTGCGCGGAGGATGTTTTTACTTCTACTGCGTCAAGGACGGACTTTATTCAATGCGTAATTCGTAATGCGTAATGCGTAATTAAAGACAAAACGTGCAGAAATGATTTTTCTGCACGTCAGCTTGTCGAAAAAGTTGCACAAAATCGCTTGACATTAAAGTTTAGGTCAAGCCTTTTCAAAGGCTTGCGGTTTCCAACGGCAGAGCCTTTGGTCGCACTCCGCAGAGTGCGAAATACCCCCACGGAGGCGTATTTACGAGGGGTGAATTTAAAAACAGCCCAGTGGGCTGTTTTTAAAGAGGGGACGCTTTACAAGAGAAA
>JAFQUQ010000044.1 GCA_017408395.1 Oscillospiraceae bacterium
CAGGGCGTCCCCTCTTCAAAAACAGTCCACTGGACTGTTTTTGAATTCACCCCTTGCGGAGCGCCTCTAAGGCAAGGAATTTCGCCCTTCTGCTAAATGTCATCTTCGATGACATACGACAAGGGTCTGCCCTTTGACCTAAGTAAACGCAGTTTGCTTTCAAGCGATTTGAAAAGGCTTGACCTAAACTTTAACGTCGAGCGTTTTTGTGCAATTTTTTCTCAATTGCAACTTTATCGACAATCTGAAACGGACAGTATGCACTGTCCGTCAGAGAGTGTTGATAAATATACAATAAACAGGCGGCAGATTGCTGCCCCTACAAGGCAATGTCTGCTTTCAGCTGTTTTGCAGGGGCGGATATTATCCGCCCGTTATAAAAAAACGCTCTTTTTATATCACAATTATTTCCGAGCTGTCCTCCCTGCGCAGGGCAATGACAGCTCCTTTTATCAGATATGCTGACGGGTCGCCGTGGGAAGCTTTAAGCAGGCAGATTACCGCCGCACCTTCCGAAAAGCCTACGTCCTGAAGCCGTCGGCGCATACTTCCCTCCGACTCAAGCCTTACGATATGAGCCTTTTCTCCTGTTTTCAGCGAGAAAAGGCTTTTTTCCGTGTTCATTGCGGAATTTCATCTCCCTTCTGAAAAAGAAATGCCCATTGATATTTTATTCAGCATAAAAAATAATGTTACTGTGATGACAAATGACGGATGATGTGGTATAATTACTGTGTATTTACATATGAAAGGACGATTATTCTGAACAGAACAGTGCTGAATAAAAAATACTGCCTTGTTTCTTTTCTGACGGGGCTTGTAATATTTGTTTTCTGTGCCGTGCCGCTTATGTACGACACGGACGGCATATTTTTATACTACGGCGATTTCAATTGTCAGACAGTACCGTTTATTTATAAAATAACAGGGGATATTTCATCCTTTGAAATTCCGCAGTATGATTTTTCCGCAGGAACAGGTCTGGATTATCTTGAAGCGTATGGCTTTTACAATTTATTCAGTCCCTTTACGCTTCTTGCTTCGCTGATACCGAATTCTGTGATGATTTATGCGGTATCGGTGCTGACAGCGCTTAAATTCGGGTGCTGTGCAATGTTTGCGTATATGTATGCGTCACGCTTCTGCAAGGATGACGGCTATGCGGTAACGGGTGCAATGCTTTACGCATATTCGGGTTATACAATAGTGACCTTTCTTTTCCATTATCTTGACGCTCTGGTTTTCTTCCCTTTGCTTCTGTATGCGCTTGAAGCGGCGGTAACGGAAAAACGCAGGGGAATTTTCGGAATAGCCGTGGCGGTGTGTGCACTTACAAATTACTATATTTTTGCGGAAGAGGTTATTTTTATAATAATCTATTTTCTTGTGCGTCTTACCGACAGCGGCTTCCGCATTGGCATAAAGGATTTCTTTCTTCTCGGTGCGGAGTCGCTGCTTGGCGTGATGTGTGCAGGCATAGCTCTTGTTCCTGCCGCATACAGCGTTTTAAACAGCGCAAGAACGGGCAGTCCTTACAGCTTAAACAATATTATGCAGATGCTTGTTTACGAAACGGCGTGGCGTTATCCGAGAATTATCCAGTCAATGTTTATGGCACCCGATATTCAGGGCTACACAAACTTTTTCCCTGATTACAAGGGCGAATATCCCTACGGCTCACGATGGTCGTCACAGGCGTTGTATCTGCCTGTTTTCGGAATGTCGGGCGTAATTGCATTCATATGCGCAAATAAAAAGTCCTGGCAGACCAAGCTTGCGGCGATATGCACGGTGATAATGTTCATTCCTGTGCTCAACAGTATTTTCTCAATGGGAAGTACGGTTTATTATGCAAGATGGATGTTTGCGCCGTCTCTGATTTTTGCTGTAATGACAGCCTGCGCAATGGAAAAAGAGCCGAAGCATTTTAAGTTGGGGCTTATAATAAACGGCGGCGTGGTGCTTGCAATTGCATTGTTCAGAATTTTCGTGCCAATTGAAAAGCTTACATTGTGGCAGTCGGGTGCAACCTACAATATGGTGCAGAGCATAGTTCAGCTTGCTGTTACTGCGGCGGGACTGGCAGCTGCGGCAGCGGTGCTGTTTAAGATGAAGCGTGATGAAAGCTATTCGCAGAAGGTACTGGTACTTGTATGTGCAATGATTTTTGTTTATGCAGAGGGTATTTTTATTTTCGGAATGGCTGATAATGACGATACGGACTATATCGTCCATTCCTATACGGTAAAGCCTGAAACGGACGAAACCACACAGGGAAACAGACTTGCAGCCGACTCGTTTTTACTGAATTATCATATTTTCTGGGAACGTGACGCTGTTTACCTTTTCAACAGTGCACAGCCAGCGGCTATGGGCGAATTTTACGAAGCCTTTGAAACATATCCCGGGTCTGTTCCGAGCAATTATGAATTGTGCACTCTCTGTTCTGTAAATGAGCTTATAGTGTATAACGATGACGGCGTTCATGCCGATACAAGCAGAATGGAAAATCCGTCAAGAGGTTTTGATGAGCGTTACAGCTTCAATGGAATACAGAATTATTATGCAATTTATGATAATCCCGACTATATTCCTATGGGCTTCTGTTATGATTACTGCATTTCAGAGGAGGATTTCCTTGCCCTTGACCTTGAAACAAGGGAGCGCCTTGTGCTTAAGGCAATGGTCGTAGAGGACACGTCGGCAGTTTCGGATTATCTTGAGGTAATTCCAAGTGAGGAAATTTATCTTCTGAGCGACGGTGAATTTTCTGAGGAGTGCAGTAAACGCAGAGCGGAAACAGCACATACTTACAGCCATAACGGCGATACGGCAACAGCTGAAATTACCCTTTCAGAGCCTGAGCTTGTATTTTTCAGTGTGACATACAGCGATAATTTTACAGCCTACGTTGACGGTGAGAAAACCGATTTTATCAACGCAAACTTCGGCTTTATGGCAGTTCCCGTTTCAGAGGGCACCCATACCGTTGAGCTGGTTTATCATTCAAAGCAGCGTGACATCGGAATGATACTTACTGCGGCAGGCATTGCGGGAATGGCTGTTTACATTGCGGCAGTTTATATTTATAAAATAAAGCACAAATCACAGGAGGTCTGATTTTGGCAAGAATATATCCTCTTTTTTCATCAAGCAAGGGCAACTGCACCTACATAGGCACAAAATCCGAGGGCATACTCATTGACGACGGCGTGTCCTATGCAAAGCTGAAAAAGGGTCTTGAAGCAAACGGTCTTTCCGCCGACAGCATA
This sequence comes from Oscillospiraceae bacterium, assembly GCA_017408395.1. GTDB lineage: Bacteria > Bacillota > Clostridia > Oscillospirales > Ruminococcaceae > UMGS363. The sequence goes on from JAFQUQ010000044.1 coordinate 3,273, forward strand.
AGGGCGGTATTCATAACCCACGAGCATTCCGACCACACAAAGGGTTTAAGTATGCTCACAAAGAAAAATAAAGTGACGGTCTATGCGCAATCCTACACGCTTGAATTGTTATGCGATTCGGGCTGTATCCACGGGGACTGCGAGGAAATAAAGGACAGCGTGGAAATCTGCGGAATGACGGTCAGCTGCTTCAACACTATGCACGACACTAAAGAGTCCTGCGGCTATAAAATCACCTTTGAGGACGGCAAAAGCTGTGCCGTGTGCACGGATTTAGGCAAGGTCACGGATGAAGTTTACAACGGTCTTATGGGAACGGACGCAGTTGTTCTTGAAGCAAACTACGATGTTGAAATGCTTCGCAACGGACCTTATCCTTATTATTTAAAAACCAGAATTTTCTCAAACAACGGTCATCTCTCAAACCTTGAAAGCGGTAAATTTGCCGCAAAGCTTGTTGAGGGCGGCACGACTCAGATAATCCTCGGTCATCTCTCCCAGGATAACAACACCCCCGAAATTGCACAGGCAACGGTCGAACAGCAGCTTCTTCCATTCAAACGCAATACCGACTACATTTTAAACGTTGCGCCTGTGGAAACGGAAGGCTTTTTCGTTGCATTCTGAATAAATCCGAAAGGAAGGGCATATTTATGCTTAATGTAAATCTTATTACCGTAGGCAAGCTGAAGGAAAGCTACCTCCGTGAAGCCTGCGCTGAATACGCAAAGCGGCTTCAGGCGTTCTGCAAACTGAATATCGTTGAGCTTAACGAGAGCCGTCTGTCCGATAATCCCTCCGAAAAGGAAATAAAAACCGCACTTTCGGCAGAGGGTAAGGCTATGATAAGTTTACTTACAGGCAATAATTGCTATAATATTACAATGTGTATAGAGGGTAAACAGCTTTCCTCCACAGAACTGGCAGAAAAAACAGAGAAAATTTCCGTTGACGGCAAAAGCACCCTGAATATTGTCATAGGCAGTTCATTCGGAATTGCCGACGAAATAAAGGCTATGTCCGATTTTAAGCTGTCGATGTCGAAAATGACATTCCCCCATCAGCTTGCAAGAGTAATGGTGCTGGAGCAGCTTTACAGGGCTTTCCAGATAAACGGCGGCGGAAAATATCATAAGTAAATATTTCCTTGACAAATCAGCATAGGCATAATATACTATAATTACAGACATAAAAAGAAGGAAGGTGTGCAGAATGAATAAAGCTTTTGACCCGATTATTATGAATATGGCAGATGAAATTGTAAAAATATGCTCTCCGTTTCAGATTTTCCTCGTTTCGCAGAAAACGGACCGAAAGGGGAACGTTACGTCCTTTAAGGTGTGTGCGGTCGTTGACGATTCATATGTTGACCACAGCGAGCTTGAATCGGAAATTCTCCTGAAAACGGACTGCCCCGTACCATGCGACATTATCGTTTACAACATCACGGACTGGAACGAGTGCCTTGACGACGACTGCACTTTCGCCTACCGTGTGGACAATGAAGGAGATTTACTGTATGAGCAGAAGAAGTAATCACAGTACCGACAGTAAACGGTATTACGACTGGCTTTTTCACGCATATCAGGACCTGCTTGCGGCAAAGGTGCTGATCAAGGACAAACGGCTTTACGACTCGGTAGTTTTCCATTGTCAGCAGGCTATGGAAAAATCCCTTAAAGGTTATCTGCTTTACAAGGCACGCCGTCTTTTTGACGGTCACAATGTTACTTGGCTGTGCAAACAGGCGGCTATGCTTGACGAGGGCTTCAAGCAGTGGATAAGCAAGAGCACAAGCCTTAACCGCTACTACATCGAAACCAGATACCCTGCCGATATTCCCACAGATATAGACCTTGAAACCGCAAGGGAGATTCTTGAAGCCACCGAGGAGCTGATAGACTATTCCTGTGAAAGGATAAAATTTGATTTCAACAGCTATCATAAGCGTACCAAGAAAAACTGACCTTTGAGAAAGGAGGGGGGAAAATATGTGCATTTACAGTGAAAAGGAAATAAAGGATATTATCAGTCCTATTGCAAAGCAATATGGAGTGGATAAGGTATATCTTTTCGGCTCTTATGCAAGGGGTGAGGCTTCTGAGGAAAGCGACATCGACCTTTACGTTGAAATTTCCAGACCTCTTGGAATGAAATACTGCAGCTTTTTTTCTGAAATTGAAAAGGGACTTGATAAAAATATTGATATTATCACTAAAGATGCGCTGTTTAATCCCGTTACCTTAAATATAAACAAGGGTCTTATAGAAAGTATAAACAGGGAACGGAAGTGCATTTATGAACAGCAAGGATATTAATGTTGCACGTCATATGCTTGCACATTGTGAAAGAATAGAACGGTACCTGAGCCGCTGCAATAACTCTCTTGAGGAATTTATGAATGACGAACTTATACAGGATGGGGTAACAATGCAGCTTCTTGCTATGGGTGAGCTGACAACGCATTTTTCGGATGAATTCAAGGCGGAATATCCCGAAGAAATCGATTGGCGTAATTTTAAACAGTTGAGAAATGTCTGTGCGCACAGATACGGTACTCTTGATTTCAAAATAATATGGGATATTGCAACGCTTGAACTGCCTCAGGTCAGATCTTTTTTTGACTCGGTGACCCGACAGTAATTTAATGGATAAATCCAAACGGTGCTGTTATGTTGAAAATATACAACAAAAGTGCCGTAAAAATGGCTATGTAAACGTTGACAAAGACGGTTTGATTTTGATATAATTAGGGTATTATCAAAAGGACAGCTTCTTAAACGGAGGAAAAAGATTATGAAGAATATCAAGCGTATTTTTGCAGGACTTACTGCTCTTGCATTAACAGCAGGTCTTACAGCCTGCGGCGGCGGTGAAACAGCAACTGCCGATGAAACAACAGTTACCACCACAACACAGGCTACCGTTGAAATCAATACAGCTGAGCTTTCCGACGAGGACGCTCAGAAGGTTGCCGATGTAGCGGAACTTCTCACAGGCGAGCTTGAAAACAAGACTATCAAGTGGTTCTCCTTCTATGACCCGTTCCACGCTACAACATCAGGTAACACCAAGGCTCTCTCCCTTGAGCTTTTTGAAGAAAAATACGGCGGTGAAATCGAGTATATCTCCACTACATGGGCTAACCGTTTCAACGACCTCTCCACTAAGATCGTAGGCGGCGACGGCGTTGACTTTATCGCAGGCGGTGACCTTGACTCATTCCCTAAGGGTGTAACAAACGGTATGTTTGACCCATACGACCAGTACGTTGATTTCGACAGCACACTCTGGTCAAGCGTAAAGGATCTCAACGACTACTTTGAGCTTAACGGCAAGCACTACCTCATCGGTACAGCTGCAACAACAGGTCAGGTAGTTTACTACAACAGACAGACAATCGAAAGCTTCGGTTTTGACGACCCTGCTGATCTTCTTGCAGAGGGCAAGTGGGACTGGGACGCTTTCAAGACAATGCTCCTCGATTACTGCGACCCTGACGCTGAACAGTACGGTCTTGACGGCTGGTTCAACGAACAGCCTCTTATGCTTACAGCAGGCGTGCCTTCCGTTGAATTAAAGGACGGTAAGCTTGTACATAACTTCTATGACGCTAATCTTGAGCGTTCAATGAACTTTATGAAGGAGCTTTTCGACAACGGCCTTACACTTGACAAGTCACTCTTCGGCTGGAGCACACACGTTGAGTTCATCGGCGAAGGCAAGGAGCTTTTCTACATCAGCGGTCTTTATGAGATTCAGGGTGCTCCTGAAATCTGGACAAAGACATTCGGTGAGCCTGAAGATGTAATGTTTGTTCCGCTTCCAAAGGACCCTGAGGCTGATTCACACTATCTCCCAGCAGGTCTTGAAGCTTATATGCTCTGTAAGGGTGCACAGAACCCAGAGGGCGTTATGAAGTTTATGGAATGTGTAATTGCTGCAAACACAGATGAGCGTACACAGGAAATCGCAAGAGAAAAGCACATCAACGACTACGGCTGGACAGACGAAATGCTTGATATGCAGAAGACAATTGCTGATATGACAAACGAAAACCCTGTTTATGACATTCACGCAGGCTGTCCGACAGACCTCTACAATCTCATCGACAGCGGTGAAACAGGTATCAGAGCACCATTCTATGGTCTTGACTGGGCTACTGTAAGAGATTCTCTCGTATCTGCTGCTGAAATTTACATTGAAGAATTCAACGCACAGGTTGAAGCAGCTCAATAATTATCTGAATAAAACGAAATGCAGGACATTTATCGGTGTCCTGCATTTTTTAATTATTTTCTTCCCAGCTGCCAGAATGCTACTGCGCTTGCGGCGGCTACGTTAAGTGAGTCTACGCCGTGGGACATAGGAATTTTTACGGTGTAATCACATTCTGCGATGGTTGAGGGGGCAAGGCCGTCTCCTTCCGTTCCGAGGACGACTGCAAGCTTTTCCTCTGCGGCAAGACGTGGGTCGTCAATGCTTACGGAATTGTCGTCGAGAGCCATTGCCGCTGTGCGGAAGCCGAGGTCTGCAAGCTGATTTACGCTGTCAATGTAAGTCCAGGGTATCTGAAAAACCGTACCCATACTTACCCTTGAAGCACGCCTGTACAAAGGGTCGCTGCAGCCGTTGGTAAGCAGTACGGCGTCCATATTGAGCGCCGCCGCTGAACGGAAAATCGCACCTACGTTGGTGGGGTTCATAACATTTTCCAGCACCGCAACACGCTTTGCACTCTTGCATACATCGGCAGGAGAGGGCAGGTCACGGCGTTTCATCGTACAGAGCGCGCCCCGTGTAAGCTTAAAGCCTGTGAGTCCGGTGAGAAGGTCATATTCAGCGGTAAAGACGGGAATATTGCCGCACCTTGCTATGATTTCACGTGCTTCGCCTTCAATGTGTTTATGTTCAAGAAGAAGCGACAGGGGGATATACCCTGCGTCGAGGGCACGCTCTATTACCTTGGGACTTTCCGCAATAAAAAGCCCCGTATCCTTCGGCTCGTAAAAATGAAGAAGCTGTGCTTCGGTAAGTCTTGCGTAAACATCCAGTCTGCTGTCGGAAAAATCTGTGATCTCTATAATTTCAGGCATATGTAAACTCCTTGAAGCGGTTGTATTTATATGAATTTTACCATAAAAGCGCGTTATATGCAACCGTATTGTAAACAATGTTAAAAAAATCACAAAAATTATGTGTATATTGTTGACAAGCAAAAATTGGAGTGATATAATTGATAATATAATCGAAGAAAACGTTTAACATGTAGAAAAATAGGGTATTATTGAAAATAGGAGAGCGTTGTATATGGGAAAGATAGTCAGTAACGTATTTATTGATTTTTACAACAAAATTAATGACCCTGAGCTTGCAATTGATGCATTGGCACAAAGAATTTCCGCTGAATTCGGACCTGTTGCGGAGTTTATGCACATCGGACGGTTTACTGAAACGTTCAGTGCTCCCGAAACTATGCTCAGCATAAAGGGTGAAACCTGCACTGTAAACGTACACATTTCCGAAAAGGGTACAGGAGATATGCCTGTTACACACAGCTATATAACAGGCGAAAACGGCTCGGTTGATATGGTTTTCTTTCCGGAAAAAGGTTATGAATGGGACGAAGAGGAAAAGCAGGATGTAAAGTTTGTTTCCGACCTTCTCTTTATGATTCAGGGCAAGGCAAGAATTTCAACTCTTATAAGAAAATTTTACATAACAGATATGCCAACGGGTGCACCGAATACGGCAGGTATAGTTTCCTATTGTGAAAAGCTCAGAGTTATGGGACTGCTTGACAAGTTTACGCTGATGTTCTTTAACCTCAAGAATTTTAAATTCGTAAATCAGGTTGCGGGTGAGCGTCAGGGTGACAAGGTTATCAGGGAATACACCCATAAGCTTATGAATTATATTGTCGGCGATGAAATGGTTGCAAGAGCAGGCGGCGACAACTTTATTGCACTCATCAAAAAGGAACGTGAAAATGAGTTCATTAAATTTATAAGCAATGTTCCTCACGTTATTGAAATGGCAGGCAGAAGACAGCATATAAATATTTCCGCAAGAGTCGGCGTTTTCCCTATAAGCAGTGACGACTCCGTGTCTGTTGCGGTAGACGGTGCGGCGGCGGCTCTCAATAAGGCAAAGAAAAACGGCGTGCACGATGTTGTACGTTTCGGTACAGAGGGCCTTGCACAGACTCTGCGTGCAAACGAAATTTCAAACCTGTTCCCTGCAGCACTTAAAAACAAGGAATTTGCAGTATATTATCAGCCTAAGGTAAACCTTGCGGATAATACCCTATGCGGCTGTGAAGCGCTTACAAGATGGATAAGGGACGGCAAGCCTGTTTCACCTGCGGAGTTTATTCCTGTGCTTGAAGGGGACGGCTCTATCTGCAGACTTGACTTTTATGTGCTTGAAACAGTATGTGCGGACATACGCAGATGGCTTGATGACGGTATGAATCCTGTCAGAGTTTCTACCAACTTCTCAAAAATACATCTTAATAATCCTGACCTTGCCGAAGATATTATCGGAATGATCCGCAAATATGACATAGACACAAAATTCATTGAAATCGAACTTACCGAATCGTCCGGTTACGAAGATTTCGGTGCGCTTGAAGATTTTGTACGCAAAATGCGTGAATACGGCGTAAGCACTTCAATCGACGATTTCGGCACAGGTTATTCTTCACTGAATATGCTGAAAAATCTTGACGTTGATATTATCAAGCTGGACAAGTCCTTCCTTGATAATCTTGAAAGCGACAAGACTGACGACGGCGTTGTTATCAGACATATCATAAATATGGTTAACGAGCTTAAAATGCAGGTCGTTGCCGAGGGCGTTGAAACTAAGCATCAGGCTGAAATGCTTGATAATATAAACTGCAGTATGGCACAGGGCTATCTTTTCGACAGACCTCTCCCTTGCGATGAGTTTGAAAAGCGTCTCAGCGGCAAGCGTAAATATGAATCTGAATAAAAATATTTGAGGGCGGCAGATTGCCGCCCGTTTATTTATAGTTATCAATGTTCTTAAACACTCAACTGAAAAGGTTGAGTGTTCAGTCTGTCGAAAAAGATATAGCTATATGTAATAATGCACAAACTTTAGGGGACGCCCTCTCTTGCAGGGCGTCCCCTCTTCAAAAACAGTCCACTGGACTGTTTTTGAATTCACCCCTTGCGGAGCGCCTCTAAGGCA
>JAFQUQ010000045.1 GCA_017408395.1 Oscillospiraceae bacterium
GTCATAACTCTTACACGGCCCACGGAAGTACCTGCGATAATGATGTCGCCTGTGTGGAGTGTACCGTTCTGAACGAGAAGTGTAGCGATAGGACCTCTGCCCCTGTCAAGTCTTGCTTCGATAACAGCACCCTTTGCAAGACGGTTAGGATTAGCCTTAAGCTCTGCAACTTCTGCAATAAGGAGCACGTTTTCAAGAAGATCATCAATACCGAAGCCTGTCTTTGCGGAAACAGGTACGCAGATGATGTCGCCGCCCCATTCTTCAATAACAAGGCCGTGTTCTGTAAGCTGCTGCTTGATGTTGTCAGGGTTTGCAGTAGGCTTATCCATCTTGTTGATTGCAACGATGATAGGAATATCAGCAGCCTTAGCGTGGTTGATAGCTTCAACTGTCTGAGGCATGATACCGTCATCGGCAGCAACTACGAGGATCGCAATATCTGTAATGGAAGCACCTCTTGCACGCATTGATGTAAACGCTTCGTGACCAGGTGTATCAAGGAAAGTGATGTCCTTGCCGTTGTAGTTTACTCTGTAAGCACCGATATGCTGTGTGATACCGCCCGCTTCGGTAGAAGTAACGTTAGCCTTTCTGATGTTGTCGAGAAGTGATGTTTTACCGTGGTCAACGTGACCCATTACAACAACAACAGGTGCTCTTTCGATGCCTTCGCCGTCATCGTCTGAATCGTCAATAAGACGTTCTTCAATTGTAATGATAACTTCCTTTTCAACCTTTGCGCCCAGTTCTTCAGCAACCAGTGAAGCGGTATCAAAGTCGATTACCTGATTTATTGTGCACATTTCACCGAGAGCCATAAGCTTCTTGATAACCTCGGTAGCAGTAACCTTAAGTCTTGAAGCAAGCTCAGAAACCACGATCTCATCAGGAATGAGCACCTTAAGCTGCTGCTTTCTTGCTCTTTCAAGCTCAAGACGGCGGAGCTTTTCAGCTTCTGTTTCGTGCTTGTTGGAGTACTGCTGATTTTTTCTCTGCTGTGATTTCTGTGTAAGCTTCTGCTTCTTGGAGAAATTGTCCTTATGCTTGCCGTGCGGAAGCGGAGCAATATTTTCGTACTTTTCGTTGTACTTATCCATTTCAACGTAGGAGCCTCTTGTATCTACCTTGTGTACCTTCTGCTCAACTACGCCGCTTGATTCGGAGAACTTGACATCAAGCTTGGTCTTGTTTGTATTCTGCTGTTCAGCAGGCTTTTTCTGATCCTGGGGCTTCTTGCTCTTCTGCTCACTGTTCTTGTTGAGAACCTGTGCGGCATTGAAACGGTCAGCCTTGTTTTTCTGCTGATTCTGCGCAGGCTGCTTTGCAGCTTCTGCCTTAGGTGCTTCAACCTTTGCTTCAGCCTTGACTTCCGCCTTAGAAGCCTCTTCCTTAGCCTTTTCAGCCTTAGGAGCTTCTGCCTTTGCAGCAGGCTTTTCTTCCTTCTTTGCAGTTTCCTTCTTAGGCTTCTCGGTCTTTTCCTTCTTTACGGTTTCCTTCTTAGGCTTTTCTGCTTTTTCCTTCTTTGCAGCTTCCTTCTTTGGCTTTTCAGCAGCCTTAGGCTCTGGCTTAGGGTCGTTTCTTGTAGCAAAATAGCCTTCAAAATTTTCTACCTGATTATCCTGTGAAAAATGTTCGAGAACAAGATTCATTTCTTCTGCGGAAATGCTTGCAGACGGCTTTTTAACCGTATCAAACTTTTCCTTTAAAAAATTAACAAGGTCCTGACTTGAAATATTCAGATCCTTAGCAACATCGCTGATTTTCTGTTTAGCATTACTCATAGGCTGTATAACCTCCATACTTTAATCCGACGCCGTACTTTCGCTTAAAAGCTGCTGTGCCTTAAGAGAAAAACCATCGTCACATATTGCGATAACGCCGACTTTTTTTCCTATTCCGAAATAGAAATCCTCCTGAGTGCACTCTGTTTTAAGCACCTGCACAGATGATTTAGCGGCGTAAAAATTCACTTCCTTTTCGGTTCTGGGTGACAGATCCGCAGCAAGCAGTATAACCCTTGCCTTGCCGCCCGTAAGAGCGTCCTTTACGGGATCGAAGCCCATAACCATTCTTCCTGCCTTACGGCATATGGTAAGAAGACCGATAAGCTTAGTTTTCATTTTCTGCAAGCTCACCCTCCATACTGTTGTAAACCTCTTCGTCAATGCGGCAGGAAAAAGACTTTTCAAATTTTCTTGCCTTTCTTGCCTTGTCGAAGCATTCGCAGGAACGGCAGATGTAAGCTCCCCTGCCCGATTTCTTGCCTGTAAGGTCGAGAGAAATCTCGCCCTCAGGCGACTTGACTACCCTGATAAGCTCCTTCTTTGGCTTCATTTCACCGCAGCCCAGACACATTCTCAAAGGTATTTTTTTAACCCCTGCCATAGCTTTTCACCGTTTATTCAACAGGATTTTCAGGCTTGATGTCAATCTTGCAGCCTGTAAGCTTTGCAGCAAGCTTAGCATTCTGACCTCTGTTGCCGATAGCAAGTGAAAGCTGGCTGTTCGGAACGATTACAGTGCACTTTCTTTCCTCCTCGTCGTCAACCGTTACGCTGATAACGTCAGCAGGAGCAAGAGCGTGTGCAATGAAAACGGAGAGGTCCTCATCGTAGATGATGATGTCGATTTTTTCACCGTTAAGCTCCTGAACGATCTTTTCGATTCTGGAGTGCTTAGGACCGATGCAAGCGCCGATAGGATCAACGTTAGGGTCCTTTGAGCAGACAGCAACCTTTGTCCTGGAGCCTGCTTCACGGGCAATTGATTTTACTTCAACCGTGCCGTCGTAAATTTCAGGGATTTCAAGCTCAAACAGACGCTTTACAAGGTCGTTGTGCTTTCTGGAAATCTTTACAGCAGGACGTCTGTCGGGATTGATTATGCCGCATACATAAACCTTTACTATCTGACCTTCCTTAAGTACCTCACCCGGAATCTGCTCGTTTTTCATAAGGTAAACTTCGTTCTTGTCGATTGTCATTGTGATGTTTCCCGTAGCAGGCTCAATCTTCTGAACGGTAGCGGAAACAGCTTCCTTTTCCTTGTCCTTGAACTGATTGATAAGCTTGTCACGTTCAAATTCCTTGATGTCGTGACGGATGGACTGCTTAGCGTACTGTGCGGCAACACGTCCGAAAAGTGCGGTAGAAAGCTTGAAAGGAACTCTTTCGCCAAGCTGAGCGTTAGGGTCGCATACAGCTCTTGCTTCGTCAATGTTGATTTCGTTCATATCGATAGGCTCGTCGTCAACAACTGTACGGAGCACGCACACATCGAAAATATTCTTCTCGTGGTCAATGTTTACAACGAAATCATCGCAGTAGTCATATTCTTTTCTTACAGCCTTAAGGATAGCCTGACCTATTTTGTCGCAAAGGGTTTCCATAGGAATGCAGTTTTCCTCCGCAAGCTGTTCAAGAGCACCGAAAAGCTCCTTGGTCATTGCCTTTTCCTTGTTAGTTTCTTTAGATTTACCTCTGGCCATTTTTTCTGATTCCTCCTAAAAAATAATATCTATCTTAAATTACTCATCAAAGTCGTCAAAAACGTCTTCATCGTCATAAAGCTTGATAAAAGCGGTGTCTGCAAACTTGATTTCCGACTCCTCGCCGTCTCTTGCAACAGTAACGGACTCCTTTGACCAAGCCTTGAGCGCAGCGATGATTTCCTTTTCACCCGCTTCATTTTCACGGATAAAGCGTATTCTTACAGGGCATTCCATATATCTCATAAAATGCTCCTCACGCTTAAGCTCACGTCCCAGACCGGGGGAGCCTACCTCAAGGATATAGCTCTGCTCGATAGGGTCCTTTTCATCCAGCAGCTTTGACAGCGGACGTGTAACATTCTCGCAGTCATCCATACTCGGCATATCGTCATCACGGTCAATGAAAACCCTCAGATACCAGTAAGCACCCTCCTTTTCAAAAACCACATCCCACAGCACAAGACCAAGCTCATCGGTAATAGGTTTAACCATTTCGTAAACCTTAGCGATGGTATTGCCGCCCTTGCCGCTTTTAGCGTTTTTTCCTGACGCCATAATCTACCTTCCTTTCCTTTCATATCAGCATAAAACTGCCCATACAAACACAAAAGACCGGAGTGCAACTCCAGCCTTTCTACAATAAAATAATCATTACATATATTATACCATCAATGCCTGAAAAATGCAAGCTTTTTTTGAAATTCCGCAAAAAAGTATACCTTTTCTTCAAGATTTGTTCTTGATTGCATATCCAAACCGTTAAAACCGCACAAATCCACCCGTTCTGCACAAAAACGCCGCATATTTCTATGCGGCGTAAATCGTATGAGCAAAGTATATGCGGTTAATTGATTAAAGAACAGCGTCAACGAAAAGGATAGCCTTCTTAGCGATACCGTCAACAGAGAGGATACCGTTAGCAAGAGCATCATAAACATTGAGCTTGCCTGTGAAGAGCTTTACAGCTTCTTCAGCGTCAATTCTGAAGTATACATCGTAGTCATTGTACTTGTAAGGTTCAACAGAAACCTTGCCTTCTTCATTAACGAGAATGAAGAAAATACCTTCACAAACGCCTGAAATTTCAACGTTTGCAGCAACAGGATACTTGATCTTAGCTGTGTTAGCGGAAGCAGCCTTCTTCTTTGCAGCTTCAACAACTTCCTCGTAAGTGAGAACCTTAGCAGCCTTCTTTGTTGTCTTCTTTGCAGCAGGCTTCTTTTCAGCAGTCTTCTTAGCAGCAGGCTTCTTTTCAGCAGTCTTCTTAGCGGCAGGAGCCTTCTTTGGAGCAGCAGGCTTCTTTTCTTCAGCAGCCTTTTCAGCCTTAGGTGCTTCAACAGGAGCAGCCTTTACTTCAGCCTTAACTTCAGCAGCCTTTACTTCCTTTGCAGCTTCTGTCTTAACAGCAGCTTCTTTTGTTTCAGCCGGTGTCTTCTTAGCGTTAGTAGCCATAATCGTTTCCTCCATAAATTTTAATAAGATAATCAAATGCTTGCCCTCAGCAGGGCGTTGCCTGGACAAAACTAAAATATTAACATTTTTATATGATTACATTATATATTCTTTAAATGAAAAAGTCAACAATATTGCATAATTATCTAAAAATAAGCTAAAAACCCGACCCTGACCGCCATTTTCTTATAACAACTTGCACTAATTAAACTGTTAAAATATATGAAAGCTGACGTTTTAAAAGTTAAAACAGATAAACTTTTCCCGTTCTGATTAAACAATTTAAACAGAAATCAGCCCTTAAGGCCTCTTGCCTGTCTGTCCATATCTTCAACAACGATGTCGTAAATTTCACCGAGGGATGCACAGTATTCCAGAACCTTCCACGGCTCGTTTGTGTGATAGTGGATTTTGATAAGCTCCTCGTCGCCTACCGCAAGCAGGGAGTCACCCTTGAAATTCTCCACAAAATAATCGTTGATTGCGTCTTCGTCAAGGTCCTCGCCTTCGATGAGAAGCTGTGTGTCATATCTGAATTCTATCATTTCAAAATCTCCTTTTCAAATCAAAACGCCGCCGTGTTTACAGCAGCGTTTATGTATAAGTTTAGTCTTCCTTGTAATTGATAAGCTCATCGAGCATCTTAGGCAGCTCTGTTGCCATATTTTCATCTGTGAACTGGCAGGTGCCGACAGCCTTGTGTCCGCCGCCGCCGTATTTGAGCATAAGTCTGCCTACGTTTACGTTTGAAGTTCTGTTGAGAATGGAGTAGCCTACTGCGGCACTGCATCCGAGACCGCCCTTGCCGTTTACTATCCACGCAGAAATGTTCTGCTCAGGATAGAGACTGTAAATCATAAAGCGGTTGCCTGAATAAATCGGGTCAACACCTCTTAAGTCAGTGATGATAACATCCTTTTCAACTCTTGTGTGAGCCTTTACCATTTCCTTGAACTTTTCAGCCTGCTCGTAGTAAATTTCAATACGCTCCTTGACATCAGGCATATTGAGAATTTCTTCCGTAGTCATTGTACGGCAGCAGTCGATAAGCTTTTCCATAAGCTGATAGTTGGAAATTGTGAAGTTTCTCCATCTGCCGAGACCTGTACGAGGGTCCATAAGGAAACCAACGAGTATCCAGCCCTCAGGATTGAGGATTTCTTCTCTTGTAAGATTACCGCTGTCAACCTTGTCAACAGCAATCATCATATCGTTATAGTGAGCAAAGCGTTCTTCGCCGCCGTAGTAATCATAAATAATTCTTGCACAGGATGGTGCAATACGGCTTTCACCGTTATATTTACCCTCAAGCTGATTTCTTTCAAACTCACTGGAATGATGGTCAAACCAGAGACCGCAGCCTTCAACGAAAGGAACGTTTGCAAGGCAGTCATCCTTTGTGATTTCAATAAGGCCGTCCTGCAGGTCCTTTGGGTGAGCAAATTTCCAGTTATCTATAACTCCGACATCCTTAAGCAGAGCACCGCATGCAAGGCCGTCAAAATCGGAACGGGTAACAAGTCTCATCTGATACAACTCCTTAAACATAAATAAAATGTGAACTCAATTCACAAATCTACGTCAACTATTATACCTTAAATTCAAAAAAATTGCAAGTATTTACATTCAATTTATCCTTATAAAGAGTAATTATGTGCAATATGCTGTAAATATTACAATTTTGTATGTAAATATGTCAATTCTGTTGCGCCATATTTTTACAGTGAAGATATATCAACGATATATTCAAATACAACAAAAACTGCTTCCGACGCATATGCCGGAAGCAGTTTAAGCAATTAATTATCCTTATTCATATTATGACGGAAAGCCACCACTGAAAGTACAGCCACAGCCACCGTGTAGGCAAGAACGATAAGCATACTTGTACCTGCCTCGCCGATATTGCCGTCTACTGCAAGACGTGCCGCATTTACGGAATGATAGAACGGAAGGACCTTGCAAATTTTAGCAAGCGTACCGCCCATTGCGTCAATATCCATCCAGATACCGCCGAGAATTGCCGCCGCAGAAATTATAGCGGAGCAGAGTCCCGGAGCCGCCTTGTCGCTGAATTTACAGCCGAAAAACAGACCGAAGCCGATAAACATTACCATTGACGGAATAAGCGTTACGATTGCAAGCAGAATGCCGCCTATGCTTAAGCTTACGCCCTCAATTGCAGCAATTACAAGGGAAACGCCGAATGTGATCACTGCCTGTACAACAGCAAGTATAAGCAGGGGCAGATAGTAGCCTGCAATGAAATCCACCGCTGTCATAGGTGAAGCGTAAAGTCTTGTAAGGAAAGATGAGGTACGGTCCTTTGAAGTAAGCATAGCCGCAAACAGCATAAGGAATGTCAGACCGAAAACCGTAATACCTGCACAGAGATTGTCAATACGGAACACCGTCATATTTGCCTGCGGCGGTATGCTCTTGTTTATTACCGTCATCAGCAGAAGCATCATCACGGGAAATCCCAGACAGAAAACATAGCTGAGAGGATCACGGAGAAGCTCCTTGATATTTCTTTTTGCAAAAGCTGTTATTCTCAATTAAAGCTCCCCCTTTCCTGCTCTTTCGGCTATTTCAACGAAAGCGTCCTCAAAATTATCCTTGCCTGCAAGCTGTTTAAGCTCCTCGGCAGTACCCATAGCACGAAGCTTGCCCTGGGTCATTATTGCAATTCTGTCGCAGAGCGCCTCTGCTTCTTCGAGATAGTGTGTTGTGAGAATGATGGTCATTTTTGTTTTAAGCTTTTCAATCACACCCCACAGCTCGCGTCTTGCAAGCACGTCAAGACCAAGTGTAGGCTCGTCAAGGAAAAGTATCTGCGGATTTGTTATAAGCGCCATTGCAATACTTACCTTTCTCTGCCAGCCGCCGGAAAGTGTTTTTGTACGGGCATTTTCCTTTTCCTGAAGCGAGAAATCGGCAATAACCTTGTCTGCCGCAGCGGACGGATCGGATATACCGTAAATCTGAGCGATAAACTCAAGATTTTCCCTTACGGTAAGATTAGGTGCAACAGCAGTTTCCTGAGTTGAAATGCTGATTATCTTTTTAACCTCGGCAGGCTTTTCCCTGATGCTGTTTCCAAGAAGAACGGCGTCACCGTCAGTAGGTTTTGTAAGGCAGGACAGCATTTTTATCGTAGTGGTCTTGCCTGCGCCGTTTACGCCGAGAAGTCCGAAAAGCTCACCCTTTCCAATTGTAAGGTCAAGCTTATCAACAGCCGTAAAGCTGCCGTATTTTTTAGTAAGATTTTTTATAACTATTGCTTCCATAAACTTTCTCCTTTAGCAGATAGGACTTTTAATAAGAGCCATACCCTTCTTCCTCTTATCTCCCAGCAACAGCAAGGTATCACCCTCGTTTACATTAAAAAGACGCATTGCCTTTTCGGGAATAGGGATTTTGCCGTCCTCTATTTTAAGCACGCCCAAAAAGTATTTCCCATTTGCCTCATCATCTTCAAAATCCTTGAATTCTTCGCTGACAAGCTCGTCAAGGGTTACTTTATAAAGCTTTGCAAGCTTCACGCATTTTTCAATGTCGGGCATAGACTCTCCGCATTCCCATTTTGCAACCGACTGTCTTGATACGCCGATAATTTCCGCAACGTCTTCCATTGAGTACCTTTCTTTGACTCTCAGTGCCCTGAGATTGTCATTTATATTGATAGCCATAACTCATAGCCCCTTTCTTTCATTGTTTAAATTATACAGCTTTTTACAATATATTTCAACCAACCAAATGTTACAAATCCTGTTAAAATCAGTTGCACAACTTTAATTGTACCTGTACAAGCATAAAATTACTGCATTTTTCACAAAGAATATTTGCAATGATAACGTTTAACTGTTTAAAATATACTAAAAACACCCCCTAATTTCGTCTTTACTATCATTGACAGTATACGGCTAAGGTGGTATTATTAAAGTGAACAGATGTAAATTTATCTATTTGAATTTTCTGACAGAACGGAGGGGAATATCTTCATGATCGAATTTGCGGGAAAAAGCGTTTTCAAGGGAATTGCTTCAGCAAAAATTTCAGTTTACAAAAGATATGACCCTACCGTTAAATGCTTTACGGTTGACGATCCCGAAGCCGAACTCAGGCGTTTCTATGCAGCACGTGATATGGCTGTGGATCAGCTTGATGAGCTGTACAGCATGGCACTTGACGAGGTAGGCGATGAAAGTGCTGCCATTTTTATGATACACACTATGATGCTGGAGGATTTCAGCTTTATAAATTCCGTTGAAAATCTTATTTCAAACGGTCACTTCAATGCGGAATACGCTGTTTCCGCAACGGGTCACAGCTTCTATGATATGTTCCTGGGAATGGACGACGCATATATGCAGGCACGCTCTGCCGATGTGCGTGACGTTTCCGAGCGTCTGCTTACCATTCTTTACGGCAACTCTCAGCAGGAAATTTCATCTGATGAGCCTGCTATAATCCTTGCAGAGGATCTGTCCCCCAGCGAAACCGTACGACTTGCAAAAGGCAACATCATCGGCTTTGTAACCTCTGCAGGTTCTGTAAGCTCACATACATCAATCCTTGCAAGAACAATGAAAATGCCGTCCATCGTTGACGCAGGCTTTGAAGTGCTTAAGGAATACGATGGACTACACGCCGTTATCGACGGCTACGACGGTAAAATCTACATTGACCCGGATGAAGCATTTGTCACAAAAATGCTCCGTAAACAGCGTGACGAGGCTATCAAGGCAGAGCTTCTCAACGAATACAAGGGCAGAGATAATGTCACCATCGACGGCAGAAGGATTTCTCTTACTGCCAGCGTGGGCAGTCTGTCCGAAATCGACGACGCTGTATTTTACGACGCAGGCGGCATCGGTCTGTTCCGAACAGAATTTATTTATCTTGAAAAGGAACGCTTCCCTACCGAGGACGAGCTGTTTGAAATTTACCGTGAAGCGGCAGAAAAAATGGGCGATAAGGAAGTCTGCATAAGAGCCCTGGACGTTGGTGCAGACAAGCGTATGGGCTATTTCGGACTCCCCGAAGAAACCAACCCTGCTCTTGGCTGCCGGGGCATACGCTACCTTTTAAGAAATCCCGACATTTTCCGTACACAGCTCCGTGCAATTTACCGTGCGTCAGCTTACGGCAACCTGTCGGTAATGTACCCGATGATTTCTACCGTTGTTGATGTCGGCAGAATAAACCGCTTCAACAACGACATAAAGAAAGAGCTTGACGCCGACGGCATAGAATACGGCAACGTAAAACACGGCATTATCGTAGAAACACCGTCAGCGGTAATGATAAGCGACCTGCTTGCCCGTGAAGCTGATTTTCTCGTTATCGGCACCAACGACCTTGCACAGTACACCCTCGTAATTGACCGTGAAGAAACCGCCGTTCACGAATTTTACGACCCTCTCAACATTTCTATGTTCCGTATGATAAAAATGGTCATCGACAACGCCCACCGCTACAAAAAGAAGGTTTCAATATGCGGTGAGTTAAGCTCCGACCCGACTATTACCCATATATTCCTTGCTATGGGTGCAGATGAAATTTCGGTTATCCCGTCAGACATACTTCTTATGAGAAAAGCCGTATGCTCAACTAACGTTACCGAAATCAGCCAGCATACTCTCCAGCAGTTATGGATGTAAACAAAAAACTCACGCAGAAATTCTCTGCGTGAGTTTAATTTTATGCAGCAATAAGATAAACGAAATATGCGGCATACATTGCAAGCATTACAGCACCGCCGCCTCTTTTAAGCTTTCTTTCCTTGTTTGCAACACATACAAGAAGCACAACAGCCGCAATCGTTGCAATAACAGCGTCAACAATGAAGTTCGGTTCATACGGAACATCTGTAATAAGTGCAGTCGTACCGAGAACAAAGAGAATGTTGAAAATATTGCTTCCCACAATGTTGCCGATAGCAATGTCAGCATTGCCCTTTCTTGCGGCGATAACCGATGTTACAAGCTCAGGGAGTGATGTGCCCAGAGCAACGATTGTCAGACCGATGAGTCTGTCATCCATACCGAATACCTTGGCAATTGCAGAAGCACTGTCAACAGTAACGTCACTTCCCACAACTATCATTACAATGCCGATAATCGTTAGAAGAATAAGAAGGAAGATATTCTTCTTTTGAGAATCGCCGTCATTACCCTCACCCTCTTCAACGAGAGCTGTCTGACCCTTCTTGGCCATTTTGATGAGGTACACAAAAAATACAATAAAAAGTGCCCAGAGGATAATACCGTCAATGCGGTTTACACTTCCGCCGAAATAACCGAGTACAGCCATTATTATCGTAATTATGATTACAAACGGTATCTCATATTTGAATGTGGAATTCTGAACGGCAACAGGCGTGATTACAGCTGTAAGACCGAGAATTATTAAAATATTGAGAATGTTGCTTCCCAGAACATTGCCTACCGCAAGGCCTGCCGAATCATTGAGAGCCGCTGTGATACTTACAGCCGCTTCAGGTGCGCTTGTACCGAAAGCAACGATAGTCAGACCGATAACAAGCTGTGGAATGCCGAATCTGTCAGCAATTCCTGCGGCGCCGTCTACAAACCAGTCGGCACCTTTGATAAGCAGGACAAAGCCTACTATCAGGAGAAAAAACTGAATAACGATTTCCATTTTTAAACTTCCCTTCCTTTTTCAAATTGCAATAAGAAAGACTTTCAGCGATCAACGCTAAAAGTCTTGTTCTTTCTATAAACGAAAGTGTACAGCCACGGCAAAATGCCGGGGTATGTTGACTGTACATTCGGAAATAATATAAATTTCCGCAACTACTCCCTCTTATCAACAAACATTATATACGATAAAACGGCTGTTGTCAAGAAAAATCGTATTATTTTTTATTCTTCCTCTTTTCCGTCGGCTTCAGGCTGCTCGTTTTCAACGGTATTTTCGTCGGAAGCTTCTGTTTCAGGCGTGATTTCAGCGTCGGTATCTTCCTCAGCCTTTTCATCAGCGGGAATTTCCTTGTCTGAGTCGATTTCACTTGTCATAGGTGCAAGAACGGCACCCTCGGTTTTTACTGCCGCTGATTTTGCATAAGCGTAAGCGGATTTACCGTGCTTCTTGATGTTATACATAGCCTCATCGGCAGCTGCAATGATTTCTTCGGTAGTCTTGCCGCTTTCACGCAGGAATGCAATACCGATTGAACACTTTATGCTTAATTTTTCACCTGTGGATTCCGAAATAAAACCCTTGCCAAGCACGTCGATGATTTCCTGTGCAATCTTGCCGGAGTCGCCGTAAAGGGTAATTCCCGTAAAGCATACAACAAATTCGTCACCGCCGAATCTGCCCGCAAAGCCTCTTTCGAAGCTGATTTCCTTGATAGTATCCGCAACAAACTTAAGTACCTCGTCACCGCAGGCGTGACCGAACTGGTCGTTGAAATACTTGAAGTCGTCAAGGTCAATGAACATTACAGCGTCAAGAGATTTCTTCACCATTGAGATCTCAAGCTCATTGGTAAGACTCTTGAGGAAGGTTTCTCTGTTGTAAAGCTGTGTAAGATTATCGTAGCTTGCCTTCTGAATAAGGTGCATTTCACTCTTCTTTTCACGGTCAATATCAACGATAACGCCTACTATTTTAGTTGGCTGGTCCATTCTGTCAAAGAACTTTGTACCCTTTATCATAATCCAGATAAAGTCACCGTAAATACTCTTTACACGGTATTCACCCTGCCAGAACTTGCCGTCTGCAAGAATTTTGTCAAGGTCATTTTCAAATCTCTGCTTGTCATCCTTATGTATACGAAGCTTGTAAAGGAAGCTTTCACGCAGGGAATCATCCTTAGGACGGAAACTGAATTTCTTGTTGAAATTCTTTGAAACAAACACCGTATTTTTCTTGTAGTTTATCTCAAAAGTGATGTTGTTTGTCATTTCAACGATGGTACGGTATCTTTGTTCACTTTCAAAAATATTGTCAAACACCGAGTCAAAAGCGTGACCGATGTAGCCGAACTCATCCTTTGATTTGATATTGAAGCTTACGCTTGTGTTGCCCTTCTGTTTTTCCTGGAAAACCCTGATTATTTCAGCAACAGGCTTAAAGAAGAAAATAACATACGCAACCGCAGCAGCGCAGAGAATTACAGTAAGCGTAATTGACACGCTTTTTATGCCTGACGCCTTGCTTTCGATAGCAGATGTGAGCGCATAGGAGTCCGTTGAAGAAATGACGAACCATCCCGTATTGGATATTTCCGAAACATAATAATTGCGTAAATCCTTCTTTTCACCGACAGTCTGCATAGAGTCAAGGTAAATATCAGCGGTGCTGCCGTCAATAATTCCGTTCATCTGCTCGGAATAAGCGGAATAATGGTCATTTGCGGAATAAAACTTTAAATTTTTATACGGATATTCAAGCACGGTACCCTCATTGTCCATAATTGCGGCAACGGTGTACTTATTCAGCTTCATACCGTTTATGTATTTCTGGATAAGTGCTGTATCATAAATGGCATAGAAAATGCCTATTCTTTCGTTTTCCTCGGAATAAACAGATTTTGCAATAAAGTACACAGGGGATGCTGCGTTGTTTTCACCTGACATAAAAAAACCTGAGAAGCCGTTGTTTTTAAGAGCCATTTCAAACAGCTCCTTGTAATTGGAAATTCTTCTTCCTATTTCCTCAGTCCCTGATGTAGACGCAACAACTATGCCCGATTTGTCTATGATCATAGCCTTTACAAGAGATTCACCGTAAATATCTATATAGGTAAAATTCTCCATCACGCTTTTATAAACTTCATCTTCCTCATTGAACACAAAGCCTTCTTCAGAGGAAGCAAGGATATAATTTCTGACACTTTCGTTGAGAGTAAATTCCTTTGCCTGCTTTATAGCGGTTTCGCAGACAGAATTAATGTCATCAGCCTGGTTTTTTACTGATCTTTCAATGTCAGAAAGCTGTATGTCAAGGCAGTAATCACTGATTATCCCGTGTGAAATAATATTTATAACAATTACAGGCACAATAATTACCAGAATTATAAATGCCGATAATTTATACTGTATCTTCATCCTCTTCCCCTCCTTTTCCGTAAAAATAAAATCGGAAAAGCTCTAATGAATATTTTAATATTTTTTTACGTCCTTGTAAACACCTGTGCAGGATTTTCGTCATTTCCGAATAAATTTCTCAAAATGTTTTGTATATTATTTACTATTATTTATCCTTTTTTGTAATAAAATATTCTTTTACAATAATAATCAGCATATAAACAACAACCGCACCCACAAGCAGAGAAACCGCAATTTTTATTCCCTTCGGCACAGTTTTTTCCTCCTCGGGGTCGTAAACCACAGGCGGGACATCTTCCGTTGTCTGTGCAGAGGTTTCCGCAGGCGCATCGCCTGAAACTTCCGTGACAGCTGTTTCAGCCGATGCGGAAGTATCCTTTACGGTTTCTGTTTTTTCATCTTCGGGAACTTCGGTTATTTCCGTAACGGCAGTAACCTCAGGCTTTTCCGTTACAGCATTTTCAGGCACCGATGTCACTTCAACGTGCTCAGGTTCACTTCCCTGCACGGTTTCTTCCGTATCCTCCGTTATGTCTGTGTCGGCAGGCTCCTCTTCAAGTATGGTACTGCCGTCAAATTCAAACAGGTATACCGTAAGCGGCTCCATATCAAACTCGAAGCTGTTGCCGTCGATTTCCTCAATTACGTCCGACAGGACAATTTCAGGGGACTCCTCATTAAAGCTGTAAACCTTTGCGCTGTGGTACTCTGTATCACAATTTATGGTAACATCAGCGGTCTTTTCCGCATAGTTGTTCTTGTTGATGAGAATTGCCCTGAGACTGCCTTCTCTTCCTGCGTTTACCGAAGCATAGACAGAACTCATGGAATCTCCGCCGTTGTCAGCATAAACCGCAGTATTTCCGTAGCCTGCACCGTCTCCGTCATAGTTTGTGAAAAGATTGATGCCCGACTTCTGATAGGGGTAATTTTCCTTATCAGGCTTGAGAGCCGCCATATAAACGTCCTGCTCACCGAATACACCGAGAGCGTCAACCTGTGCAATACCGCCGCTGATATGATTTCCGCCGCCGAAATTATACTCAGAAAAGGAAAGCTTTGTACCGGGGTAATACATTCTGATTGAAGCCTGTATTGTAGGGATAAGCGGCGTAAACTGTTTGTAATATATAGCCGTAGGGCTGTTTTCAGTGTAATCGCTGTCCCAGAGTACTCTCACAGCCTGCATACGCTCGTCGTTTGCAAATTTTGTATCC
This sequence comes from Oscillospiraceae bacterium, assembly GCA_017408395.1. Taxonomy (GTDB): domain Bacteria; phylum Bacillota; class Clostridia; order Oscillospirales; family Ruminococcaceae; genus UMGS363. Next base: position 15,246 of record JAFQUQ010000045.1, read on the forward strand.
GTACCGATAACAGGTTCAAGCAGTACACTCTGCGCCTCTGTGATAAAGTGAAGGTCAAGCACATCAAGAAGACGTGTGCCCTTCTGTTCAGACGCTTCACGCATTTTATCAAGGTAATAATCTATAAACCAAGAATAATTTTTCGAATAATCGCTCCATATTTCAGGATTTTTAAGGCTTACGTAAGCCTCTATGCCCTTAATGGACGGACCATAGACAAGTGCTGACGGGTCAATATTCTTTACCGTCTCCGAAAGGAGCGCAGACCTTGAAACAAGCGACTGGGGCGTTATTGCTTCAAGACCGAGAACGCTGTAATTTTCCTTCCAGCTTTCAGGCTCGCTGTCAAGAAAGTAGCCGTTTATACCGCCGTCAGACGCAAAGCCGTACTTGTTTACAAGGAAGCTTACATATTCATCCATATAAACTGCATCGTCGTGGATGTCAGGCTGATTAAGCAGCTCGGAATCCTTGTTGAACTTTACCTCTGCCCATCTTTCGGCAGAGTTATCCTCCTCAACCTCACCGAAAGCATCCTTTGCGGCATAACCCATCATCTGAAGAGTGACATATCTTGAAGGAATATTATACAGCGTCGCCTTATTCACAACGCTGTTCACAACAAGAGCAGGGGTATTGAGAACGTTACGTCCGAACTCTGAAACAAGACCGTAGCTGTTTTCAAATCCGCCGTCAGCGCCCATATTCGCTGTATTTATTTCCCAGTTGTACGAAGACAGAGCTGTCCCTGATTTTTTTACAGCATAAACATCCGTATCGGAAATGCTGTAATCATCATTTATACCATATATAAATCTGCTTATGCTTTTTCTGTCACGTTCCGTGTCGATAACGATTTTTACACTGTCGGTATCGTGTTTTGTTGAACCGAAAGAGGCAGAAGTCTGTACTGCCGACGACTGCAGAGCAAACACAGCGGCGGCAGCAGCGCATATTGCAGAAAACGTTCTGTTTCGCTTTGAAATCATAAAATCCTCCTGAAGGCAGGTTAATCTCAATTATATTTTAACATACAGCGGTTTCATAATCAACAATACACCGCTTTATTCCGTATTATACCATAGTATGATATGTCATATCTGGGTGAGCTCGGCAAAAGCGTAAATAAGCACCAGCAGCACAAAGTTTACGACCGTGAAAACACCAAGAAATCTGCCTGTTTTTGCATTTTCCGTTTCGCCGTATATACGCATTGAAATAAGACTTGCCAGCGAAGCAACGGGAGTACCCAGACCGCCGATGTCCGTTCCCAGCATTACAGCCTTCCAGTTATCGGTAAATCCGCTTAGCATAACCGCCGCAGGAACATTGCTTATAACCTGGCTTATTGCGGCAGAAGCAAAGAATTCCCTGCCCTGTACAAGCTCTGTTATAAAGCTGTTCACAACGTCGATACGCTGTATATTTTCCACGAAAATAAAGAAAAACACAAACGTTATCAGCAGACCGTAGTCCACCTCAAACAAACGCTGCGGCTCAATTATCATAACTACCGCACACACCGACGCAAACGCCACCAGTATGCTCATATCCGTAAACACGCATACCATAACAAGCACAAACAGCACTCCATATAAGAATATGTATGCCTTGCTGCCTGTTGTTTCCGCCGTATCATTTTCGGCAGGAACAAGTGGCTTGTTTTTAATCAGTACGCATAAAATAAGCACTGCGGCAAGACTTACAGCTGTTGTAGGCAGAGAAGCCGCAAAAAATTCTGCGGGAGTTATGCTGTACGACGAATAAATCAGTAAATTCTGCGGATTTCCGAAAGGAGTAGCCATACTTCCCATATTTGCCGCAACCGTCTGAACAACTATCGCATAAATCATCTGGGAAGGATAATCAGCAAAAAACAACACCGTTACAGGCACAAGCGCAATAAGTGCGGCATCATTTGTCACAAGCATCGAAAGAAAGAACGTCAGCAGAGAAATAACCACCAGCGCACGTCTTGTACCGTTAATATGTGCCTTTTCAACTATCCATCCGCTGAAACGTGACAGCACGTTATTTCCTTTAAGTCCCGCAATTATCGCCATAAGGCTGAAAAGCGTACCTATAACCTCTGTGTCAACATAGTCGATATAATTCACCACAGGAACAAACGCACAGGAAATCAGTGCCGCCGCCCCTGCTATAATAACAACTATTTCCTTTTTGACAAACTCCCTGAATCCTTCCATAAATCCACCTGTTTTATCAGCAGAATAAATTTATAATTATACCTGCCGCCGTGCCGATTGCGTAAACAACGCCCAGAACGGCAAAATTCTCCTTAATATTTTTGTTTGAACGGAAAAGCACCGCAAAACCAAGACCTGCTCCCGTGCAGAGTCCTGCAACAGCCGACCCGAAAGGAATAGCCCCTTCCGCATAAAGCTCCGTTACCAGCACAGAAGCCGCACAGTTTGGTATAAGTCCCACAAGACCTGCAACAAACGGCTGGAAAATACCCATCTTTTCAAGAAAATGAGCAATTGCTTCCTCGCCTGCAAGTCCCATAACAACTCCCATTGCAGCATTTACAATAAGAATAAAAATACCTATTTTTACAGTATGCTTAAACGCAGAATACCATATCCCGTGGTTTCCGCAGCCGCATTCGGCGCAAAGCTCTTCATAATCGGGAGCCTCGTTCTTTTCAAGCTTAAGCATTTTCATTACCGCATCTATAATTATGCCTGCCGCAACCGCAATTGCGATTTTAGTCAGCAGCAGCGGCCATATCATACCGATTTTGTCAGGATGAGCAAGCAGCACGGGTACAGCCTCATCTGAAGTTGAAAGGAACACTGCCGCAAGAGTACCCATCGTAATAAATCTGCCGCTGTAAAGATTTGCCGCCGCAACGGAAAATCCGCACTGGGGTATGCTTCCGATAAGCGCACCCAGCACAGCACCGCCTGCACGTCCGCCGCCTGTATTTTTAAGTATGCCTGCCAGCTTGTCGCTCGCCTTATGCTCGATATATTCCATCAGCATAAACGCAAGAAACAGCAGCGGCAGCATAACCGCCGTATCCTTCAGTGCGTGAATAAGATAATGCAGAACATCCGTATGTTCATCATGAGTATGCCCGTGTTCGCTGAGCTTTGTAATTGCAGCCGCCCCGTTTAAAAGGACGCCGCTGTATAAATTAATCATATATTTTAATAGTATCTCCCTTCGGAAAATTCAACCTTTATTATAACATAAATCAGCCTGTTCCGCAACAAATTTTACAAATTTAATCTGAAGCCTTCCGATTGTTATACACAAACATTGCAATCGCAACCGAAATGATTATCACATATCCGATTATGCTTAAAGCGTCTGGTATCTGTGAGAAGAAGAAAAATCCCAGCAATGCGGAAAAAACAACCTGCGAATAATCGTAAACGGACACTTCCTTTGCTGGAGCGTGTGAATAAGCGGCAGTTATTGCAAACTGTCCCCCTGCCGCCGCAGATCCCGTACAGAGAAGCATTGCCGTCTGAAAAAGCGTCATCGGCTGAAAATTCAATATTATCATCGGAAGGGTCACTATGCAGGAAAATAGCGAAAAAGCAAGCACTATCACAGGCCCCTTTTCACCCCTGCGTCCAAGATGACTTACACAGGTGTAAGCCGCACCTGCTCCTATTCCGCCCAGAAAGCCTATAAGAGATGGTATCAGGTCCATATTTGAAAATGTGGGACGGACAATGAACATACTTCCTGCAAAAGCCGCAATTACAGCGCCTATCTGAAAGGGCGAGGTTTTATCTTTAAGGAAAAGTGCGGAAAATATCACCGCAAAGAACGGTGACATTTTATTCAGCATCGTAGCGTCGGCAAGCACAAGCCTGTCGATTGCATAGAAATTGCAGAGCAGACCTGCCGTGCCGCAGAACGCTCTGAGAAAAAGTATCAGTCTGTTTTCAGGCTTACAGGTGAATTTGAGTCCCTGTTTTTTAAGCACCGCAAAAGCTATCACCGCCGCAATAAAGTTGCGGAAGAAGCTTTTCTGCACAAAGGGAAGGTCCCCTGCCAGCCTTACAAATGTGTTCATCATCGCAAAACAGAAGGATGAGCACAGTATAAAAAATATTGCCTTGTTCTTTTCTTTCATAAATTCTCCGTTTAAAATCCCGTCAGCTCCATACTCTTACAAGGGCTTCTATCACCTTGTTCATATCGATAGGCTTTGAAAGATGACCGTTCATACCGCACTCAACGGATTTTTTCATATCATCGTCAAAGGCGTTGGCTGTCATTGCGATTATCGGCACGCTTTCAGCGTCCTTTCTGCCCGACTGACGTATCAGTTTAGTCGCTTCAAGACCGTCCATAACGGGCATTCTTATATCCATAAGCACGGCGTCGTAATAGCCTGACTCAGAAGCCTCAAACATTTCAACCGCCACGCTTCCGTCGCAGGCTGTTTCAACGGTAAGTCCTTCCGCTTCAAGGAGAGTCCTTGCAATTTCAACGTTAAGCTCGTCGTCCTCCGCAAGCAGTATACGCTTTGTTTTAAAGTCAACGGAATCTCTGTCGGTGCTGTCATTTTTAACGGGAGCGTCGCTCTTGAGCGCTCTTCTCATAGGCAGGGTAAAGCTGAATTCGGAGCCTTTTCCCTCTTCGCTTTCAACCTTAAGAGTACCGCCCATCATTTTTACATAGCTGCTGCTGATAGCAAGCCCAAGTCCTGTGCCGCCGTATTTTCTGGATGTGGACTTTTCAGCCTGCTCAAATGCAGAGAAGATCTTTCCCACATTTTCCTTGCTGATACCTATGCCCGTATCCTTTACGGAGAAATGAACGTTTACGATACCGTCGTCATTACATTCATCCTGTGCAACAGACAGGGTAACGCTGCCGTTTTCCGTAAATTTTGAAGCATTGCCGAGAATGTTTACAAGCACCTGCTTTATCTTCATAGGGTCGCCTACGAGATACGGGTACTTTATCTTCTTTTCAACAACAAAGCGGTTGTTTCTTTCCTCAATTCTGATACGGTTTATAATGTCAGCCTGAGAAATAATATCGTTTATGTCCGTAAATGTTTCCTCAACGGTCATTTTGCCGCTTTCGATACGTGACATATCGAGAATATCATTGATAAGAGCGAGAAGATAATCCGCAGAGCTGTTTATCTTATTCAGACAATCCCTTGTACCGTCGTCAAGCTTATCATTCTTAAGAGCAATGGCAGTCATACCCATAATAGCGTTCATAGGTGTACGTATTTCGTGGGACATACTTGAAAGGAAGCTGCTCTTTGCCTTGCTTTCGATGGAAGTTCTTGATTTGTCAAGGTAGGTTGCGGCAATTCTTGCGATTTCCGTTATGCTGTCACGGTTAAGTGCTTCAAAAGCCTCCTCGGGACCGCTGAAGGAAATAAAGCCTGCCGTTCTGTCCTTTGAAACTACGGGAATAACAGCCATTTTACCGCCATATCTGAAATCATCCACTATCTTCTGTACGGACTCTGAGCCGATATAATATTCCCTGTCAATAACGATATACTCCCCTGAACCGAGGAAATCCAGACACTCCTCAAATGCTTCCTTTTCAAGCCTTACGGGTGCTTCATCAAGCTCGTTTATATCGTATCTGCACCACTGCTGATAGATACCCAGTGACATAAAATCATAGTTTATGTCGTACAATGCTATCCTGTTGAAGCCGAAATTATATCCGGCCTTGCCGAAGACAAGATGGAGTGCACACTTGATATTCTTAGCCTTTTCAAGCATATTGAGCGCATAGGACACAACGTTGTCAGTTACAATATAACCGCTGCTGAGAATACTTGCGTCGGCAGAAGAATCGATAAATTTGCTTGAAACCATAGCGGCTCTTGCGTTTACATCCCCTCGCACATCATCATAATAGACAATATCGGGATAATGCGGCATTTCAGCCGCACAGAGCGCCTGTCTTGCCATATCCAGAGCATTGCCCAGCTCGGTTTCGTTTCCGCATTCCGAAACACCGATACGGCAGATAAAACGATTTTTCTCATCGCCCTTTGAATATATGCGTGAAATATATGCATGAGCCTTTCTGAAGCTTTCCTCAAAATCCGCCCTGCTTTTTCCCGGCAGATAAACGGCAATATCGGAAATGCTCATTCTCCATACAATATTACCTGTTTCCGCAAACTTTCTGAGTGTAAAGCCAATTTCTTCGATTATTCCGTCAAAGTAGAACGCACCGTGATACTGGATAAATTCGTTGGCATTTCTCAGAGAAATCACAGCAATGCTGTAATTTTTCTCACGGGATTCAAGTATATCCTTTTCAACAAGTATTTTTCCGTAAACGCTGCTGTAAAAGCCCGTTACAGCGTCACGGCGTTCCATTTCGTTTCTTCTTTCCTCTTCCAGCTTTTCGTCCGTAATATCGTACGAGCAGGCAACGACTTTCAGAAGATTGCCGTTATCGTCCGAAACACAGCTGCTTGTAACGGAATTCCATTTAAGCTTGCCGTCCTTTGCATAAACACGTATCTGGCACTTGCTTTCCGTGCGTCCCTCGATAAATTTAAGCATAGCGGGTATATCCTCTTCGGGGCATATCCTGCCTTCAAAGACAAGGGAACGGAAATTTCTGTATTCATTGCGGTAGTTGTTTTCATCACTGAAATGATAAACTGTAAAAACATCATCCGTGCAGTCATATTCAAAGATACTGCAGTTTGCGGTTTTAAGCATTATAAGATGTCTTTCGCTTTCCGCCTTGAGCTCTCTTATGTAGTGGTTTCTGGCGTTGCTTAATCTGTGCAGACCGCAGGAAATAGCGTAGAATTCATCCTCTGCAAACTCACGCAGGGGTGCTGCATTTGACTCGGTAACGCTGTCTGCGTCCTTTGCAAGAACGTACACGGGACGCAGTCCCAGCCACGCAAGGACAACAGCTATCACAGAGCATATCAGAAACGAGCATATAAGTGCGGCAATAAGCCTGTGCGTCAACAGCTCGGACGTACCGAAAAGGTCGTTTTCATCAAGCACCGCAAGTATTATCCAGGATCGTCCGTAATGAGGAGAGGTCATCTTGTAAAGGTTCATTTTTTCAAGGGTGCAGTACGCCTTGCTGCCGTTTATTTCAACGCCTTTTACGCTGTAAAGACCGTTTGTACCGCTTATCTTATTGAATTTAAGCATTTCTCCCGAGGAAATACTGCTTTCCAGCATATTGCCCGATACAGCCTGTACATAAGCGTTGAAGCCGTCGGTATCTTCCTTCCAGTTGTCCGAATTGACAAGCAGATAACCGCCGTTGCCGTGGCTGTCTATTTCATCGGAAGGCATAAACGCAAGCAGCTGTTCCACGGAAATGCATACTCCGGTAACACCGTAGACCTGCCCGTCATAAATCAGCGGCACGGAATAGCTTACAACATCGGCGTGGTAGTCATTGCCGCCGTTTACGGTGAAAACGCTGCTCCAGTAGCCAAGATTTGCGGCAGAAAAATTAGGATTGCGGTGAGCCGCCTTTACCGGCTGATAGAAAAAGTCCATTGAGCTGTAAGAAGCTGACCCTGATGTAAAATTACTGCTCCAGCTTACATCAAGGGGAATGTTGTATTTGCTTGAAATGGTACTGCTTCCGTTAAGCATAATTACATCGGAGCAGTCCTCAGGATTGTCATCGGGAGCACTGTCTATGAAAAAGATGCCTTCCAGAGCTTCGTCCATTGTTTCGTCGGGCATATCCGCATTATTGCACATTACAACAAACGCACCCGAAACATTTCCGCCCTGCATAACCTTAAGCAGCTCCGCTGAATATTCCTCGCTGAATCTGTCAATAAGCGACGGTCTGCTGAAAATTTCCTCCGCAGAAACTCCTGCATCCTCCGCAAGCCTTGCCATAATTGCGTTTGCGGCAGAAACAGTCCCGTCAATATCCGACCATTTTTTCAGCATTTCCGTTTCCATATAGATACTTCGCTTTGAAGCATACTGATACAGCACCTTTTCAGAATTGCCGTTGATTGAGCTTACGACTCCGTTGAGAGTCATAAACAGCGTAAATATAACCGCCTGAAGCAGTACCAGCGCAACCAGCACCACCGCAGTTTTTATCAGTACAGACCGTTTTTTCTTGTTTTCTTTCATAAAAATATCCCTCAGTTTAAAATAGGCTGTAATTAATTTTTATTATATCAAATATCCGCCCCTTTTTCAAGGATTTTTAAACAATTTATTAAATCACACCTTAATTTAATTGCAAAATGTTGACTTTTGGAAATTACTGCGTTAAAATTACATATAGCAAAAACATACGGAGGTGTATAAGTATGGATATGCAATTTGAAAAAAAAATCTGCTTAAACTTTTTTAAAAAATGTTGTCAAGAAAGACTAATATATGAGTTGGGTAATATAAAGAAAAGGAGAAACTTCTATGACAAAATAGCTCATACAAGTGACTTGTATTTAAAAAATGAATGTATTATTCAATGTAATTTTATGCCTGTTTGCATAAAAGAAATTAAAAGTTTTTTCAACAAAGAGGAATGCTATTTTATGTGTTTAAACGCAGAATTTGATGGGACGTGGTGTTTAATAGACTATGTTATAGAAAAAATATGGTCAAATGGAACGCCATATATCATAGTAAATAAAGATTGTACCAAAGCATATTTAGAAGAAGAATATGATTTTTCAGTTCATAAATCTTTTTTACTTATTAACAATTAAATATTTAATATAATTATTTTATCCCCCGAATTAATTTTCGGGGGATGATTTTTAGCCGCAAATTGTGAAGAAACTGTTGACAGTGACAGTAATGTTGTGGTAAAATATGTTTATACTTTGGGTGCTTTTGGTGAGAGAATTAAGGTTGAAGAACTTGACAGAATTGTTGAATATACCTACGACAGCCTTTACCGACTCACCGGTGAAACTATCACCGAGGGTGAAGTTACTGACCTTGAACTTGAAAAACTTGCTGAGCCAATTACCGTTTACAACCTTGAGGTTGAGGATTTCCATACTTACTTTGTTGGTGAGTATGGGGTTTTGGTGCATAATTATATTTATGATGATTTTGATACATCAAAATCGCCAAAGAATCTTGTTGGAACAGATTATGAGAACTTTTTGACTGAGCAATTAGGTGGCAATGGTTCATTTAAAGTTGGCGGTCGAGAATTTGATGGCGGATTTGGTGATATATGGTGGGAAGCTAAATCTGGTAACTACTGAAAAAACATAGTCGATAAAGGTGGTTTTGGGAAATTTTGCTCCGACATGGGAGATAGATTAAAGATTGCTACAAATAATGGAAAGTTGTATATTCTTTTTTCTAACACGCCGATTCCAGATTATGTTAAAGAATGGTTAAGTAAAAAAGGAATTGAATTTCTTGAAACACTTTGGTAAAGGTGGAATTTATGTGTCATTAGATGCAGGAATATCTGTTGAATTAAAATCAAAATTTGCATTTGATATCGTTGATTGTTTAGTATCTCAGGGTATGGAAATATATAATTCATGTGGTCAAATCTATCTTATTACATCAAATGATTACGATTGGGACTATTTAGAAATTAGTTATGATATGTTGAGAGATTATATTGAATTCAGACAGTCATGTGGATATCCGATAGGAATTGGCTTATTAAAAGATAATGTTAGAATTACCAATATGTTAGTGGATGGTTCTGATTTAGTGACGTTTAATTGCGACATAAACAGAAAGACATTCATATTAGATAATAAGATTTATACTGATGTAAATTGGTATATTGAAAATATTATTATGTTATTGAGCAATAAGTTTGAAATTTTGAGTTTGAAATATTGGGAGATGCGATGATATGTATTCAAGCATAAAACCCTGAAACAGGCGTAACGGAACTTAAAGGCATTTTGAAGGAGAAAAAATATGGATGATTGGAGATTAAATGGACAAGAGAAATATTTGGAGAATGTTAATTTGAAACATATTCAATTTAACAATAAAATAAATTTAAGTGACCATGAGCATTGTGAATTTTGTACTGATAGAATATCAAATTATATTGGTACAAAAACAATCGGTTATTGCACAGAAGATGAATATTATTGGATATGTGAAGAATGTTATAATGATTTTAAGGATATTTTCCATTGGAAAATAATTTAGTAATTTTAAACTTTATGAACAATAGTAATTTAGTATCACCCTGTTTATCCCCCGAATTAATTTTCGGGGGATAAATTCTAAAATCAAATTATGAAGAAATTATTTATAGCAACACATAACGGAGATTTTATGATGAAAAATAAACTTTTAACTGTCCTTCTGATTTCGCTTTTATTAAGCAGCTGTTCAGTTGATAATGGTACCGTATCCGATGTAACCTCAGTTCAGACTACAACAGTTACCGCAGCAGAATCGGAAACAGCTCTCGCCGAAAGCACAGCCGAAACTTCCGTCACCGAAGAAGAAACACCCGTAGAAATTACCGAAGAAGAAGTCATCGTAGAAATTACCGAAGTATCCGCAGAAACGGAAGAAGAAATTGAAGAGGATAAATTTGTACCCGAACGCAGAAATGTATCCGAGGACAACATTTTCATTGACTTTACCTTTGAATATACCGACGGTGTCTCAGACATCGGGGAGCTTGGAGAAAAAGCTGAGAAGTTCCTTGCTGAAAGTGAATTCTACACAGAATACAGTGAAGAACAGATAACGCTCTTAAAGGAAAGGATAGAGTCCGAAAGAAAATTTTATAACGAAAATCCCGACAGTACCTTACCTGTTTACCAATCTTCGCTCTTTGAATATTTCGACGAGAACGACCGTGTTGTGCCGCATCTTTACAAGGCATATCCGTATGATTATGACGGCGACGGCTCGGAAGAAACATTTATGATTGTAAATATGCCTTATTGCTTTGACAGAACTCCCTGCCTGAGAAACTATCTCATTTTTGCTGACAGCAGCGGAAATATGAGCATTATCGACGATTTTTCCTATGTTGAAGAAGCTCAGATCCTCGATTACGGTATCTGCCGTCACATTGTTTTCGGCGGTGCGGGAATTATGGGTGCAGACAGCCACACCGTTCTTTTCGGCGTAAAGGACAATGAAGCTGTAAAGCATTATTATGGCAGACTGGGGTTTGAAAAGGACGGCTGCCTTTTAGGTGCATACGGCTGGCAGAGCACAGGCGGTACGATGTATTACGACACCTCTGCCCGTGAATACAGACATATCGTCGGCGAAACAGTAAGTGCCGAAACCCTTAAGGAAATGGACACAAACGGCGACATTGCAGAGTTTATCGGATATTACGAAAATAATGAGGTGTTAGGCGCATTTCTCATCGGCGGAAAATATTACTGCCTTTTTTACGGTTTTATGGATACAGGCACAATTTATACATACGAAGACGGAAGATTTGTACCGTCCGAAAACAAAGCCGTAAGGTTTACATACGAAAGCAAATATGACATTATCCACTGCGTACTTGACATCGACCTTAACAAAGCATACGATGAAATGTTATCTCCCGAAGAAGCAGTTCAGCTTATGAATAAATAAAAAATCGCAGTACAGACAGCTTTTTATGCCGTCTGTACTGCGTTTTGTTTACTCTGTTTCACGGAGTCTTTCTACGATTGATTTTTTAGTAAGTTTTTTATATGCTATTGCCGGAATAATTGCTCCTGCTGCCGCAAATACAGAAATTGACGCAACAAGAGGAAGAACTGTAAAGCTGTAATCACAGAACCAGAATATGGTTTCAATTAATTTACCAAGCGGTATTGTGATCAGATTAAGCACCAGTGCTGTGATCGCCGCACCGCCGATATAAATTGCACCCTCCCAGACAAGCATAGTGCAAAGCTGTCTGCCCGTCATACCCATTGCCTGAAGGGCGGCGATTTCTCTCTGACGGGAATTGATGCTTGTTATCATTGTGTTCATAAAATTAAGCACGCCGATAAGTCCTACGATAATGCTGAGTGCCGCACCGAGAATTACAAACATTCTTTTGAAGGACTCAAAGGAAGCCGCTTCCGTTGCACGGCTTGTATAGCTGAGTGTGGTTGTTTCGGTGTAATCGGCAATGAATTTTTCCACTTCAGCCTCTGCCTCGTCGGTTGTATCAAAGGCAATGTAAAGCGGTGCGCAATATTCGGATTGTGCAAGCATATCCTCACTGCTTGTAATAAACAGCGGTGTGCCTGCCATTGAGAAACGATAGCCAAGTGCATACGGACTGTCCACAACAGCCGCTATTTCATATTCGACCTCGTGTGTTTCCGTTTTTATTTCGACAAACTGATATTCACTTACGGGGATGCTTTCAAAATCGGTATAAACCGCACCTGTCTGCGTGTTTACATATTCGTATTTATCGGTATAGATAAATGTCATCTTATCTCCCAGCTTGAAATAATCACTCTTTTCAACAGCAATACAGCCGCTTTCCGAGAGCCTTGAAATATCTCCTTCAAAAACCTTTAATTTTGAAAATGCTGTGCTTTCAAGGCCGAGAAGCTGAACATTCTGTGCAATAGTGCCGTCTTCCTCTAAACGGTGTGAAATATACTCGTCAATAAAATCTTCGTCGTTTTCGTGCTCAGCAAGCATTCCACGGACAGCTTCCTCGCTGAAATAGGTTTCAGGGTAATATGAAGTCGGCAATCCATAAGTCACAAAGCTGTCGGTCACACCGTCCATATATCGTAAAAACTCGTTTTCTTCAAGGGAGATTGCATTTTCCTCATGCCAGTCATATGTAAAATATTTTGACTCTGCAACAAGGAAATCCGCCTGAATATCGGAAAGGTATTTTTCCATACTGAAGCTGTTTGCAAGGATAAATGTAAGAGTAAAGGTCACTATCGAAAGAGCAAGTGACGTAACTACAAGGACCGTCTTGCCCTTACTGCCTGTAAGCCTTGCGGCGGCCATACCGAAAAGTGATACGCCCTTTTTACCGCTTCTGCTGCTGAAGCCTGACGCCTGTTCAGTGTATCTGAGGGCTTCAACGGGAGAAACCTTGCCGGCTGTCCTTGCTGGGCGGAAGCAGGAGATCATAACGGTTATCCACGCAAACATTGTGGAAAAAACAAATATCCACGGACTCACCGAAGCTGATGAGTTGTAAACATTAAGCTCCGACATTACCACAGGACAAAGCACGCTTCCCGTTACCCAGCCCACAATAAGCCCGATAGGAATACCGATTGCGGAAAGAATAAGCGCCTGCGTCTGAACCATAGTTATTATCTGAGTCTGCGTCGTACCGATAGTTTTCAGCATACCGTAATGACGGATGTCGTTGGCAACGGAAATTCTGAAAATGTTGTAAATAATGAGATAGCCTGTAAAAATTATAAACAGCAGAATTACAGCTATCGTTACAATGCTTTCAAAATCAAGGCTTCCTGCAAGATTTTCGCCCATATAGCCCCAGTTTACGCCGACAGAAACGGCGTTTTCACCTTCCATAAAGCCATGACGTTCAAGAATTTCAACAAGCTGTTCTTCAATGTTATGGTCGCTTTTCAGCATAACATCAAGACCGTATTTTCCTATATAATCTGTGTTGAACTGCACGTCATACTTTGTAAAAAGCTCCTCAAGCCTGCTTTCGGGAATGAGGACGTGACTTGCAGGTGCAGCTTCGTCGCACTCCCACCAGCCGCTTAAAACAAAATCCTCAGTTACCATAATTCCGTCAATGTCCATTGTAAGCGAAAAGCTTTTTCCGATTTCAGGCTCAATTCCAAGACAGGAAAGTACCCTTGTATCAACGGCCGCTTCATTGGTATTTTCCTTTGGAAGTGCACCCTTGTCAGGTGTGCAGTAGCTCCATTTTGCGGTGTTTTTGTCCATAAAGCTTACTTCGGCATAGCTTTTGATGAAGGCATCACCTGCTGTAACCCCCGCAACCCTTCGTAAGCCGTATTCAAGTATATCCTCATCGGTACGCAGTTCGTCATACTGCTCCTTTGTAAGACGCTTGAATTCGCCGTGGGCGTATGTGCCCACCTGTCTGAAATTTGACTCCTCAAAGCCTTTCGACATTGTCATAAGTATGGTAAAAAGCGACGTAAAGAGTATCGTTGTAAGAGCGATTGCAATTACCGAAACTATACATCTTGTTTTTGCGGTAAACAGATTTTTTATGCTTACACGTCTGACGCATTTTTTATTGTTAACCTTCACAGCAGTCACCTCTTATTTTCCCGAAACGATTTTTCCGTCTTCAATGCGGATTATTCTGTCTGCCATCTGCGCAATCTCCTCATTATGAGTGATCATAACGATTGTCTGAGAAAAGCGTTCGCTTGTCACTTTCAGCAAGCCCATAACATCCTGGGAGGTCCTGCTGTCAAGATTTCCCGTAGGCTCATCGGCAAGGATAATTGCAGGCTTTGAAGCAAGCGCTCTTGCAATTGCAACCCTCTGCTGCTGACCGCCCGAAAGATTATTGGGCAGATTTTCAAGCTTTTCCTGCAAGCCGAGAGTGTTTATGATGCTGTCTATGTATTTACCGTCAGGCTCTTTTCCGTCAAGCTGAACAGGAAGCAGGATATTTTCGTAAACATTAAGGGACGGCACAAGATTATAGCTCTGGAAAACAAAGCCTATCTTGCGTCTTCTAAAAATTGTCAGCGCCTCGTCCTTAAGCGAAAAAATGTCCGTGCCGTCTACTTCAACGCTTCCCGATGTAGGACGGTCAAGACCGCCCAGCATATGAAGCAGAGTGGACTTTCCGCTTCCCGACGTACCCACAACCGAAACGAACTCGCCCTTGTTTATTTCAAGGCTTACGCCGTCAAGAGCGTGCACCTCGTTTTCGCCGCTTCCGTATATTTTCTTTAAGTTTTCAGTTGATAAAACAGCCATTTATATCAAATCCTTTCAATAAAAAATCTGTACCGCAGGTCATTACCCTACGATACAGATTATCGCATATAAATCTTACCACATTATTTCCGCAGAAAAATAAATTCTTACAGTTTTGAAAGAAATACGGAAAAAACAGACCCTTTTCCAACCTCGGACGATATTTTTATATAGCCCTTTTCTGCCGTGACGATTTCTCTTGCAAGATAAAGTCCTATTCCCAGACCGTCCTCGTCCGAAGCCTGCTCCGAACGGTAAAAGCGTGAAAATATCTGTGCCTGTTCTTCCTCGGCAATACCCATTCCCGTGTCCGTGATCTCAATGCACACAAACATTTCATAATCCTTCACGCAGATTTTTATTCCGCCCTTTTTTGTATATTTCACCGCATTATGCACAATATTAAACAGAGCCTCGCTGGTCCATTTCTCATCAAACAACGCTTCTGCGGCAGGGTCGCCGTAATCCGCTTTTACTGCAAGCCTGCGGCGTGCGGCTTCAGGCTGTATCTGAGCAACTACCTCTTTAATCATAGGCACCACCTTGCCCCTGCACGGATTAAGCGAAATTATACCCGTTTCAAGCCGTGACATTTTAACAAGGGACGCTATCAGAAAGGAAAGCTTCTCCGACTGGCTTCCTATGGCACCAACGTACTCCTTAAGCTCATCGGAAAGAGGCTGTTCGCTCAGCAGCTCGCAATAAAGCAGTATATTTGAAACGGGAGTCTTTGTCTGATGTGAAATATCGGAAATCAGGGTCTTTATCTTGTCCTTTTCCTCTGCGATTTTCTTTGCGGAAATTTCCGATGATTCAAGATAATTCCAAAGCTTGCTCTCCAGTGCGGACATTTCCGTTTCATCAAAACGGCTTTCGGAAAAAGTACCGTCTATTGCGCTGTCAAGCATACTGTTTATGCTGTCAAAAGTGTGCTTGGTCTTTATTCTGTCGTAAATTATAACGCCCGCCGCCGCAATTACAGCAATAATTCCGATAATCAGCATAATTAAGCCATAATCTGCAAAAATATAAATACTGTCCGTCATTTCTTCCCCCAAATGTAACCTGTACCGTAAACGGTCCTGATATAATCCTTTGCCCCAAGCTTGTCACGCAGACGCTTTACCGTAACGGAAAGTGCGTTTTCGTCAACATACTCCGCACCGTCTGTCCATATCCTGTCAACAAGCTTTTCACGGGTGAGTGTGATACCTGAATTTTCCGTAAGCAGACGAAGAAGCTTCTGCTCGGTCTTGCTGAGCTCGACTGCTGTACCGTCTGCTGTGAATTCCATTCGGTCAAAATCAAAAACAAACCCGTCACAGCGGAACACGCTTCTGTTCTGCTTCTCACCTCTGCGAAGCTGTGCGTTTACCCTCGCACGAAGTACCGCAAGGCTGAACGGTTTTGTAATGTAATCATCAGCACCCTGTTCAAGACCTGCAACAATGTCCGATTCAAGGTCGTTTGCCGTAAGCATTACAACAGGGCAGGCATATTTCTCCTTTATCTCCCTTAAAAAGTCAAAGCCATTGCCGTCAGGCAGGTTTACATCGAGAATTACCAGCCCGAAGCTTCCGCTTTCAAGCTTTGAACGTGCCTTTTTCAGACTTTCCGCACTTTCGGCGGAGGCGTCCTCAGAACTGAGTGCACGACACAGACCGTTTGCCAGCGCCGTATCATCTTCTATAATAAGTATCTTTTTCATATGCGTCCCTCTTCAAGCTTTTTTCAGATTATACCACGTATCTTAAGGCAAAGTCAAATCACATTGCCGATTGTAGCTTTAATTCAATTTATTTGCACAAAATTCGAAAAGTTTATATATAATTAACATATTAGTCGGGGTTAATACTTGATGTTTTTTGTAAGTTGTGGTATTATTTTAGGGTTAATAATCATTTTCGGGGTATAATATATCCCGATAAAAAAACAGTCCTTACGGACAGATGGGAGAAAGTGATGGAAAACAAAGAAAAATTTCAGCCTTATATACCGGCTGACAGAGTAACCCCTGAAATTACGGTTACTTCAATCGTTATGGGTGTTATCCTTGCCGTTGTATTCGGTGCGGCTAATGCTTACCTCGGTCTGCGTGTAGGTATGACCGTATCCGCTTCAATTCCTGCGGCGGTTATTGCAATGGGTGTAATCAGAGTTATTATGAAGAAGAACTCTATCCTTGAAAGCAATATCGTCCAGACAACAGGCTCTGCGGGTGAATCCCTCGCAGCAGGTGCTATCTTTACGATCCCTGCTCTTTTCTTATGGGCAAAGGAAGGCGTAATGGACAAGCCAGGCATTATAGAAATCACCCTTATCGCCCTCATAGGCGGTCTTCTCGGCGTATTCTTCATGGTACCTCTCCGTAATGCCCTTATCGTTAAGGAACACGGTGTTCTTCCTTACCCTGAAGGAACAGCTTGTGCGGAAGTTCTTCTCGCAGGCGAAGAAGGCGGCTCAAACGCTTCAACCGTATTTGCAGGTATGGGCTTTGCAGCAGTATTCAAGTTCATTATCGACGGTCTTAAAGCAGTTCCGGGCGAAGTTTCACTCCGCTTCAAGGGCTTTGCAGGTGAAATCGGTACACAGATCTATCCTGCTGTAATGAGCGTAGGCTACATCTGCGGTCCGAGAATTTCATCCTATATGTTTGCAGGCGGCGTACTCAGCTGGATGGTTCTCATCCCTCTTATCGTTGTTTTCGGCAGCAGCATTGTAATGTACCCAAGCGCTGACCTTACAATCGGTGAAATCTTTGCAGCAGACGGTGCAGCAGGTATCTGGAGCTCATACATCCGCTACATAGGCGCAGGTGCTCTTGCAGCGGGCGGTATCATCAGCCTTATCAAGTCCCTTCCTCTTATTATAAACACCTTCAAGGGTGCCCTCAAGAGCATGAAGGCAGGCGGAAGCACAGATAACTCCAGAACTTCAAGTGAACTCAGCATGAAGGTCGTTCTTATTTCAATCGCAGTTCTTACTCTTCTCGTATGGCTTATCCCTGCAATCCCTGTTTCACTTATCGGTGCACTTATCATTGTAATTTTCGGCTTCTTCTTTGCAACCGTTTCTTCAAGAATGGTTGGTCTTGTAGGAAGCAGTAACAACCCTGTATCAGGTATGGCTATCGCTACACTTCTCATTGCAACCCTTATCCTTAAATTTACAGGTGCACAGGGCGCTGAGGGCATGAGCGCAGCAATCGCTATCGGCTCAATCATCTGTATCGTAGCTGCTATTTCAGGCGATACTTCACAGGACCTCAAGACAGGTTACATCCTCGGCTCTACACCTAAAAAACAGCAGATCGGTGAAATCATCGGTGTATGTGCAGCTGCACTTGCAATCGGCGGTACACTTTACCTCCTCGATACAGCATGGGGCTTCGGCTCTGCAGAACTTGCAGCACCTCAGGCTACACTTATGAAGATGATCGTTGAAGGCGTTATGAGTGCAAAGCTTCCTTGGGACCTCGTACTCGTAGGTGCACTTATTGCAGTAGTTGTTGAAATCATCGGTATCCCTGTACTTCCTTTTGCAATCGGTATCTACCTCCCTGTACAGCTTAACGCTTGTATCATGATCGGCGGTATCATCAGAGGTATCTTCGACAAGATGAAGTTCGGCGGCGACGAGGCAAAGAAAAAGAATATCACAAACGACGGTATCCTTTTCTGCTCCGGTATGATCGCAGGCGAAGGTCTTGTAGGTATTCTCCTTGCGCTTCTTGCTGTATTCGGCGTTGACAGCGTAATTGATATTTCGGGCAAGATCGGTCTTCCTTCCGTTGTTACGGAAATCGGCAGCCTTGTAGTATTTGCTCTTATCATTTTAAGCCTGCTTAAATTCTCTATCTGGAAGAAGCCTTCCGCACAGAAAGCAGAACAGAAAGCTAAGTAATTATGGGCAGCTTAAATAAGAAAAAGAAAGATGAAAACTACCTTGAAAAGATACCACGCCGTCCCGAAGCACTCAAATGGACGCAGGAGGATGACGGAATGGTTACTCTTCAGGTAGAGAACAAGGGCTTGTTTAATAAAGCAGCGCAGAAACTGCTTAAAAAACCTGCAATTTCCTACATTCACCTTGATGAAATAGGCAGCTTTGTATGGCCGCTTATTGACGGTGAAAAAAGCATCATTGACATAGGCGTTTCCGTTGAGGAACACTTCGGTGAAAAAGTGAAGCCAACCTATGAAAGACTTGCAAAATATTTTCAGATGCTTGATAATTGCGGCTTTGTTGAATGGGTCAATAAGCTTAATTAAAATCAGCACGGTATATCATTGTGATATGCCGTGCTTTCATTTTATTTTGCAATTTACAAAAACAAATATTGCAAAAATGTGCAGAAAAGTTAAAGATTTTATTATTTACATCAGATTATACTGAAGTTTATATAAATTTACCTTCATATTTTTCTAATATACCTATTGAAAAAACAAATAATATATGATATTATTTAATTGTATTTTTAATAAAATAGGAGATGTAAGCATGGATAATAACAAAAGACCGGACTCTATGGAAAGAATAACCACTCCTGAACTTGCGGATAAATTTATCGCAGAACAGGTTGCCGCTGTTCGTGAACAGGTAGGCGACAAGAAGGTTCTTCTCGCACTTTCAGGCGGCGTTGACAGCTCAGTTGTTGCAGCTCTTCTTATCAAGGCTATCGGCAAACAGCTTGTATGCGTTCACGTTAACCACGGCCTTATGAGAAAGGGCGAAAGCGAACAGGTTATCGAAGTTTTCCAGAATCAGCTGGACGCTAACCTTATCTACATCGACGCTACCGACCGTTTCCTTGACCTCCTTGCAGGCGTTGAAGAGCCTGAAAAGAAGCGTAAGATCATCGGCGGCGAATTTATCAAGGTATTTGATGAGGAAGCTCGTAAGCTTGAAGGTATCTCCTTCCTTGCGCAGGGTACAATTTACCCCGATATTCTCGAAAGTGACGGCGTAAAGGCTCACCATAACGTAGGCGGTCTCCCCGAAGATATGCAGTTTGAGCTTGTAGAGCCTGTAAAGCTTCTTTACAAGGATGAGGTACGTGTTGTAGGCAAGGCACTTGGTCTTCCTGCTTCAATGGTTGACCGTCAGCCATTCCCCGGTCCCGGACTTGGCGTAAGATGTCTCGGTGCAATCACACGTGATCGTCTTAATGCGCTTCGTGAAGCTGACGCTATCCTCCGTGAAGAGTTTGACAAGAGCGGTCTTAACACAAAGGTTTGGCAGTACTTTATCGCTGTTCCTGATTTAAAGAGCGTTGGCGTTAAGGACAGCAAGCGTTACGAAGGCTGGCCTGCAATTATCCGTGCTGTAAATACAACTGACGCTATGAGCGCTACTATCGAAGAGATTCCATACGACATTCTTCACAAAATAACAGACCGTATCACTGCTGAGGTCAACGGTATCAACCGTGTTCTTTACGACCTCACTCCAAAGCCTGTTGGTACTATTGAGTGGGAATAAGCTTTTTTGCTGAAAAACAAGACCTGACTGATTTTTAATCGGTCAGGTCATTTTATTTAAATTATAGAAAACACAGCAGATGTTAGTCAAAATAGCTGGATTGGAATTAATCCGCTTCACTTTTTATCTGTTTAATCTTTGCTTAAAACATCTAAATTTTCATACGGATAACTGCAAAGCACACTGTCCAAATATTTAATTCCACAAAAATATTTGCAAATAGAAGTATCTTTTACCGCACATCTATGCTCTTTTGTATTTTCCGCTTCATTCCACGGACAATTTGTTTGATCCCAACCAATATTTTCACTGATTAAATCAATATCCATATTAGCACCTTTAAGTTCTTTGATTTTCACCATTGTTTCCTCCTTATAGGTCTTAATTGTGTCAATTATACCACACCCACCCCTACATTTCAACCGTAAATCAGAAATCCCGCAAACAACGCCGAAGCGAAGTTTACGGGATTGATTTTATTCGGAAATCTGCCTTTCAGCCTCTAATTTTTTCTTTTTCCGTGTAAGCCTTGATACACCTGCCAGTGCCGCTATACCTATGACGAGATTAAAAATACCGAGATAAATATTCGGAACGACCACGTTTTCTTCAATCAGGGTGTTAATTCCAAGCATCACATTCAACAATCCGATGGGAAGATTTGCAATTCCAAGCACCGCAATAAAAATTATAATACGCTGAAGATGTGCAATAAGCGAGTCCTTATCCGAGAACAGCTTGAACTCTCCGCCGTCCTTTTTCTTTCTGAAATAAACCCAGCGTATCCACGTTCCCACGCACTCTGCACCTGTTTCTTCAACAAAGCTTATGTAATTCCTGCTCTCCTCGCTGCTGACTATATTGTCCAGCAGTTCAAGCTGTATACCGTACTCATTTGGAGCACACTCCTCAAATTCATATTTACAGAAATCTACCGCAACAAGCGCAAGTCCCCTTGAAGCCATCTCGTTCAGCCAGGCTTCCTCTTTATCAAAATCCCACGCCCAGAATACTTTCCTGATAACCTTTCTCATAAATCAGACCTCCCTCTCAGGCTTTTTAAGCGATATTTCAACAGGCTTGTTTTCCGTTTTAATAATACGGCGTCCGTTTAATACCAGCTCTTCAAGCCTTTCAATTTCCTCATTAAGAGCACACATTCCGCTGTTTGTTATAATGTAAAGCTTTTTTCTGCTGTCTGCACCGTTATCAAGAGCCTTTATCCAGCCTTTGTCAAGCAGGGTGTTTATTGCACCGTAAAGCGTTCCTGCCGCAAGCTTTACCCTGCCGTTTGAAAGTTTTTCCACATTCTGCATAATACCGTAGCCGTGAAGTGCGTCTGTAAGTGAAAGCAGTATATAGTAAACCGCCTCTGTCAATGCAATATTTCCCATAATATCTCCTCCTTTACGTCAGCCGATACAACGCTTACCGTTATATCTTCAACCGATATACATATTATATCAGCTGCCGATATACTTGTCAATAGTTATGGCAAAAATTTTTGCAGATTTTTTTAAACTGTTGATTTCAGCTGTTTAAAATGATATAATGTAAAAGAATACGGCAATTTAGTCTGCCGCAAATTTTCAAAGGAGTTAATCGTTACAATGGATTTTACAAAATTAAACTTCGGCGTTGACGGCGACAGCATCACAGCAGGTCAGCAGTGGTCCTGGCACGTTTTCAACAGCCTTAATATGGCTTCACACCACAATGTTGCAGTAGGAAGCGCAGTATGGTACAAGCGTACCCTTACCTGCTCAAACGGCTCCGTTACCACACAGAACTGGACAGACCCAGACTTTGCAGGCATAAGCGACGGCTGGGAACCTACCGAGGATCTAAACGAGCTTCAGAAGCGTGCAAACAACTGCGCTGTTGTTCATATACAGCATTTTATTGACGATGTTAAAAAGGGTATTTCACCCGTGCCTGATATTTTTGCATTTGCAATGGGTACAAACGACTCCGAGGAATGTTTCGGTGACGTTGAAAAAGCTCTCACAGGCAAGGAGCTTGAC
The DNA here is from genome assembly GCA_017408395.1 of Oscillospiraceae bacterium. Taxonomy (GTDB): domain Bacteria; phylum Bacillota; class Clostridia; order Oscillospirales; family Ruminococcaceae; genus UMGS363. Next base: position 37,609 of record JAFQUQ010000045.1, read on the forward strand.
GGCAACGAAAATATCGACCTTTTTACAGAAGCAGGTGCAATGCGCTGGTGTTTACAGAAAATTATGGAGGAATACCCCGAAGCAAGAGTTTTCGTTCTTACTCCGCTTCAGACCGCTACTCCCGAACATAACGCAAAGACAGTTTTACAGATCGAAACCGTTATGAAGAAAATTGCAGGCGCTATGGGTGCACAGGTCATCGACTGCTACAACAACTGCGGTATCTGTGAAAAGTTTGAGGTCATCGGCGGCAGAGGAAAATACCTTATTGACGGTCTGCACCCCGTTGCGGAAGGACAGGCTCTTGAAGGCAGATTTGCCGCAAAGGAAATCAGAAACAATATGTTTTAACAGATAAAATCAAAATATCAGAACGGAGGCGTAATTATGAAACAGTCACTTGAAAATATCTGCAAAGACTTTATCAACAACAGAGATACCATAAAGGAAACCTTCAAATGGGAAAACGAATATATCGTTCCTATCTGTGCCGCTACCCTTTGCGGTAAAAATGTTTCCGCAGACAAGGCAAAGCTTAAGGAATGCCGTGATATTGTTGACAACAGCACAAGCATTTTCTCAAACTTCAGAGGAAATGTAAAACTGCCTGTAATGGTGCTTCTTTCAACTGACAGCGACCCAGAGGGCAAGCTCAAAAAAACAATGGAAATTTACGACATACTCAAGGATCATTTTTACAGCTCCGAGTATCTCAGTCTTGTTTCAGCAATTCTTGCCGATATGATAAACACCGATGAAGCGGACAAATACGCTCAGCGCGGCAAGACTTTATACAACAGAATGAAGAAAGAACACCCCTTCCTTACTTCCGCTGAGGACAGCGTTTTTGCTGTACTTATGGCATTTTCCGAAAAAACGGACGATATGCTTGTTGAAGATATGGAAAAGTGCTATTTTACGCTTAAAAAGACCTTCCACGACGGAAATTCCGTACAGTCCCTTTCCCACATTCTTGCACTTGCAGAGGGTGACTCGGATGTAAAATGCCGCCGTGTGCTTGAGCTTTATGATAAAATAACCGCTTCAGGCAAAAAATACAGCAAATATTACGAAATATCCGTCCTCGGCTCAATGGCAATGCTTACAGAAGATTACGACAGCGTTGTTGAGGATATGAATGCGGCAGACGATTTCCTTTCACAGCAGAAGGGCTACACGGGTATTTTCGGAATTGACAAGAAAACACGTCTTATGCACGCTTTACTGCTTGTTTCCTGCGATTATTCAGTCAACGGAAACACCTCAACCGCCGCAATGACAGGTACTCTTGCAATGGTTGCCGCACAGCAGGCTGCAATGTGTGCTGTAATTGCCGCAACTGCCGCAAGCACAGCCGCAAATTCCGCAAACTGATAATCGGTACTTGATTTTCCGGAAATTCTGTGCTATAATTATTAATCATAGCATAAAAGAATATTTTTACTGCCACCGGGTAGTGATGCATAACGCATCCGTTTACACATCGTTAGGTCTTAGAAGATGTGTACACGGATGCATTTTTTTGGAGGGTATATGATAAAGCTCAAAGGCTATTTTACAAAGGGAGAGCTTGCACTGTGGCTGTCGTCGTCAGCACTTGCGATAGTTTCATTCTGCATTTTCGACAGGACGAATTATCTTAATCTTGCCGCCTCGCTGACAGGCATAACGTCCCTTATTTTCTGCGCAAAGGGTAATCCATTCGGACAGGTGCTGATGATATTTTTCAGCGTTCTTTACGGCATAATCTCATATAAAGTCGCCTATTACGGTGAAATGATAACATATCTTGGAATGACTGCGCCTATGGCGGTGTTTTCGCTGATTTCGTGGCTTAAAAACCCTTACGGCGGCAACAGATCCGAGGTAAAGGTCAACCGTATCGGCAAGAAGGAAATCCCTCTCATAATCCTGTTTACAGCGGCTGTTACGGTGCTTTTTTACTTTATACTCAGGTATTTCGGCACGGCAAATCTTATAACAAGCACCGTTTCCGTAACCACAAGCTTTGCGGCGGCTTACCTGACTTTCAGACGCAGTCCTTTTTTCGCCCTTGCCTACGCATTAAACGATATAGTGCTGATAGTGCTGTGGACGGCGGCGTCAATTACGGATATTTCCTGTATTTCGGTGGTAATGTGTTTTATTGCGTTCCTTGCAAATGACATTTACGGATTTATCAGCTGGCTTAAAATGGGCAAAAGACAGCTCAGCGAAAATTGTTAAAAAGTCAGGTCAACCCTGCGAAAAAGGTTGACCTGACTTTTAATGTATGCACCCGGCACTTTGAACAGTTATTGCCTTTGTTTAACCTCCTTTTCCTGATTAGGACACGCCTGCCCCGATTAAATTATAACAAAGGAAAAGCCCTGTTTCAAGCGGTAAGTTTTTCCTCGGCGGTATGGACTTTTTCCACATTAAGCGGTATAATATGTTTAAGTTTTGATAAGGAGCCTTGCAATGGAATTTTACAGCATAAAAGCAATTGCACACATAGAAAACGACTTTACCGAAAAGTTCGGCATACCCCGTCAGAGCGGCCTTGCAGAGGTGGTGTCACGGATAGTTTTTGAGCCTGAATACCGTGTAAAAGAAGCCTTCAGAGGACTCGAAGAATACAGTCACATCTGGATTTTATGGCAGTTTTCAAAGTCAATGCGTGAGGAATGGTCGCCTACCGTCAGACCCCCTCGTTTAGGCGGAAACACTCGTATGGGAGTTTTTGCAACACGCTCCCCTTTCCGTCCCAACTCAATCGGTATGTCGTCGGTAAAGCTGATTAAAATTGATTTTGACGTCCCTGAAGGTCCCGTGCTTTATGTGTCGGGGGCAGACATTTTAAACGGTACGCCCGTTTTCGACATCAAGCCATACCTTTCCTACACCGACTCTCACCCCGATGCCTGCGACGGTTTTGCACTGTCAGACAAGGAAGGCGTGCTTGAAGTAAGCTTCCCTGCACCTCTGCTTAAGCTTATTCCCAAAAGCAAGCGTGACGGGCTTATTTCCGTTCTTTCTCAGGACCCTCGTCCTCAGTATCAGAATTCTCCCGATAAAATTTATTCTATGCAGTTCGGCGGCTTTGACATAAGCTTCAGCGTCAGCAATACCATTCTGACTGTAACTGACATTAAAATACTCTGATAATCAGCACTTTATGACATTTTAGTAACAATTCGACAAAAGTGCTTGCATAAGCGGAACAATGATGTTATAATATGCATATGTATATGTGTACGAACAATTAAAAAAGAAATAGATATAAATGAAAGGAGTGTATTTTCCCGTTTCGGGAAGTCTTTAAATGAAAGATAAAAACAGACTTACCATCGGTTTGATGGTTCACCATCTTGATAATGACTATTCAAAAGTGCTCCTTAAGGGTGCTGTTTCTGCTGCAGCTGAAATGGACGTAAACCTGGTCATTCTCCCCGGACGTTCTCTCAACTGTCAGCTTGACGACAGAAAATATACCGCCTTTGAATATCAGTACAACACAATTTACAGCTATGCTTCAAGCCAGAATCTTGACGCACTTGTCGTTTCGGCAGGTACTATCGGTCAGTTTATTCCAAAGGAAGAATTCCGTCAGTTTCTTGCAGAATTCAAGAGCCTGCCAATTCTTACAATGGAAAATGAAGTAAGCGGCTATCCCTGTATCAGACTTTCGGGAAGCGGCATAAAAAGCATGGTAAACCACCTTATCAAGGAACACGGAAGAAAGCACATCGCTTTCGTTTCAGGTCCTAAGGGTAATGCCGATGCTGACGAAAGACTTGCTTTTTACCGTGAAGCACTTGAAGAAAACGGCATTGAATTTGACCCCGAAATGGTTGCTTACGGCAGATTTTCCGAATTCTGCGTTGACCTTGTGGGCAATCTCATTGACGCACATCCTGGTAAAATCGACGCTATCTGCTTTGCAAACGATATGATGTGCAAGGGCGGCTATAAGGCTATTGAACAGCGTGGCCTTGTTGTGGGCAAGGATATTGCGGTAACAGGCTACGATGATTCAGAGGTTGCAACTGCTCTTACTCCAATGCTTACAACTATCCGTGCAGACGCCGCAAAACTGGGCAGCTGTGCAATAAAGGAAGCGGTCAAGCTTGCCAGGGGGCAGGATATTGACCAGCTTATCAGTCTCGGCTCATCCGTTGTTACAAGACAATCCTGCGGCTGTACAACCTTCTGGAACGAGTCAAACGAAAAGCATAAAACAATTATCAAGGCATCATCTCCCGAAAAGCTTGCTAATTCCATTATCTCGGAATATTTCTCCGAGTCCTTCTCATATAACACCGCCGTTCAGACAGACGGACTTAAGGATTTTCTCTTCAGCGTTCTTGAATTTGCCCATAAATCCGATAACGGCGATACTGCACCTTATTGCAGAAAATTCAAGCAGCTTATGGAAAAGGGTCTGGCAGACAACGTTCAGTCAGATACGCTTGTGGATATACTTAAAGCGCTCCGATATGCTGCGGTTATAATTTCAGAGGAAAACAAGGATAAGGCCATTGCGGTACACAACATTATCGAATACTGCTTTGAAACGGTGTCGGACTTTATTCTCACATCAAACCGTCAGTCCATCGACGACCTTACATTTACACATTTCCTTATCAACAACATCACCAAGGATATGACCGTAGAGGGCAACGATGAAGAAAAACGCTACTTCTCAATTGTACATAACCTCTACCGTACCCATATGAACAGCTCCTTCATCTACACCTATGCAGACCCTGTTGTTCATACCAAAACTATGGAGTGGCAAAGACCTGCTCACCTCTATCTTAAATCCTACCACGACGGCGAGACTCTTACAGCAGTTAAAAAGGATTCCCAGATAATCGACTCCCTTGACTGTATCTGCAATGAATTTACGCCTGACAGACGACGCACCGTGATACTTTTCCCTCTGTTTATGAACGAGGAACACTACGGCGTTATCGTAAGCGAGATAGAGTACGAATATTTCAGCTATATTTACTCCGTTGCTCCGCAGATATGCACCGCTATAAAGCTTACACGCCTTGTAAATCAGCTTGAAAGCTCACTTGACGCTGCTACCTTCCGCAATAATCAGCTTAACCGCATTTCAATGTACGACGAGCTGACGGGAGTTTACAACAGACGAGGCTTCTTTGAATTTGCAAACCGTGTATTTATGGCTCCCGAAAACGAGGGCAGACGCGGCGTTATCATCTTCGGCGACCTTGACAATCTTAAGAAGATAAACGATACCTTCGGTCACGAGGACGGCGACTACGCTATTATCTGTTCCGCAAACTTCATCAAAAGCGGTCTGAGACACACGGATATTGTGGGAAGAATAGGCGGCGATGAGTTTGCTGCATTCGCTCTCTGCGAAAACGAAAGCATAATCAAATCCATCCCTTCCCGTATCAAACAGATTGCCGCAAGACACAATCATTACAGCAATAAGGCTTATAATATTACTGTCAGCGTAGGTATTTATGAGGTAAGATGCAGTCCTGAAAGAACTATCCAGTCATTTATGGACAAAGCCGACTCCTCTCTCTATGAAGACAAGAAGAACAAGAATACAGATATTCTTAAGCAGTAAAACAGCAAGTCCCGTAACACCGAAATGTTACGGGACTTTTTTACTTTATGCTGTACTCAATCTCCACAGTACCATCGTGGAGATTTTTAATTTTAAAAACGCCGTCCTCATATGTCATATAGCTCTTGTCCTTGTTTTCCTTAGGAATTGAAACAGAGCCGGGATTGATGTATACAAAATCGTTTGACTCATCGACCACCTGAACGTGAGTATGACCGTGGATGAGAATGTCGCCCTTTGAAATAAGAGGAGGATTTGCGGTGTTGTATTTATGACCGTGAGTTACAAACACGGTTCTTCCTTCAAGATAAAGGAGAGCGTATTCCGCAAGGATCGGGAACTCCAGCACCATCTGGTCAACCTCTGTATCACAGTTGCCTCTTACGCAGAAGAGCTTATCCTTACGCTCATTAAGCAGACGGATTACCTCCTTTGGTGCATAACCTGCAGGAAGGTCATTTCTGGGGCCGTGATAAAGAATATCCCCCAGTATAATAAGACGCTCCGCCTTTTCCTCGTCAAAACGCTTTAACATCTGTGCGGCGCTTGGATATGAGCCGTGAATATCCGACGCAAACATTAATTTCATATAAAAACCTGCTTTCCTTTAAGGAAACGCTGATTAAAGCCAAAGGCATCGTTTCCGACGCTCGAAAATCCGTCACTGAGAGTGTCGTGAAACGATTTAATCAGCGATTCCTTTAATCCTCATAAAGTCTGTTCAGCAGAACAGGCTGTTTTCTTTTTTCAAGTATACCTATCATCACAACAATGATCACACCTGCAATGCTCATCATAATTCCCACAGCCATTCCCTTAGGGAAGAAGGACATTTCAATTGTGTGAGTACCTGCCGTTACAGGAATTCCCACAAGAGCCTCTGCAAGCTGTACCGCTTCGATTTTTTCACCGTCAACCTTGATAGTCCAGCCCGGCTCCCATGCAATTGATGTAAACAGGATACCGTCCTCATCGGCAGTTACCGTGCCCTTGATGTGGTCTTCCCTGAATTCCTCTACCACAAGCGGATTTTGTTTAAGCTCGTCGATAGTGGCACGGAAGGCTTCCTCGTCAAGATAGTAGAAATATTCGTCTGCAAAAAGAACCTCGTTCTTTTCTTCGGTGATTGTTGTAATAAGTGAGAACTGCTCACCCGGAGCAAATCTTCCGAGAGTCTGGATAACCTTGTTTCCGCCCTCAAAGTAGTAGTCAACAAATTCCTCATTGAGCCACATATTTACCTTGCGCTCATAGCTTGTGGGGAAGTAAACGTAAACCATATCCTCTGTAGGAGCTGTAACAAGGAATTCGATATGTGAATTTTCACCTTCTACCCTCGGTACATATTTGGAATGACTACCGTATGTGGAAGGCTTTGCGTTTTCGGTAAGGATCTTGTCAATTTCGATCTGCTTGAAATAATCGGCCTTGGTATCTGACGCAAGCGCAGACAGAAGCTGATTCTGTGCCTCAAACGGATTCTGGTCGTCAAGCTCTACCTCTGCAATTTCCTCATCTGCCATAAAGCCGATAGGGAGTGCGTAAGGATTTTCGTAAACATAGAAAATTTCCTTCTTGTCACCGTTCGCAAGCACCATTTCATCATAATGCTTGTTTTCGGCAACGTCAATTACACCGTCGTCATTCTTTACGGCAGAGCCTTTTTCCATAACATATCTGATACCGAGAATTGCGTCGGAAACATAGGTCGAGCCTTTATATTTGATATAATGGCCGCCGTAGGAGAAGCCAAGCTTGCGGAGAAATTCAATAGGCGCTTCGTTGAGGGTTGAGCTTGAATGTGAGATACCGTAGGAATTGAATGCCATAGCGTCGTTTACGGTACGGTGATAGTTTGATTCAATCCTGTAAACGGGGTCGGTGTCCATTTCGTAAATTTTATCAACGGTGTTTCTTCCGAGAGTGATATATCTGTTGTAGGAAGAATTCTTAGAGTAAACAACGTCCTTGTCAATGCGGAAAATCGTGTAGGTCGAGGAAACCGTCAGCTCAATAAAGATAAATATAAGCAAAATAACGGGTACGGTCTTTACTGTATTTTTCTTGTAGAAATACAGCAGCAGAGCATAAATTCCGCCAAGAGCAATTGTAAACCAGACGGTTGCAAGCAGGGTTACTCTTTCAAGCTCCTGACCGTCAACGTAAAGCACATATCCGAACAGCAGGAAGAAAACTCCGCCTATTTCCTTAAAGCTTACACCCTCGATGCGTTCAAATGCCTGTGCGGCCATAAGAATGAACACAAAGCTGCAGATGAAGGAATAACGGTAAGGAAGCCAGTTTGGTACCTGAAAGCCGTGCCACGCCATATCAACCGTTGACATATACATTGAAAGCACGATAGACAGTGCAAGCAGTCCCATACCGATTTTGTTGCGTAATTTAATGTTCTCATTCATAAAGAACAGCGGTACAAGCAGTATCGTCAGCACGCCGCAGTATACCACAGGCGAGCCTTCGGGACGGCAGGTATCGTAAACGTTAGGCAGGAGGTTTACAAAGAAATCAATGAAATCAAACTGCGTCTTCATTGTAAAATTCGGGTCTGTAAACTCAAACTTGCCCAGTGAAAGGGAGAAATACAGCGGAACAAGCAGCCACGCAGAGCATACTGCGGAAAGAACGCCACCCACCGCAAACTTTACGCCGCTTATGAAAATATGCTTGATTTTAGATGTATCAGGCCACTCGGAAATGCTGAACAGATACACTAAGAAATACAGAATACAGAACATCGCTATCATCCAGCCGATGTAGAAATTTGCAATAAACATCAGCGTCAGCGGAATGATAAGATAAAGCATCTTGCCGTCGTCAATGATTTTTTCTATGCCCTTGCAGATAAGAGGAAGATAAATCAGACCGTCCAGCCACATAGGGTCCATAAGCTGAACTATCATATAACCCATCAGCGAATAGATTATGCCGAAAATGATTGCGGTGTTGTCTTTATATTTCTTCCGTGTGCTCAGATAATAGAGCATAACGATGCTTGCCGTACCCAGCTTGCACAGCTGCATAATCTGAATGGAAAGCGTCATCAGCGAGCGTGGCAGCAGCATTACTATAAGCGTAAACGGGCTTGCAAGATAGTAAGCATAAATACCTATTATTTCCCCCGAAAGGTTTCTGCTCCAGGAATTTACAGCACTTCCTCTGCCCCAGAAAATATCACGGAGATTTTCAAAATAGTAAACATACTGCCCGTTAAGGTCAAGTACAAGAACAGACTCATCCTTAGGGGGAAGTATCTGAAAATCACCTATTTTGAAGCCATTGTCGGGAAACCAGTTAAGAGGGTCTACTCCGAAGAAAAAGTATGCCAGGGATAATACAACTATCGGTATAAAAAATGCCCATAAATACTTTCTGTTATTATATAAAAAGGTACCCAGATTAAATTTAAGGGTAACAGGAATTTTGTTGTCCTTCAAATAAAGCCGCCCTTTCACAAAAAAATACATACATTATTTATTATACTATATTTCGGGGGATTTACAATAGATTTTGCAAATTTTCGGTGTTTTTACATAAAACTTTTTACATAAATAAAAGGGACTCTGCAAATCAGAATAAGCTTCTGCACAAAGTCCCCTGTTTTTATTTTGTTTTTGCAAGGTTAGCGTAACCGTCACGGATAGCGTTTACCAGCACGTCGATTTCCCCCACCGTTGTTGTACGGCAGATGGAAACTCTGATTGCGCTGTCGGCAAGCTTATCGGAAATGCCCATTGCCGTAAGCACGGAGCTGTGCGCACCCTTTGAGCAGGCAGAGCCGCTGGAAACGTAAATTTCCTTGCTTTCAAGGTAGTGGAGCATTATTTCCGAACGTATGCCCTCGACGGAAAAATTAAGTATGTAGGGCGAATTGTTTTCCTGCTTGGAGTTTATCTTGACAAAATCGAGCTTTGACAGGCTCTTTACAAGATAAGCGTTAATAGTTTCGGCATTGCTGTAAGCGGTTTTCATTGTGCCCATAAGCGCTCTTACAGCTGCTCCGAAGCCTGCGATAAGTGGCACGGCCTCAGTACCCGAACGGAGTCCCTTTTCCTGACCGCCGCCGTGCACAAGAGGAGCAATTCTCACGCCGTTCTTGATAAACATTGCACCTACGCCCTTTACAGCGTGGACCTTATGTCCCGAAACGACAATGGTATCCGCAAAAATATCCGCTGACTTTATCGGAATTTTCATAAAGCCCTGTACAGCGTCGCAATGGGTGATACATTCGGGGAAATTCCTTTTTACGTAGGAAAAAATCTTTTTAACGGGATTTATCGCACCCGTTTCATTGTTTACAAGCATACAGGACACCAGAAATGTGTCGTTATCGACTGCCTTGATAAAATCGTCAGGGTCGATAACACCGTTTCTGTCGGACATAATGCGTACAACGGTATATTCGCCGCTGTCCTCAAGATATTTTATCGGCTCGGCAACTGAGGGGTGCTCAATTGCGGAAACTACGATTTTCTTACGGTTACGCTTGCCGTAATTTTTTGCTGCACCAAGAATGATAGTATTGTTTGCCTCGGTAGCACCCGATGTAAAGGTTATGCATTTAGGGTCGCACACAAGAGCTGCGGCAATAGCCTTTCTCGCATCAGTCATATTATTTTCTGCGGAAAGTCCCATTTTATGAAGAGAGGACGGATTTCCGAAATCCTCTACCATATTCTGAAAAACAGCCGAAACAGCAGGCTCACAGGGCTTTGTTGTAGCGGCATTATCAAGATAAACGCTCATTTTCAACGTTCCTTTCATCTGAATTACCTTAATTATACTATATTTTTGCTCAAAAGCAAATAGTTTACACCAATTTTCGTTTTTACCTTTTAAACATTTATTGCACATATACAGGCACTCTGTTTTGTGCAGATTAACATACTGTAAAAATACGGTTTTTCATCCTTCACCGACTTATGTTTAAAATGCAGTAAAATCAACCGCAGTCACCCTTTGTTTTATATTAAAAACCGACAAATGTGTACGAAATATTAAAGCCAAAGAGAAATTTGCCTGCAAAGAAAATGGGGTTTATAATTAAACCATACCAAACGAAAGAAGGAATTACCTTGGCAACAATGACAATGACAAAAAACAGAAAAGCACTTTACAGAATAATCACCATCGGACTTATGGCGGCGCTGGTTTATGTGGGAAATTATCTTCAGATCAAAATTCCAAACGGCGTCCTTGTAACAAGAATTCACCTTGGAAACTCAATGTGTCTGCTTGCAGGTCTGCTTTTCGGCGGATTGAACGGCGGTCTTGCATCAGGCTTCGGTGCGGCGCTTTACGACCTTTTCGACCCCACCTACATCGTTTCCGCACCATACACCTTTATTTCCAAATTTGCAATGGGCTTCACAGCAGGTGCACTCCGCACCAAAAATGAAAAGGTACGTGTAACGCTGGCGGCAATAACAGGTCAGCTTGTATATATTTTCCTTTACCTGCTCAAATCATATTTTACCATAATCATTCTCGGCGGTACGCAGGAAGCTGCGTGGACAGCTGTCGGCACAAACGCCCTGACCTCCTCAATAAACGGCATACTTGCGGTAATTATTGCAGTGCCACTTTATTTTGCTTTGCGTACCGCACTTAAACAGACGGGAATTTACGCTCTCATTGCGGAAAACGACGCTGAAAACAAGCAGGACTCCGCAAAAAAAGCAAAGCCTTCAATTATTGCGGCAATTGCAGTTCTGACAGCAGCTGCAATCGGACTTTCCATCCGTCTTTCAGCAGAAAACAAGCTTAAAGCAAAGCGTGCTGAAGAAGCAAACTCCCTCTCCTCGGAAATCAAGCTTCAATAGTAAAAGGCTTTACGGAAATCCCCGTAAAGCCTCAGTTTGTCGAAAAAGTTTTTTCGACAATGAATAGTGAATAATGAATAATGAAAAATTATGGAATTGCCTTCGGCAATAATATTAAAAATGTCCGCAAAGCGGACACCTTACCTATTCACTATTCATTATTCTTTATTCA
>JAFQUQ010000004.1 GCA_017408395.1 Oscillospiraceae bacterium
AAATTCCTTGCCTTAGAGGCGCTCCGCAAGGGGTGAATTCAAAAACAGTCCAGTGGACTGTTTTTGAAGAGGGGACGCCCTGCAAGAGAGGGCGTCCCCTAAATTTGTGCATTATAACATATCGTTGCACCTTTTTCTACAACCTGAGTCTGCGGATAACCGTTTCCGCAGGCTTTTTTGCGTAAAAAACACAATTTTATTGTACCGAACCGATATTTTCAATTTCCGCTGTAATAAAATCCGTTACTTCTTCAGGCTTAATGCCAAGCACCACGGAAAATTCCTGACACATCAGATTTTCTGCGGCTTTAAGTGCTTTTTCATCAGCGGCGGCAAGGCGTTTTCCGCTTGCCATACGCTTCTGACGCTGGTCATAGACCGATTTTATAAGGCAGAAAAGGCGGTCATAGTTATCGCTTTTGAGCAGGTCGGTAAAAATTTCACGTCTTTTGCCGTTATCGTTGTCCCAGGTTATTTCAATACTTGGAATTCTATGGATTATAGCGTGTATATCCTCTTTTGAGATAAGCTTTCTGACCTTTTCGCCGATGGTTTCGGCAGGGATATAGTAGGTGGAATTATCGGAGTTGTAGGGGATAAGGCGGACATATTCCGCTGTGTGGATACCGTCAAAGCTGCGTTTTTCCGTGCCGTCGATACGGCAGATACCTGTTGAGCCGTACATAACATATTCGCCGTTTTCAAATGGCATAGCAAATTCTCCTTTTATTTCCACGGCATAGCACCGCCGTAGTATTTTTTTGAAATTCTGAGCTGTTCTTCCTCGCTCAAGGCGTTGAGTCTGCGCCGCCAGTTTTCCGCCGCACGCTTTTCGTCGTCGGAGGTGTGGGCAAAAGGGCAGCCTGTGCCTGTGCAATAGCCGGTGTTAAGCAGTGTACACGCTCCTTTTTCGTCAAGGGAGCTGCAATCGGGAAGGGCAAGCATATCGGTTTTGACCGCTGTATTTTTCATAAATTCACCGTCGTATCTGCTTTGTGTGCATTTTTCCTCATTATGTATATTCTATCATAATTTCAAAATATTTTCCAAGGCGTTTTTGCACAAATTAAACGGTGTCTTTATTAAACAAAATCAATAACAAACTGACGCTAAAGTTTAGGTCAACCCTTTTCAAAGGGTTGCGGAATCCAAAGGCAGAGCCTTTGGCGAGGTTAAGGGCGAGGAGCCCTTAGCAAACCCAAGCAAAACAAAAGCGCAATTCAGCGTAAAAGGCAAGGATGAGAAAAGTAAATCTTTTCAATAATCTTAAGTGGTACGTCAATCTGAATTGCGCTTAAGTTTTAAACGGTATAAACAAAATTAACCCTCATCCTGCAAAGAAAAAGAGCGTAAGCGGTTTTTTCTTTGTAGGATGACACCACTAATCAACTGTAAACCGTCTTCTGCAAATTTAATCTCTGCTATAAAAGAAAAGAGCGAAGCGTGTTTTCTTTTATAGCAGACACAGCGAAAAATGATTACAATGAGAAATTATCTGCGTCGATTATACAATGTGTAAATCAATTGCCTTCAAATACAAACTGTTATTTCAGTTTGTCACAGTAAAAAAGAAAAACGCTACGCTCTTTCTTTTTTGCTGTGAGGTTTTGTTTGCGGAGGACGGTCTGTTTTTTATTTTGCCTGTCGTTACAAATCGAAAAACGCTTACGCTTGTTTTCGACTTGTAACGAGATTTTATTTTGCTTAACACAGTTAAAATTTTAGCGCAATTCAGATTAACGTACTACTTAAGATTATTGAAAAGATTTACTTTTCTCATATTTGGTTTTTACTCTGAATTGCGCTTTCGTTTTGCTTTTTGCTTTGCTTGGGTTTGCTAAGGGCTCCTCGCCCTTAACCTCGCCAAAGGCTCTGCCTTTGGATTCCGCAAGCCTTTGAAAAGGCTTGACCTAAACTTTAATGTCGATTTTGTGCAGCTTTATCGGCAATCTGACTAGTCCATCCCATAAAATAATTACGCATTAAGCATTACGAATTACGCATTATTAAAATTTTTACTTGACAAATCGGCGAATATGGAGTATATTAAGCTTATGTTGTTTCAAACAGCAAATAATTTAAGGAGGCGGACAAAGTGTTCATTAAGTTAAGATCAGATTTTACAGCAGAATATTCAAACAAGGAAGTCCGTCTGTCATTTTAAGCCGAAGTATGGCATTTTAAGGCAATAAAGTTGTGTGCTTCCATAAGGGAAGCTTTTTTTATGCCCTCTTATGACAGACTGAACAGTACGGAATGTACGGAAAGGATTTATATGGAAATTATACAGACTAACGAAATAAAACCGAAAGTTATCCTTGTCAGCGCTGATACGGGGGAATTTGACGCAGAGCGTTCAATGAAGGAACTGGAGGAGCTTGCTTCAACGGCAGGCGTAGAGGTGGTTGCAACGGTCACACAGAAACGCCCCACATATGACACCGCAACCTGCATAGGCTCAGGCCGTCTTGACGAGCTTGGGGACGAGGCAAGGGCAATGGGGATAGACCTTGTTATCTTTGACCACGAGCTTACGGCAAACCAGACCCGTAACATTGAGCGTATACTTGATATAAGAGTAATCGACAGAACAACTCTCATTCTCGACATTTTCGCTCAGCGTGCACGTACCAAGGAAGGCCGTATCCAGGTTGAGCTTGCACAGCAGAAATACCGTCTTGCACATCTTGCGGGAAAGGGTATCGAGCTTTCACGTTTAGGCGGAGGTATCGGCACAAGAGGTCCGGGTGAGTCGAAGCTTGAAACGGATAAGCGTCACATAAGACGCCGTATCGAAATTCTCACCGATGAGCTTAAGGAGCTTGAAAAACGCCGTGAATTCCACCGTGTACGCCGCAGAAAGGATAACGTTATCGTAGGTGCGATAGTTGGCTATACAAACGTAGGTAAATCTACTTTAATGAATGCGCTGACCGATGCAGGGGTGCTTGCGGAAGATAAGCTTTTCGCAACCCTTGACACGACCTCCCGTGCCCTTGAACTCCCCGACGGAAGAAGCGTCCTGCTTGTTGACACGGTAGGTCTTGTACGCAGACTGCCCCACAATCTTGTTGAAGCTTTCAAAAGCACCCTCGAAGAAGCCGCAAACGCTGATATTATCATAAATCTTATTGACATCAGCGCCGATGACGGCTACGAACAGGCACAGGTCACAGCCGAACTGCTTAAAGAGCTTGGCTGTGAGGGCATACCGATGGTAAATGTTCTCAACAAGGCGGATAAGCTTCCCGAAGGTGCAAACATTCACTGTGACGGCTCAACGGTGCTCATTTCCGCAAAAAAGCGTGAGGGACTTGACCGCCTGCTGGATTGCATCGCACGAAATCTTCCCGAAACCGCAAGAAGGGGCACTTTTGTTATACCTTACGACAAATCATCACTGCTTAATACTATCCGTATAGACGGCAAGATTTTCACCGAGGAGTACACCGCCGAGGGTACTCTCATTGACGCACTGGTTGACCTTAAAATTTACCATATGGTAGAGCAGTATGAGCAGGCTTAAGCTGTCCCGATATTGATACAATTTAAACTGTAAAACCGCTTTTTTGCAAATAACTATTGACGTTTCAATCGTAAAATGGTAAAATAATATCAACACAGATGTTCGATTTTTAAGTGAAGGGATTGATTTTTACAAATGGCACCAAAGAAAACCGCTGAAAAAGAAGCAGTTGTAAAGCTTACAAACGAAGAGGACAAGAAGAAAGCCCTTGATGCGGCTATCCATCATATAGAAAAGCAGTACGGCAAGGGTGCGGTAATGCGCCTTGGTCAGGCAGTCGATTTTCAGGTTGACGCTGTCCCGACAGGCTCAATGACTCTTGATATGGCACTGGGTATAGGCGGCGTTCCCAAGGGACGTATCGTTGAGATATACGGACCCGAAAGCTCAGGTAAAACCACCGTTGCTCTCCAGATCGTTGCCGAGTCGCAGAAGGCAGGCGGCATTGCGGCATTCATCGACGTTGAACACGCTCTCGACCCTGTTTATGCAAAGGCTCTGGGTGTAAACATCGACGATATGCTGGTATCACAGCCTGACAGCGGCGAGCAGGCTCTTGAAATTGCAGAAGCTCTCGTAAGATCGGGCGCTATCGACTGTATCGTAATCGACTCCGTTGCGGCTATGGTAACAAAGGCTGAAATTGACGGTGAAATGGGCGACACTCACGTTGGTCTGCTTGCAAGACTTATGTCACAGGCAATGCGTAAGCTTACATCGGTTATTTCAAAATCAAACTGCGTTGCCATTTTCATCAATCAGGTACGTGAAAAGATCGGCGTTATCTACGGCAACCCCGAAACCACCACAGGCGGACGTGCGCTTAAATTTTACAGCTCCGTAAGAATTGAAGTGCGCAAGGGCGAGGCTATCAAGGTAAACGGCGAAACTATCGGCGCAAGAACAAAGTGCAAGGTCGTAAAGAACAAGGTTGCACCGCCGTTCAAGGAATGTGAATTTGACCTTTACTTCGGCAAGGGTATTTCAAGAACGGGCGAGGTAGTTGACCTTGCGGTTGAATATGAGATAATCCAGAAAAGCGGTGCGTGGTTCTCCTATGACGGAAATAAAATCGGTCAGGGACGTGACAACACCAAGGAGTACCTGGCTTCAAATCCCGACATTATGAAGGAGATCGAAGAAAAGATCAAGATAAGATGTCAGGAAGAAATCGAAAAGAACAAGAAAAATGCCAAGTCCAAGGCTTCAAAGGCAGAGGACGAGGTTGCGGCAGCAGCGGCAGAGGCGGCAGCTGAAGCTTCGGAAGAAGCTCCCGCACCGAAGAAGCTCAAGCCTGTAAAGTCGGTGAACGTTGAAATCGACGCCGAGGACGACTTTGAAGAATTCACACCCGTCAAGTAATTATGCTGATAAGATCCGTTGAAAAATTCAAAGGCTCTACCGTCTGCATTGAAATTGAAGGCTATGACAACGTTTATGTAAACGAAAAAATTGCGGCGGAATACTGCTTAAGAGCAGGGATGAACATTCCCGAAAGTGCCGTTGAGGAAATCACGGCGGCTGACCTTGAAAGGAAGGCAAAGGAGCGTGCAATGTATCTGCTGACGGACAGGGACTATTGCTTTGTGGAGCTTTACCGTAAGCTGGAAAAAAGCTATTCCCACGAAATAAGCCTGTCGGTGTGCAGAAAAATGGCGGAGCTTGGGTTTGTGAATGATACAGCCTATGCGGAAAAATATGCACGTCAGCTTTTTGAGGTAAAGAAGTTCGGCTTTTACAGAGCGAAGCAGGAAATGAAGCGTAGAGGGCTGCCGGATAATGTCATAGAAAATGCGGTTGAGCCGTATCTTGACAGGGAGAGCACAGCGGAAAGGCTGGAAGAGCTGATAGATAAGAAGTATGCACGGTATCTTACGGATGAAAAGGGCGTGCAGAAAGTGAAATCCGCACTTGTGAGGATGGGATACAGCTATGACAGCATAAACTCCGCATTGAAAGCATACATCACAGACGAATACTGACAATAAAGTTTAGGTCAAGCCTTTTCAAAGGGTTGCGGAATCCAAAGGCAGAGCCTTTGGCGAGGTTAAGGGCGAGGAGCCCTTAGCAAACCCAAGCAAAACAAAGAAAAAAACAAAGCGCAATTCAGCGTAAAAGGCAAAGATAAGTAAAACTATCAGGTTTCTACTATCTTTAAAAGCCCGTCAATCTGAATTGCGCTTAAATTTTTATCGTATTAAACAAAATCATCCCTCATCAGATAAAGAAAAAGAGCGGAAGCGGTTTTTTCTTTATCTGATGACACACCCAATCAACTGCAAACAAACCCTTGCAAACCCAATCTCTACTATAAAAGAAAAGAGCGAAGCGTGTTTTCTTTTATAGTAGACACAGCAAAAAAGAATTACGTTAAGGAAATACAGATAGCTATTATACAATATGTAGATATTTTCGGGGAAACGAATTGTTATTTCAGCTTGTCACAGCAAAAAAGAAATGTCGCTGCGCTCTTTCTTTTTTACTGTGAGATTTTATTTGCAGGGGACGGTTTATGCTTTTATTTGATTTGTCGTTACAAATCGAAACCGCTTACGCTTGTTTTCGATTTGCAACGAGGTTTTATTTTGCTTAAACAGTTAAAATTTTAGCGCAATTCAGACTAATGTACCACCAAAGATTACGAAGATATGTTTATTTTCTCATCTTTTGGGGTTATGCTGAATTGCGCTTTGGTTTTGCTTAGACTTGCTAAGGGCTTTGCCCTTAACCCACAAGGGCTCTGCCCCTTGACCCCGCAAGCCTTTTGAAAAAGGCTTGACCTAAAACTTTAATATTGCCCTCTGCGTTTTACCACGGCTTCGGTGACGCTTGTGAAAACCAGTGTGCCATCCTGATTTACGGTATTGATTGTAAGCTCTACGATGCCATTTCTTGCATTTCTCTCCGTAAGCTTTGATATGGTAAGCGTTCCCGTGAGGGTATCGCCTGCAAAAACAGGCTTGAACCACTCGATTTTTGTGGATTTGCCTGCGATAAGCTCTTCGCCGAAAAGGTCAACCTCAAGATATTTTGCCCAGACCGCCATTGCAGACATAACCCCCGGGGCGATAAGCTGTCCGAAGGGAGTGGAACGGGCGTATTCCTCGTCGGTATGGAGGGGAATATTGTCATATTTACGTGCAAAATCCATCATTTCCTCCTTGTCGATAACGGCAGGGGGGATTTTTATTGTGTCGTTGAGTTTAAAATCGTCAAAGTACATTTTTTACCATCCTTATCTGTTTTAAACGGCAGGTGCCGCTTTAATTAATATACTTCCGCAGGCAGGATTTGTCAAGCAGGATTGACAGAAGCCGCAGAAAAATGTTAAAATTCAAGCAGTACATTCTGCGGAGGTTTGAGATGAAATTACTTGTAACGGGCGGGGCAGGCTTTATCGGCTCCAATTTTATTTTACATATGCTTGAAAAATACGGCGGACTGCGGATAATCTGCCTTGACAAGCTGACCTATGCGGCGGATGTTTCCTATCTTAAAAAGGTATGGGAAAAGGAAAATTTCCGCTTTGTGAAGGGGGACATCTGCGACAGGGAGGCGGTTTATTCTCTGTTTGCGGAGGAAATGCCTGACGCTGTTGTAAACTTTGCCGCAGAAAGCCACGTTGACCGTTCTATCGGCTCTCCCGAAATTTTTCTGCAAACAAACGTTACGGGTACGTCGGTGCTGATGGACGCCTGCTTAAAATACGGTACAGGCCGTTTTCATCAGATTTCCACCGATGAGGTCTACGGCGACCTGCCTGCTGACCGTCCCGACCTGCTTTTTACGGAGGAGTCGCCTTTGCGTCCCAGCTCTCCTTACAGCAGCTCAAAAGCGGCGGCGGATATGCTCGCTCTGGCTTATTTCCGCACCTACGGTCTTCCCGTAACTATCACACGCTGCTCAAACAACTACGGTCCCTTCCAGCATACGGAAAAGCTTATCCCGATGGTGGTTTCAAAATGCCTTTCGGGGGAGAAGATACCCGTTTACGGCAGAGGTGAAAACGTCCGTGACTGGATACACGTTTCCGACCACTGCACCGCAATTGAAGCTGTGCTGTCAGAAGGCAGGACAGGGCAGGTCTACAACGTGGGCGGAGGCTGTGAAATGCGGAATATCGACCTTGTAAAAATGATATGCTCTCTGACGGGCAGAGATGAAAGCCTGATAGAGTTCGTACCCGACAGAAAGGGACACGACCTGCGGTACGGCATTGATTACAGCAGGCTTGAAAAAGAAACGGGTTGGCATCCGCGGACAGACTTTGCCGAAGGATTGAAGAAAACCGTGGAGTATTATGAAAAAATACTGTAAAAGCCGTTGTAATTTGCAATATTATGTGATATAATTAATCTGTATACGACTGTTTAAATGTAAATTTTAAAGGACGGCTGAATTTATGGCATATAACAACAAGCCCCGTTACGGCGAAAAACGTTCGGATGAACGCAGAAACGGCGGCAGATACAATAAAAATAACAGCAGACCTGACAGAAGACAGGACAGAGCCGAGAACGTCCGTGAGGAAGTTTACGGCAGGGAGGATGCCGATTTTTCCGAAAGCACTCCTGCTGACAGAGGTTACATCATCGGACGAAATCCTGTTATCGAGGCGCTCAAATCGGGCAAGCAGATAGACACCCTTTACGTAAACAGCGAGGCGGGGGGCAGCATAGGTCTTATCTGCCGTATGGCGAAGGAACGTGACGTTGTTGTAAAGCAGGTCAGCGAAACAAAGCTCAGCGCAATGGCTGACGGTGCTTCACATCAGGGCGTAATCGCTGTGGGAGCCTGTGCGGAATATGTTTCCGTGGAGGACATCCTCAACGTTTCAAAGGAAAAGGGCACCGACCCGTTTATTATAATCTGTGACGAAATCGAAGACCCCCACAACCTCGGCGCAATTATCCGTACCGCAGAAGCGGCAGGCGCAGACGGTGTTATCATACCGAAACGCCGCAGTGCTTCACTCAATCAGACGGTTTACAAAACCTCCGCAGGTGCGGCAAGCTGGCTGCCCGTTGCGAGAGTTTCCAACATCCCTGCCGCCATTGACGAGCTTAAAAAGCAGGGTGTATGGGTTTACGGCACCGACGCCAAGGGCGAGGATTACACAAAGACCGATATGACAGGTCCCATTGCGCTTGTCATCGGCTCCGAGGGCTTCGGTATGGGCAGGCTTGTTGAGGAAAAATGCGATTTCCTTGTAAGACTCCCTATGAACGGAAAGATAACCTCTCTTAATGCGTCCGTTGCGGCAGGCATATTTATGTATGAAGCCGTAAGACAGAAGGCGCTTAAGAAATAGTAAGAGATAAGGAGCGAATAACTTTGGCTGACAAAGGTTACTCGATTGACGATATACTCAACGAATATTCGGGCAGTACGGGTTCGGGAAGCAAAGCTGACCTTGATGAGCTGCTGAACGATTACGGCTCTAAAAAATCAGGCGGCTTTTCAACGGATAAGGTCACTCTTCATAACACGGATATTTTCGAAAAGCCTGTGACCCCTGACCTGAGCGATATTAAAATTGAGCTTACGGGCAATATTCCTGCGCAGAAAAAGGAAAGCGAAGACAGCGGCTTTGAGAAAAAATACGAGCAGCTCAACGAAAAGGTCAACGCTATAAAGGAGCGCACAGAGGAAGAACGACAGGAGAAAAAGGCTCCTGCCGTGAAAAAGCCTGACCGCAGCTTCTCCGAGAAAATGGAGCAGGGCGTGGTTTATGAGGACGAAAAGAAGGAAAAGGAGTCCCTTGCCGACAGATTTACACGTCTTAAAAAGGGCGGAGAGCAGGAAAAACCACAGGAAAAGCCTGCCGAAGCTCCTGCACCGAAAAAGCCTGCAAAGGAAAACCCATTTGATAAGTACGAGGGAATTTCCGACGACGTACAGGCTGAAGAAAAGCCTGACCCGTTCAGCAGCGGCGTTATCAAAAAGGAAAAAAGCCTTGACGATATTCTGGCGGAATATGCACCCAGCGATACAAAGAAAAAACACAACAAGGACTATACCCAGCATAAGGGTCTGACGGGATTTTTCACAAGAATGCTCCCCGATGACCTTGCAAATCAGGGAAATACCGAGCTTATTGACGGTATGATGCGTATGAAGAAGGAGCGTATGTCCAGAACTCAGCACATATCTCCTATCGAGCGTAAATCCATTTCCGACATCGACCTTAATCTCGATGATAAAATCATCCCCGATACCGCACAGCTCAATATTGACAAGGAAAACAGCGAGCTTATCAAGCTTAACGAGCTTAAAGAACGCCGCAGCAAGAAAATCAAGGACTTCGTTCTCGTGGGCGACGAGGAAGAGATTGCGGAAGCTGAAGCCGAGGAAACACAGGGCGTTCAGCGTGAAATAGAGGACTTTGAAGCTTTCGAGGACGCTCCCTCTGTTGCGGCGGATATAGAACAGCTTAAAAATTCTCTTGTAATGCGTATGCTGGTGCTGCTCATATGCTTCGGCGCAAGCGCTTACATTGCCATTGCAAACGATACGGGAAACCTCCCTATTCCTGAGCTTTTCAATAAAAAAACACAGGTCAACACATACCTGTTTGTAAACGCCATAATCGGTCTGCTGGCGGCATTTGCGTCATATAACGTAATATCCTGCGGACTTTCAAAGCTCATTTCGATGAAAGCGGACTGCGACTCCCTTTGTGCGGTTGCGGCTGTAACAAGCATTGCAAGCTCAATGATAATGTTTGCAAACCCTACCCTTGTGCAGTACAGTTTAGTCCATATCTACATCACGGCGGCAATATGTGCGCTGATGTTCAATACGGCAGGAAAGATGCTGATAGTGACCCGTACACAGCGAAGCTTCCGTTTTGTTTCGGGAGGAAGCGAAAAATACGCATTGTTTACGGTTGAGGATGAAGAAAAGGCACAGAATTTTACAAGAGGCGCTCTCCGTGATTTCCCTCGCCTTGCTTCAATGAGAAAGACGGAATTCCTGACGGACTTCCTTAAAACCGCCTACGCTTCCGACAGCACGGACAAGTTCTGCTGCCTGTTTACACCTATTGTAATTGTAGCGGCGCTTATAGTTGCACTGCTTGCAGGCTTTACAGCAAACAACGATTTCGGTGCATCAAGCATTTATATAGGTCTGGCGGCGTTTGTGGGATGCGTTTCGATGTGCTCTGCATTTTCAATGATGCTGGTTGTAAATATGCCTATGGCAAAGGCGTCGAAGAAGAACGCCGAGTTCCACGGTGCCGTTATCGGCTACGACTGCATAGAGGAATTTGCCGATACCAACAGTATTCTTGTGGATGCGACACAGCTTTTCCCTCAGGGAAGCGTAAATCTTTCCGCAATCAAGGTTTTCTCCGATACGAGAATTGACGAGGCTATCGTTGAAGCGGCAAGCCTTACAAATCAGGCAGGCAGTATTTTAAAGAATATGTTCTACGATATAATCGCAGGCAAGACCGAGCTGCTCAACCCTGTTGAAAGCTATATTTTCGAGGACTCAATGGGACTTTGCGGCTGGATAAACAACAAGCGTGTGCTTCTTGGCAACCGTGAGCTTATGATAAATCACAGCATAGAGGGCATACCATCCGTTGCAAAGGAGCAGGAGTACACCAAAAACGGACGCTCTGCGGTTTATCTTTCCATTTCGGGTGAGCTTTCCGCAATGTTCGTGGTTGAGCTTAAACCGTCCCTTGAAGTAAAGCAGGCGCTTGCAAATCTCCAGAAGCAGGAAATTTACACGGTGGTACGTTCCGTTGACTCCCTTGTCACAATAAACCACCTGTCGGAGCTTTTTGATATTTCCCCTGAGTTCTTCAAGCTGCTTCCGTTCAGAAGCCACAAGGATTTCGACGAGGTCGTGACCTATCAGCCTAAACAGCACGCAACCGTTGCGTGTACGGGAAATTTTGCGGCGCTGTCCTCACTTGTTTTAAGCTGCCGCAATTTAAGAGGTACTATCTCAACGGGTATTGCAATTGAAGCTGTGGCAATACTGCTGGGCATTTTAATATGCCTTGCGATGGTAATTTTAAAATCCTTCGGTGAAATAACCGTTACTATGACGATCACCTACAATCTTATTTTCACAGCGGTACTGCTGGTATTCCAGTTCTTCCGCAAAAATTAAATAAAAATAATCTGCCGTATCTTACATTTCGTAAGGTACGGCAGTTGTTTATTCCGCTGTAAATTCAAAATCAACGGAAACGATTATTTCATCAAGCTTAACGGGAATATCGGGAAGGGTACGGATATATTCAAAGGCATCCATTGTGTCGCTGATGTCTTCGGTGATAACCTCCCAGCGTCTGTTGGTCTTGGGGTCATAGTATCCTATGCGTTCAGGCTGTGTATTTTCATAGAAGGTTTTCCCTTCAAATGTTTTTAAGTATTCCGCCGCCTTTAATATATCGTCTCCGTTTTCGGAGGTGATATATATTTCGGCACAGGATGACCTATCGAGAACAAGAGAATCGGGCATAACGAATTGAGAAGCGGGTATCTGGCGGCTGCTTGTCCAATCCCTGCAGTAGCCGAGCTCTTTAAATTCTGAAACGGCTTGCTGAACGTTTTCATCGGTATTGCAGGAGTCAGTCCACAGAGAGATTTTCGATTTTCCTGTTTCGGAATTAAATTCAATTTTACCTCTGATATAGTAAAAATCGTATTTATCGCATATTTCTATTGTTTTAAGCACTGCTTCACGGCTGTACGGACATTCCCCATCAAAACGGTAACTGAAATATTCGGAAGTATCCGCTTTGCTTGGAGCGACCCAGCCGTCATAGCTTTTTTCTGTCAGCAGATTTTGCGGTATAAGAGCATAAATGTAATAACGTGTCTGAAATACGGGGTCACTTATGATTCCCCAGCTGTACAGTCCGGACAGCAGCTCAGACTGCGGTTCTGCTTCGGGGGGATGTGCTTCATACGGCAGGGTAAGCGTGTTTCCGCTGATAGTTACGTCCCCTGCTTCAAACGGCACACGGTCAGAGTACTGAAAAGGAATAACAGCAAGAGCATATTTGTTGAAGTCAATTTTTTCGGGAATAGCATCCTCCTGCATATATCTGCGGAAAATTTTATACTCTCTTTTTGAAGTTATAAGGTAGTTGTGCTCATATGCTTCAAAGCCGTGAACATAATTATTGGTATGTATAACGTTGGTGGAAATTTCGAGGGGAGCAGTATCATAGGGAATAAGTGCCGTGACTATTGTCAGCAAGAACAGCAGCGATAAAACAAGCTTTTTCATAAAACCATCCTTTCGTGTTGTGTACGTATACAGACAATGCTTTAACCGTCGGTTTCTTCATTCCACATCTTATCAAGCCAGGTTATTCTTCCGTCAACAAATTCCGCAATATCGGCGGCGGAATCTATACGCCAGGCCTCGTCGCCAAGGTCATTTTCAAGTGTGACAAGCTCCTCACAGACCTCGGTCACTACATTGTTAAGGGAACGGTCAGATTGCAGGAATACCCATTTTTCCTTTACCATATCCCTGAACCAGTCAGCCTTCATAAGCAGGGTAAGCCAGATGTTTGAACGGTCGGCACCGTCAAAGGTGTAGTCCTGAAAAGCGCCGCCGTAGTAACGGTCCTTGGAGCTGCCCTCGTAGCCCCAGTTGAAATCCCACGGCGCAAGGAAGGTGAGCCTGTTATAAATGCTTGTTTCGCTGAAATCCACAGCCATAAAAAAGCTGCCCTCGCCAACGTCGTAATTATGCACAAGCTCTTCAAGGATAAGCATATTTACAACCGAATCAAGGTCCATAACGGCTTCTGCGGCTTCCTTTGGAGTGCTGTAAACGCCCTCTGCGGAAACAACGTCGTAATTTTCATCAAACATAAACAGCCTGCCGTTTTCCACCGCTTCATACACTATTTTAAACACGCCCTCGGTGTATTTTGCAATAAACTCACGCTGTTCATCGGAAACGGTGTCACTTTTAATGGTATAGCTGTCAGCAACAACATTTCTGGTAGTACCTACAAAATCGGTAAGCTGAATGTTGTCGTAATCAAGGGTAAAATACGGCTCGGACGGGTCGTTGCCTGCGTAGTGGTCGATTTCAAGGAAATAGCCGATGTCGGCAGATGTTTCATCCTTGGCAGGCTCGTGAAGAGTGACTCTGCCCTCAGCCGCCTGATTTTGTTCGCAGAGGAGATATATGCCCTTGTATTCGCCGTTTATGTAAACATTGACAAAGGCGCAGTCGGAGCTGTAATATTCGCCCTGAAATATTTCTTCCGCAAGACTTAAAGCCATAAAATCGGAAATAAGGTTCCAGTTTGATTTAAGCAGCACCCAGCTTTTGTATTCAAGCCCGTCGTGAAGACCAAGCATATTCTGCGGCTGTGTAAATTTTATACGGTAGGGCTTTTCCTTGCCTTCCGCAGAGGAATTGCCTCGCACCTTGACGCCGCCCTCTGCCGTAAGGCGGAATTCATCACCGCAGTTGAAAATGTCGATAACGGAGTCGTTGTAGGTTTCCTTTGAAAGAACAGGCTCGCCGTCGTAAGTGAAGATATGCACCGCAGGCTTTTCCATTTTATCGCAAATTTCACCTAAAAGCTCGTCCACACGTTCTGCCGCTTCGGCGTACTGCTCCATAACAGGGGAGGGCAGTATTTCTTCGGCAGTTGTTTCGGTTGTCGTAACGGCGGTGGTTTCCTCTGTAACAGAAGTTGTTGTTACGGTTTCGGAAGAAACGGCGGATGTGGTCAAAGCTGTGGTTTCCTGCGGCACAGGCTCTGTTTTATTACAGCCTGCAAGCATCAGGACAGCAGTAATAAAGGATATTGCACAAATTATATTTTTACGGCACATAAAACCGCCCCTTTCAACATCATCTGTTTAAATTATAGTATCTTTAAACAGCATTGTCAACCGAGAAAGAAACTTTTACATAATTGACAAACCACCGCCGCCGTGGTATAATCACAATGATTTTATTTAAGTGAAAGGAAAATTTTATGCTTGAATTCATAGACTCACACGCACATTACGACGATGAACGCTTTGACGAGGACAGGGAACAGCTTATACTTTCCCTTGCGGAAAAGGGCGTAAAGAATGTGGTAAATATAGGGTGTACCCTTGAACGCTCGGAGAAATCCATTGAGCTTGCGGAGAAGTATCCGTTTATGTATGCGGCGGTAGGAATTCACCCGTCCGACGTGGGGGATACACCTGCGGATTATCTTGAAAAGCTGGAGAAGTGGGCGGAAAACCCGAAGGTGGTAGCTATCGGCGAGATAGGTCTTGACTATCATTACGAAGATTACGACAGGGATCTGCAGATTAAATTTTTCGAGGAACAGCTTGACCTTGCGGAAAAGCTGGGTCTGCCCGTTGTGATACATTCCCGTAACGCAACCGAGGATACAATGAACATTTTACGCAGAAGGGGAAAAGTAAACGGCGTAATGCACTGCTTTTCGGGGTCTGCGGAAACAGCAAAGCAGGTGCTTGAGCTGGGAATGAACATCAGCTTTACGGGGGTGCTTACGTTTAAAAATGCGAAGAAAGCATTGGAAGCGTTGGCTGTCGTGCCGATGGAAAGGCTTATGCTTGAAACGGACTGTCCCTATATGGCACCTGAGCCGCATAGGGGAAAGAGATGTGACAGCTCGATGATAGTCAATGTTATAAATAAAATTGCGGAGGTCAAGTGCATTTCGCAGAAAGAAATTGCCGATATAACCGCCGAAAATACACGACGTCTTTTCTTTAAGATGGCAGATAAAGTTTAGGTCACCCGACACTAAAGTTTTAGGTCAAGCCTTTTTCAAAAGGCTTGCAGGGTTGAGGGGCAGAGCCCCCACAGGTTAAGGGCAGCGCCCTTAGCAAGTTTAAGCAAAACAAAAAGCAACACAAAGCCGCAATTCAGAGTAAAAACCAAAGGTTAAGAAAAGAGAGTCTTTTCAATAATCTTTGGTGGTATGTCAATCTGAATTGCGGCTAAATTTTAAACGTTACAAACAAAACTAAACCTCATCCTACAAAGAAAAAGAGCGTAAGCGGTTTTTTCTTTGTGGGATGACACCACCAATCAACTGTAAACAATCCCATACAAACTCAACCTCTGCTATAAAAGAAAAGAGCGAAGCGTGTTTTCTTTTATAGCAGACACAGCAAAAAATGATTACAATAAGAAATTATCTGCGTTGATTATACAATGTGTAAACCGATTGTCTGCAAATACAAACTGTTATTTCGGCTTGTCACAGCCAAAAAGAAATGTCGCTTCGCTCTTTCTTTTTGGCTGTGAGGTTTAATTTGCAGATAACGGTTTGTGATCTGGTCTGGCTTGTCGTTACAAATCGAAACCGCTTACGCTTGTTTTCGACTTGTAACGAGATTTTATTTTGCTTAAAAAAGTTAAAAATTAAGCGCAATTCAGATTAATGTACCACTTAAGATTATTGAAAAGATTTACTTTTCTACTCTTTGGTTTTTACTCTGAATTGCGCTTTAGTTTTGCTTAGGATTGCTAAGGGCTCCTCGCCCTTAACCTCGCAAGGGACGCTGTCCCTTTGAACCCTGCAACCCTTTGAAAAGGGTTGACCTAAACTTTAATGTCGGGCGACCTAAACTTTAGTGTCCTCCAGCTCCAGCTTTTTCATCGCTCTGAACTCAAATGCTACCATTCCCAATGTCACCGCCGCAGAAAGAAAATCCGCTACGGGACCTGTATAAATTATTCCGTCTATTCCGTAAAACAGCGGTAATATTACCATTAACGGCAGGAAAAATATTATCTGTCTTGTAAGTGAAAGAAATGTACCCTTTATGGGCTTGCCTATGGAAGTGAAAAAAGTCGTTGTTATCGGCTGTACTCCGTTTATCCAGGTGAAAAGCAGGAATATACGGAAAAATTTTATGCCGAATTCAAAATAACTCTCCGTGCCCTCTCCGAAAAGCGACATAATTTCTCTCGGAAAAATCTGAAATGCCGCAAATGCCACCAGCGAAATCGCCGTACCTGTTATAATTGCAAGGCGGTATGCTTCACGCACCCTTTTGTACTGTTTAGCACCGTAATTGAAGCTTTCGATCGGCTGTGTACCCTGTCCAAGTCCGATTACGATGGCAAACATTATCTGGTTTACCTTCATTACTATTCCGGATGCCGCAAGAGGTATGGACGCACCGTATTCTGAAAGTGCACCGTAATGTTTAAGGGAGTTGTTTACAACGATCTGCACTATCATCATTGCTATCTGATTAAAAAATGACGCCGCACCGATGGAAACTATCTTTTTAAGGTAAACAGCTTTAATGCTGAAATGCTCCTTTGTAAGCGGCACGGTTTTAAAGCGGAAAAGATAAACAATGACTATGGCTGTTGAAATGACCTGTCCGATCACCGTTGCGTAAGCTGCACCTGCCATTCCCCAGTCGAGCACCATTACAAACCAGGCGTCAAGCACCGTGTTTACAACTGCACCGATTATATTGCAGAACATAGACATTCCAGGACTGCCGTCTGCTCTGATAAGATGACAGCCGCCCGTTGTTATAATTAAAAACGGAAAGCCCACAGCCGTTATACGCACATATTCCTGTGCATACGGCATAACATCGTCAGGTGAGCCGAACAGCACAAGAAGGGGCGTAAGGAAAATTTCCGTCACAGCACAGAGAAAAACGCCGCTTAAAGCAAGCATCACAACCGAATTTCCCACAAAATACGGCGCGCTTTTCCTGTCCCCTCTGCCCATAGTAAGATTAAAGCAGGACGCACCGCCTATGCCGAAAAGAAGCGCCAGCGAAATACAGGAGGTTGAAAGCGGAAAGGCTACATTCGTTGCGGCATTTCCCAGCGTTCCCACAGCCTGTCCGATGAAAAGCTGGTCAACTATATTGTAAAGCGCACCCACAAGCATTGCAATTATGCTGGGCACGGAAAATTTAACCATCAGCTTTGAAACCTTTTCACTGCCGAGAGGGTTGTTTTTTATTGCTTCATTCATTTTAAACAGCAGACTCCTTTTTATTAACTCTCATTATTTCTTATAAATTTACATCACAATATATAAATATACAACTTTTTACACTTTTTTTCAAGGCTCAGATTTCACATAATATTTAAGCAAATCTTGATTTGTTCCGTTTATTATGATATAATTGACATAAAAAGGAGGGGCTTTATGAACAGACCATATATAATTTGTCATATGATGACTTCCATAGACGGAAAGGTTACGGGAGATTTTTTAAACAGACCCGAATGTGAAGAAGCTGTAAATGCTTACTATGAAGTAAACCGTCAGCTGAGTGCAGACGCCTTTGCCTGCGGCAGAGTAACAATGGAGGAAAGCTTCACAAAGGGCGAATACCCCGACCTTTATGATTATGCAACGGACAGAATTCCACGTCAGGACTACATAGCAAATCCCAAAGCAGGCTTTTATGCAGTTGCTTTTGACCGTTTCGGACGACTGGGCTGGACATCATCAAAAATCAAGGACGACGACCCCGGCTATTCAAACGCCCACATTATCCAGGTAATGTGCGAGGTGGTTTCCGATGAATACTTGAATTATCTGCGTAAAACAGGGGTTTCATACATTTTTGCAGGAGAAATTGAGCTTGACCTGTCCGTAGCCCTTGAAAAGCTTAAAAAGCTGTTCGGGATTGAAACGATGCTTCTTGAAGGCGGCAGTCTGCTTAACGGTTCCTTTGCAAGAGAGGGATTTGTTGATGAAATAAGCCTTGTCGTTGCACCTGTCACCGCAGAAGCCGACGACAAACCGCTTTTTGATGAAGGAATAATGAGCAGCTTCAGTTTAAGTGAGGTTGAAAAAATGAACAATTCATCAGTATGGCTGAGATATAAAAAGTGACGACATTAAAGTTTAGGTCAAGCCCGACATTAAAGTTTTAGGTCAAGCCTTTTTCAAAAGGCTTGCGAGGTTAAGGGCGAGGAGCCCTTAGCAATCCTAAGCAAAACAAAAAGCAAAAAGGAAGCCGCAATTCAGCGTAAAATCCAAAGATGAGAATGAAAGATAATCTCAATAATCTTTGGTAGTACGTCAATCTGAATTGCGGCTAAATTCTTACATCTTTAAATAAAATAAAATCTCGTTACAAGTCGAAAACAAGCGTAAGCGGTTTCGATTTGTAACGACAAGCCAGACCAAATCACAAACAGACCTCTGCAAATTAAACCTCACAGCCAAAAAGAAAGAGCGAAGCGACATTTCTTTTTGACTGTGACAAGCTGAAATAACAGTTTGTATTTACAGACAACCAGTTTACAAATTGTATAGTTAGCGTATGTAATTCCCCTACGTAATTCTTTTATAGCAGAGGGGGAGTTGGTACGGGATTGTTTACAGTTGATTGGTGGTGTCATCCCACAAAGAAAAAACCGCTTACGCTCTTTTTCTTTGTAGGATGAGGGATGATTTTGATTATCACAGTTAAAATTTTAGCCGCAATTCAGATTGACATACCACCAAAGATTATTGAGATTATCTTTCATTCTCACCTTTGGTTTTTACTCTGAATTGCGGCTTTGTGTTGCTTTTTGTTTTGCTTAGGATTGCTAAGGGCGCTGCCCTTAACCCATAAGGGCTCCTCGCCCTTAACCTCGCAAGCCTTTTGAAAAAGGCTTGACCTAAAACTTTAGTGTCGGGCGATCTGAACTTTACTTTCCATTCGGATAGATTTTATCGGGGATGGTTTCTGCCATCTTGTTTGTTGCTGCTGCGGTCAGGTCAAATCTGTACCAGCCCGTTTCTTCGTCATCTCTCGGTTCCATCCACACCATTATGCCGTTCCAGCCGTTTTCGTGGGATTTGAGATATTTATCGGTTACGCTTATTCCGAGTGTACTTTCATCGTCATTCGGTGTTTCTCCGACTACGCACGGTTTTGTTCCGTCCATACCGTAATCTGTTGGTGTCTGGTCAAAAGGCATTCCGTATGTTGCCTTCATCCAGCCGTAATAATGCGGACTGTAAAAATCAAGGTAGGCATTTTCGTTGCCTGTGATTTCTTTTAAGAATTCGTCGGTAAGGTGGTTGCCGCTGTATTTGTCGGAGTTGTATTTCGGCATACCCATACCTACTGTTACCAAGGTATCGCAGTTTTCGTGGATGGTTGCGGCACATTTACCGAAGAAGTAAGCAAGGTGTTCAAGTCCTATCTTGCCGCATTCCGCATTTTCCGTAACCCAGTCAGGCTCGTTCATAATGTCGATGGAGAAAAGGTACTCGTTTGCGCCGTAGCGTGTACAGAATTCCTTGACGTACATTTCAGCGTAAAGGTCGGTGTATTCCTTGGTCTGGAGAAGTGTACGCCACTGGTCGTAGCCGCCGTTAGGCTCTTTGAAGTGGTCGAATGAAGTGAGGGTAGCCATAATGTAGACCTGATGCTTTTCAGCAAGTGCAAAAAGCTTGTCAAGGTCTGTCCAGTGGGCGTCGTTTACAGCCTGAGGCTCGCCTGTTGATTTAAGACGGACGATACTTTCGCCGTTGCAGTTGACCCATATTCTTGTGGAGTTGATGTTGTTTTCAGCAAGAAGCGCAAAGGTTTTATCCCAGTGCTCCTCGTCCATCTGTCCCGAAAAGTCGTTCCATTTGTGCCAGGGGGTGTTTACGCCGTTTGACCACCATTCCTTTCCGTTCACCATAAACTTTGTGCCGTCTACCGTAATTCGTGCGGATACGGCTTCGGGCGCTTCGGTTACGGTTGCAGTAGTTTCGCTGACGGTCTGTTCAGCTTCGGGAGCGTCCTTTCCGCAGGCTGTTACAGAAAGCGCAAGCATTGCGGAAAGTGCAATTGCAGATATTTTTTTAAAATTTAAAAGCATAATAACCTCCTGTTGATTTTAAATCAGATATTGATAAAAGTATATTTTAATGCCTATTGTTATTATTTTATCATCATAATATCATAAAGTCAACCGATTTATTTGCACAAATTGTCCATTAACAAACGGGAGATTATGTGTTATAATATCATTGGTAAATTATCTTTAAACGGAAAGGAAGTGTGTATATGTTTTTTAAGGTTGCTGTTATAGCGCAGGCCGCTGTTCTTACGGCAAACTTTGCTCTTGGAACAAACCGCCTTGTGTTTACTCCGAAAGAAAACACAGGTGCTGTTCTGAATGTGCATAAGGGCTGGGTACAGCAGATCGACAGCGTATACGCACTCAGAAGCAGTTCTGCCGATATTTCCAACGTTGTCTATACCGCTTTCGACTGGGACGACATCGAAAAAAGCAAGGGCGTTTACGACTGGACTGCCGTTGATAATATGCTCGCCGAGTGTAAGGCAATGAACAGGACCTTTGCATTCGGAATTCTCCCTGCCGACTCCGATGACCCCGACAAGGGCGGACTGGTGCCCGATTATGTTTACGACGAGGGCTGTGAATTTGTTACGGCACAGGACGGCTCTGAACTGAGAACTCCCGTGTGGGAGGATGAAGCTTACCTTTCAGCTTCAAAGGAGCTTGTAAAGGCAATCGCAAAAAGATATGACGGCAATCCCGTTATTGAATATATCGACATTTCAACCTTCGGCAACAAGGGTGACTGGAGCGCAGACGGTCTGAACGGAAGCTCTATGCCGTCCGCTGAAGTGCAGAAGGATATGCTTAAATTCTGGGCAAATTCCTTCTCCGATACACAGCTTGCAGTAAGCGGAAATGCGGCTTCGGCATACGCTGAAAGCCTTGGTATCGCTTATGAAGCAAACGCAGTCGGAAAAACCGCTGAGGTTTTACGCTCGGATATCGAAAAGGGCGGATATTCCTTTGTTACCGCCGACAGCGCAGCTATGCAGAAGCTTGGCACAGAGTTTATGCAGGAAATGCAGAACAAAATCGGTTACAGCTTCGTTGTTAAATACGCAAATTTACGCTACGAAAAGGGCGACGCTGTCCTTTCGGTAAAGATAAAGAATACAGGCACGGCTTCACAGCTTTTCAGCTTTAATCTGGGTGCTGCGATCACCGATGAAAAGGGTGAGATATTCACTCAGACAGGCGCAAAACAGCTTATCAGAGGCGGTACCTTCGGAGCAGGTGAGGAAAAGACCTATGAGATCAAATTCCCACGTTCCGATATTCCCAATAAGAATAATGTCTTTATTGCGGTTGGTGCGTTCGAGCTTTCGGACAGCACAGCTCCGTCGGTAAAGTTTGCGAATAAGCCTGATAATGACAAAAATTATCTCATTTTAGGCGTAATAAGATAAAAATAAAATGCAGGTCGGACTTTTAAAAGCCTGACCTGCATTTTTTACTCCAGTATGATCGTGAAAGGTCCGTCGTTGAGAAGCTCCACCTTCATATCTGCACCGAAAATTCCCGTTTCAACGACCTCTATTTCCTTTCGGCAGAGGTCTGCAAAATATTCGTAAAGCCGTTCCGCTTCCTTAGGCTCCTTCGCCATAAGAAAGTTGGGACGGTTTCCTTTTCGGCAGTCGGCATAAAGCGTGAACTGTGAAATCACCAGCAGCTCGCCGCCCACATCTTTAAGGGACAGGTTTGTTTTGCCGTTGCTGTCGGAGAAAATCCTCAGCGAAACAAGCTTCGCCGCCAGACGTTCACACTCCGCCTCGGTATCGTCCTGACCTATGCCTACAAGCACAAGATAGCCGTTCCCGATTTTTCCGCAGATATTGCCGTCAACCTTTACGCTTGCGTGTTCAACACGCTGTACTACAAGCTTCATAATATGCTCCTGTTTTATTTTTTAGTCGCTAATCTCTGTGAAGCGGTCAGACCGTAAAGGACGGTCTTTCCCGTTTCAAGGCTCTTTTTTACATCAATGACACGCTGATTTGATGAGCCTCGGAAGGACAGGGTTATGTCCTTTAAATCCTCCTTGAACTCTCCGTCAACCAGCACGTCGATCATAGACAGCATCTCGTCCGTAACCTCGCACCGTGCCCTGCTTTCTTCAAGCAGCTCCTTGTCAAAAAGGTAGCCCGTATAGCACCACACGTTTTTTTCGGGACAAGCCTGTTTAAACTTACGCAGAAGCTTGACAAGCTCACGCTGATTTTCAGGCTCGAAAGGCTCTCCTCCAAGCAGCGAAAGACCGTCTATGTAGTCAAATTCAAGCATTTTTATAATGCTTTCCTCAGTTTCATCGGTGTAGAGTCTGCCGTAGGAAAAGTCCCACGTTTCAGGATTGAAGCACCCCTTGCAGCAGTGTGTGCACCCCGACACGAACAGGGAAACACGCACGCCCTCGCCGTTGGCAATGTCAAAATTCTTGATTTCACCGTAAAACATTACAGATGAAGCACCCTCTCCTTGATTTCCTGAGTTCTTCCCTGATTCCAGAACTGAGTGCCTATGTAGCCGCAGGTTCTTCTTGCAACGTTAATGGTGTCCTGATTGCGGTTCTTGCAGTTAGGGCATTCCCATACAAGCTTGCCGTCGTCCTCGACTGCCATAATTTCGCCGTCGTAGCCGCAGTTCTGGCAGTAGTCGCTCTTTGTGTTAAGCTCGGCATACATAATGTTGTTGTAAATAAACTTCATTATCTTTATTACGGCAGGGATGTTGTCCTGCATATTGGGCACCTCAACATAGCTTACCGCGCCGCCCGGAGAAAGACGCTGGAATTCCGACTCGAATTTAAGCTTGGTGAAAGCGTCGATTTCCTCTGTAACATGAACGTGGTAGCTGTTTGTGATGTAATTTTTATCGGTCACGCCCTTGATTATGCCGAAACGCTTCTGTAAGCACTTGGAAAATTTATACGTTGTGCTTTCAAGCGGTGTGCCGTAAAGGGAGAAGTCCATATTTTCTTTTTCCTTCCACTTTTTGCAGGCGTCGTTCATATGCTGCATAACGCTGAGTGCAAAAGGCTTGGCTTCCTCGTCGGTATGGGATTTGCCCGTCATAAACTTTACGCACTCGTAAAGTCCTGCGTAGCCGAGGGAAATTGTGGAATATCCGCCGTAAAGAAGCTTGTCGATAGGCTCGCCCTTACCAAGACGTGCGATAGCGCCGTACTGCCATAAAATAGGAGCAGCGTCGGAAAGGGTACCCTTTAATCTTTCGTGGCGGCACATCAAAGCACGGTAGCAAAGCTCCAGTCTTTCGTCAAAAATCTTCCAGAATGAGTCCATATCTCCTCTTGAAGAAAGTGCAACGTCCACAAGGTTTATTGTAACTACGCCCTGATTGAAGCGGCCGTAGTACTTAGGCTTGCCGTTTTCGTCAACATAAGGTGTAAGGAAGCTGCGGCAGCCCATGCAGGGATAGCAGTTTCCGTTGCCGTTCCTGTCAACTTTAAGCTCAAGCATCATCTTTTCGCTGATGTAGTCGGGCACCATTCTTCTTGCCGTACACTTTGCCGCAAGCTCGGTAAGGTAGAAATATTCGGAGCCTTCCTCGATGTTGTCGTCCTCAAGAACGTAGATAAGCTTAGGGAATGCAGGTGTTATCCACACGCCCGCCTCATTTTTTACGCCCTGATAACGCTGGCGGAGCATTTCCTCTATAATAAGTGCAAGGTCCTTCTTTTCCTGAGGATTTTTAGCCTCGTTAAGATACATAAAAATTGAAAGGAAGGGTGCCTGACCGTTTGTTGTCATAAGAGTTATGACCTGATACTGCATTGTCTGGACGCCCTTTTCGATTTCGCTGTGAAGACGTCTTTCAACGATTTCCGCAAGCTGTTCCTCGCTTGGTTTAAAGCTGAGAAGGGACATTTCTTCAAGCACCTCGCAGCGTATCTTTTCTCTTGATACCTGTACAAAAGGTGCAAGATGGGAAAGGCTTATGCTCTGACCGCCGTACTGGTTGCTGGCAACCTGAGCGATTATCTGTGTTGCAATGTTGCAGGCGGTAGAGAAGCTGTGTGGCTTTTCGATTAAAGTTTCGCTGATGACAGTACCGTTCTGAAGCATATCCTCAAGGTTTACAAGGTCGCAGTTATGCATATGCTGTGCGAAATAGTCGGAGTCGTGGAAATGGATAATGCCCTCCTTGTCGGCGTCAACGATGTCCTGTGGGAGAAGCAGACGCTTTGTGATGTCACGGCTTACCTCGCCTGCCATATAGTCACGCTGAACGCTGTTTACAACAGGGTCCTTGTTGGAATTTTCCTGAATTACCTCTTCGTTGTTGCATTCGAGAAGGGTAAGAATTCTGTCGTCAGTGGTGTTTGCCTTACGGATAAGGGAACGGTTGTAACGGTATTTAACGTAACGTCGTGCAACCTCAAAAGCGCCCTTTGACATGATCTGGTTTTCGACCATATCCTGTATTTCTTCAACGGACACGGCTCTGTTCATTTTGCCGCAGCGGTATTCGATGTAATCTGCAATATCTTCGATCTGTTCGTTGTTAAGCTCAATTTTATCGGAAGCGTTGTTAGCCTTTGTAACAGCGTTGACGATTTTGCTCATATCAAAATTTTCTTCCGAACCGTTTCTCTTAATAATTTTCATCTGCTCCGTCCTTTCTTTTCATAAACTTATATAAAACCGTATTCCGGTCAATCTTCCCTATAAATGGCATTTTACGACAAAGCCCGTTAAAAATGCCAGTATAGATTATTATAACCGTTAACGGTAAAATTTGCTGTTGCAAATGCAACAATTTTGTGTTATAATTCAATATATAGTGTTGTGTATTTTTAAATTTATCAATATATGGGGGTTTAAAAATGTTTGATTTTAATCGGTCAAAGCGTCCCGAAAGCACGGTGCTGACGGCGTTTGCGGCTAAAAACAGGCTTGCGGTGAGGAGTCTGGGCAGGCGTGAGATGCTGTCCTGGGAGGGTGAAAATCGGGACACCATATATATTGTTTTAAGCGGAACGGCGTATATTGCCGAGATAAATGAAAGCGGAAAAAAGAACATTCTGGAGTTTTTTACCTGCGGAGATGTTATAAACAGCGGAATGTTCCCCGACATTCACACGGGAAGCTACTCCTGTCTTTTTGCACATTCGGGCTGTGAAATTGCCGTGTGGTCCTTTGGGAAGCTTGCGGAGGCCTCGTCAAAGGGGGACATGACGGCGGCACAGCTTATGAACAACATCTGCGGAATAACGGGACGGGTGTTTATACACACCAGTATTTTACAGCAGCGTACCATTGAGGATAAGCTTATGACATTTTTCTGCCATTTAAGCAGGGAAAACGGCGGAAATACCTTCACTGTCCCTGTTTCCTACACCGACCTTGCGGATTATCTTGCTGTTGACAGAAGCGCAATGATGCGTGAGCTGCGACGTCTTAATGATACGGGAAAAATCACTTCGGACAAACAAAATATAACTTTATCCGACTGATTTGTTAAAAAACATATAATTTTCTGTGCTGTGAAATGACATTTTTTATGAAATGTACACATATTAACATTGTTGTTTGTTAAAAAAGGATATTTACATATTAAACGTTTTAGTGTAAAATTATAGTATATCACTAATTGTTATGGGGTGTTTAAGTGTTTTCACATATCGACGCTAAATATGCTTACGAGGGCAATGACCTCGGTGCAACATATACAAAGGAAAAAACTATGTTCAAGCTGTGGGCGCCTGAAGCGGAGGCTGTTTCCATACATCTTTACCGTACCTGCAAGGAAGAAAAGCCTTACCGCAATCTGCCTATGAAAAAGGGAAAGAACGGCGTGTGGTCCAAGGAAGTTTTCGGCGACCTTGACGGCGTATACTATACATATATGGTAACAAACGACGGCCTTGAACAGGAAACTATCGATATTTACGCCAAGACCGCAGGTGCAAACGGCGCAATGGGTATGGTGCTCGATTTCCAGAAGTGCAACCCCGCAGGCTGGGAAAATCAGGGCTACGTTCCCCTTGAACATTACACCGACGCCTGCATTTACGAAATGCACATCAGAGATTTTTCCATCGACCCAAGCGGTCATTTCTGCTATAAAGGACGCTTCCTTGCGTTTATTGAAAAGGGACTCGTAAACGACGCAGGCGACTCTGTCGGTATCGACCACCTTAAAGAGCTGGGCGTTACTCACGTTCACCTTATGCCTGCCTTTGACTACGCTACCGTAGATGAAACACAGGTGCACAAGCCGCAGTTCAACTGGGGCTATGACCCTCAGAATTACAACGTTCCCGAAGGCTCATATTCGACCGACCCCTTTGACGGCAAGTCAAGAGTTGCAGAGTTCAAGCGTATGGTTTACGCTCTTCACAGAGAAGGTATCGGCGTAATTATGGACGTGGTTTACAATCACACCTACGCAACGGCGGACTCCTGCTTCACAAAGACTTACCCCTGCTATTACTACCGCCAGTGGGACAACAAGCTTAATCTTTACGCAAACGGCTCAGGCTGCGGCAATGAGCTTGCAACCGAGCGTGCAATGGTGCGTAAATATATCATCGACAGCCTTGTGCACTGGATGACCGAGTATAAAATCGACGGCTTCCGCTTTGACCTTAT
The DNA here is from genome assembly GCA_017408395.1 of Oscillospiraceae bacterium. Lineage (GTDB taxonomy): Bacteria > Bacillota > Clostridia > Oscillospirales > Ruminococcaceae > UMGS363. Next base: position 26,953 of record JAFQUQ010000004.1, read on the forward strand.
GGGACTTTACGACAACGAAACCATAAACGAGGCGTACCGTGTCCTGCACGAGATAAATCCTAACGTTATAATGTACGGTGAGGGCTGGACAGGCGGCGACACACCCCTTGAATGGGAAAAGCGCTGTATGAAGCTCAATGCAAGATTTACACCGAATGTAGCTTATTTCAGCGACGATTTCAGAGATACCGTCAAGGGCAACAACTTTGAAAACAAGCAGAAAGGCTATGTAAACGGTGCCTGCGGCTCGGAAGATTTTGTCCGTGAGATTATGTCGGGACGAATTCCGCATCCGCAGCTGCCTAATCTTACAAAATATTCCTGGGCAGACCATCCTACACAGACTGTAAACTACGTGGAAGCTCACGACAACCTGACCCTCTGGGATAAGCTTTACTACACAAACCCCACCGCAAGCGTTGAAACGCGTATCAAAATGGATAAGCTTGCGGCGGCAATGGTTTTCCTTTCACAGGGTATCCCGTTTATTCAGGCAGGACAGGAGTTCCTCCGTTCAAAGCCGTTCCCGGGCGGTATGGTTTTCGACCATAACAGCTATAAATCCCCCGACGCTATCAACAGCTTAAAATGGAACAGAAAATCCGAGTTCCGCAGTGTTTTTGAGTATTATCAGGGTCTTATAGCCTTCCGTAAAGCACATTCCGCATTAAGAATGTACGACAACAGCCAGGTTGCGGAAAATTTATGGTATCTGGATAATCTTCCTCAGCACGTTGTAGGCTTTATCCTTAAAAATGACAATCTTTTTGAGGAAATGATAGTCTTTATCAATCCTAACGAATATTCCGTAAAGCTTCACGCATTCGGCGAATACGGCGTCTACATAGACAGCAACTGTGCAGGCGTAAGACCAATGCGCACCGTAACAGGCGATTACGACCTCGACCCGTTAAGCGTTATCGTCCTCGGCAGAGAAAGAGAAGAATATCTGGAAAACAGCCACGTTACAGACTGACACGGACGATAAAGTTTTAGGTCAAGCCTTTTTCAAAATGGCTTGAAAGCAAACTGCGTTTGCTTGGGTTCAAAGGGACAGAGCCTTTGGTGGGTTAAGGGCAAAGCCCTTAGTAATTCCAAGCAAAACTAAAGCGCAATTCAGAGCAAAACCCAAAGGTTAAGAAAAGTTAATCTTTTCAATAATCTTAAATGGTACGTTAATCTGAATTGCGCTTAAATTTTACCCTGTTAAGCAATACCTACCCTTGATTTTGATTGAAAATAAGCGAAAGCGTTTTTCAATCAAAATCAACAAAGCCAATATAAAAAGGAACTATTATCCACTATACCCATAATCCCCCTCGTATCCCATATATTTTGCATTGAAAACAAGGAAAAATTCTGTTATAATTAAGACAATCCCGGGAGAAAAATACAAAACAGCGAAAGGAGAATAAAAATTATGTGCAACATTTTCACATCCCTTTGTGAGGCTCTTAAGTCATTTTTCTCATTCTGTGCGTAATTGAGTGACATACATAAAGCCTGCCGCAAATTTACTGCGGCAGGCTTTTTTTAGCTGTAATCTTTATTTGTTTTGTCGTTGCAAATCAGAAACGCTTACGCTTTTTCCGATTTGCAACGAGGGTTTGTTTAGTTTAAAACGGATAAAAATTAAGCGCAATTCAGATTAACGTACCACTTAAGATTATTGAAAAGATTAACTTTTCTTAACCTTTGGGGGTTACTCTGAATTGCGCTTTAGTGTTGCTTTTGGTTTTGCTTGGGTTTGCTAAGGGCGCTGCCCTTAACCTTGCCAAAGGGACATTGCCCCTTTGGAATCCCTGAGCCGCCTTTGGCGGATTAACCGAGAGTTACTACGATTTCGTTTTCGTCAGCAAGTTCTGCTGCAGGGAGGTAGTTGCCTTCGATTGTTTTGCCGTTGATTACGATGGACTTAACGCCGCTTTCAACGTGGTCAGGGTTGTTGAATGTCATAGAGAGCTTCTTGCCTCTGAATGTCTTTTCAACAGAGTAGCTGTCCCATTCGGATGGAATGGAAGGAGCGATCTTAAGACCGTCAGCGTCAGGACGCATACCGAGGATACCTTCTACACAGCCAACCATAACTGTTGAAGCTGTACCTGTGAGCCAGTGAACGTGTGAACGTCCTTCGAATGGTGAACGTGTGGATTCTGTGAACTGACCGTGAGCGTATGGCTCGATAACTCTGATCTCAGCCTTGTCGTTGAGAGCAGCAGGGGAGGATTCGAGGAAGTATTCGAATGCTCTGTTACCGTGGCCGAGGAGGGATTCAGCGAGAATTGCCCAGCCCTGTGACTGAGAGAAGATACCGCCGTTTTCCTTTGTATCAGGGTTGAAGATGTGCATAAGAGCACCGTCAAAGTAATTCTTAACGTATGGTGGTTCAAGAAGCTTTACGCCGTAAGGTGTGTTGAGGATCTCGTGAACGGAGTCCATTGACTTTTCAGCCTGTTCCTTGGAAGCAAAGCCTGAGATTACGCCCCAGCTCTGTGGGTTGAGCCACATATTAGCTTCTGGGTCCTTCTTAGCGCCTACGATAACGCCGTCTTCACGGATACCTCTGATCCATCTGTCTTCGTCCCAGCACTTGTCGAGGGAAGCACCCAGCTCGCCCTGTACCTTATCAAGGTAAGCAACGTATTCTGTGTCGCCCTTTTCAACAGCGTAGCCCTTGAGAACTGTCATAGCGTAGTAAAGCTGGAATGCAACGAATGTGGATTCGCCCTTCTTGCCCATTCTTAAGCAGTCGTTCCAGTCAGCGTGGAGACCTGCAGGCATACTGTGGTCGCCGAGGTGTGTCATAGAGAAGTTGATAGCTCTCTTAAGGTGGTCGTAAACAGTGCCTTCGCCGCCGTTTGAATATACGATAACTTCGTCGAGGAATGCCTTGTTGCCGCTTTCGCCGATGTACTTAACGATAGTCGGGAAGAGCCAGAGAGCGTCGTCTGCACGGTAGGATGGGTGGCCTGTTTCCTTAGCGTAAACGGAATTTTCGTCGTTTTCGTCAGGGCAGGTTTCGTGGCCTGCGTTGTGGTCAAACTTAACAAGTGGAAGACCTGCGCCGTTGTCAACCTGTGCGGAGAGCATAAAGCGGATCTTTTCAGCAGCAAGCTCAGGGTCAAGGTGGATGATACCCTGGATGTCCTGAACTGTATCACGGTAGCCGTAGCCGTTTCTTAAACCGCAGTAGATGAAGGAAGCAGCTCTTGACCAGATGAATGTGATGAAGCAGTTGTAAGCGTTCCAAACGTTGATCATATTGTTGAATGCATCGTTAGGAGTCTTGACCTGGAAGTTGCCCAGCTTCTTGTGCCAGTATTTCTTGAGCTCCTTGATGTCAGCGTCAGCCTTGCCTGCAACCTTGTATTCGTTGAGGATAGCAGTAGCTTCAGCGTTGTCCTTCTGACCCACGATGTAGATAAGCTCGATAGTGCCGCCTGCACCGAGAGTTACAGCAGACTGGAGAGCACCGCAGGCATTAGCGTTATAGTTGAGAACATTGTCGCATCTGCCGCTTTCAACAGCGATAGGGTTGCTGTATGTTCTGTAATTGCCGATAAAGTGGTCAAGGGAACCGTTGTAGCCGCAAACGTCAGCGCCTACCATACCGAAGAAACGTTCTCTGTGGTTGGAGCCTGTTTCGTCCTTGCCGCTGTTTTCGTTGATGTGCTGGAGGATCTTGTTTTCTTCAAAGGTAGTTCTTGTAATGAACTGTGTGTACTGGAGGTTTACCTGATCCTGTTCGTAGTTGTTTTCGTTTGTGAATTCACAGAAGCCGTAAACGGAGAGGTGTTTTTCGGCGTTGGAAGTATTTGTAATGATAGCTCTCCAAACTTCATAAGTCTTGTTGAGAGGAACGTAATATGTAACCTCGGAGTGAACGTCAGCGTAGTCAGCGGAAATTATTGTATAAGCAGTACCGTGGCGGCATTCGCTCTTGTATGTGTCAACAGGCTTGCCTACAGGCTGCCAGGAAGCGGACCAGTAGTCCTTTGTGTCGTTATCTCTGAGGTAGATAAATCTGCCCGGGAGAGACATATTGGAATTGAAGCGGTAACGGAGGATACGGCCGTTTGCGCCTGATTTTACGAAGCTATAGCCTGCTGCGTTGTTGGAAATGATTGCACCGTATTCAGGAGAACCCAGATAGTTTACCCAAGGTGCAGGTGTAGCAGGGTTAGTGATAACATATTCTTTATTTTCGAGATCAAAATGTCCGAACTGCATTTTTAAAACACTCCTTAAAATTAAATTAGGTTTACCCCATTGCATTAGTACTTACATTTTAACATCTGTAAACGATTATTGCAAGGGGATTTAAAAAAATTCACAATTTCAAACGATTAAAGTTGTGATTTTTTTATGAATGCGTGAAATTTAAGGAGTAAAAATACATTTTATGTAAACAGGATTAAATTTTTGCAGGCTGTTGCAATTTGCGGAAAATAAATATATACTATATATAAAGGTTGTGATTGAAACGGATACTATATATATGTATATGAAACGGGCACTTGAGCTTGCACAGCTTGCGGCTGACGAGGGAGAAGCTCCCATAGGTGCGGTTGTGGTGCGTGACAGGGACGGCAAAATCGTAGGCGAGGGCAGAAACAGCCGTGAAAAAGCGAAAAACGCCCTCGGACACGCCGAAATTTCCGCAATAGACGAGGCCTGTAAAACTTTAGGCGGCTGGCGGCTGTCGGGGTGCACCCTTTATGTTACCCTTGAACCCTGTCCCATGTGCACGGGTGCTGTCATAAACGCACGCATTGACAGGGTAGTTTACGGCGCTTATGATAAAAAAGCAGGTTCTCTCGGCTCTGTGGCGGATTTTTCTAAACTGCCCTATAACCATAAACCCGAAATCATAGCGGGGGTAATGCAGGAGGAGTGCGAGGGGATTTTAAAGGAATTCTTCAGAAATTTAAGGAGTGCAAAGAAAATGAACGATGTAAAGCTTATTCCCGTTGAAACGGATGAGCAGATAAAGGTCTGTGCGGAAATTGCCGATGAGATCTGGCACGAGTGGTTCCCGTCCATTCTTACGGCGGAGCAGATAGATTATATGGTGGACAAGTTCCAGTCGGTAAAGGCAATGACGGAGCAGATACGTTCCACAGGCTACAAATATTATTTTATCCACCGCAACGGCGTTCATATGGGCTACACCGCAATACACGCCGAGGAGGACGGCAGGCTGTTCCTTTCCAAAATCTATCTTAAGAAAGAGTACAGAGGGAAGGGCTATGCAGGCAAAACCTTTGCATTTTTAAAGGAATACTGCTTAAACAACGGCTTAAAGGCAATATGGCTCACAGTAAACAAGAACAATGCAAGCTCCATTGCAGTTTACGAAAAGACAGGCTTTAAGCTTATAGGCGAGGGCGTGACGGACATCGGAAAAGGCTTTGTGATGGACGATTATTTCTATCAGCTGGATGTGTGAGGTTAAAATGATACGATTTTTTAAAGCAGAGGACAGGGACTTTTTCCTCAGTACCGCAGATGAATTCTACCACACGGACGCAGTTGAAAAGCCTCTGCCGACAGAAAAGCTTGAAGCGGATTTTGATGAGATAATGCGGTCGGACGTGTATCTGGAAGGGTTTATAATGGAGTACGGCGGCGAAAATGCAGGCTACTGCATTACGGCAAAGACCTTTCATACGGAGGCAGGCGGTCTGTCGGTGTGGATAGAGGATATTTACATTAAAAAGGAATACCGTGGAAAAGGTCTGGGGACGGAGCTTTTCGATTTCCTGCATAAACACTACGGCGGCAGAGTAAAAAGGTTCCGCCTTGAAGCCGAGCCTGAAAACGAAATTGCCGTGCGGCTCTATGAAAAACAGGGCTTCCGTGTGCTGCCCTATATGCAGATGATAAAGGATTTTTAAGTTTAGCGAGGCAAAATTATTATGCTTGTAAACAGCAATGAATATCTTGAAATAGTAAACAATATAAAAAGCAATATCCGCTCAGCTCAGTATAAAGCGGCTGTTGCTGCAAACCGGGAGCTTATTCTCCTGTATTGGAATATAGGAAAAATTATAAATGACCATAAATCATGGGGGAGTAAATTCGTTGAAAATCTTGCACGGGATATAAAGCTGGATTTTCCTGACATGAAAGGTTTTTCAGTGAGAAATCTTAAATATATGTCCAAGCTTGCAGCAACCTATGATGATACTGAATTTGTGCAACAGGTTGTTGCACAAATTCCCTGGGGACACAATGTGGTGGTTCTTGATAAAATCAACGAAGGTTCCCAAAGAAAATGGTATCTTAATCAAATCATAGAGAACGGCTGGTCAAGAAATATTCTTGTTCACCAGATAGAATCCGATTTGTACGGCAGACAGGTCCTTGCTGACAAGATCAGCAATTTTAATAATAAACTTGCTGATACGCAAAGTGAATTAGCGGTTCAGACTATGAAAGATCCGTATATTTTTGATTTTATACCGCTTAAGGCTGATATGGTTGAGCGTGATATCGAAAATGAACTGGTCAAGAATGTTACGTCGCTTTTGCTGGAGCTTGGAAAGGGATTTGCGTTCCTTGGAAATCAATATCATATTGAGATAGGCGGTGAGGATTTTTATCTTGATCTGCTTTTCTATAATCTGAATTTGCGGTGTTATGTGGTTATTGAGCTGAAAACAGGGGAGTTCAGACCTGAATATGCAGGCAAGCTGAATTTTTATTTATCTGCGGTAGATTCGGAACTGAAAAAAGACGAAGATAATCCGTCCATAGGTCTGCTGCTGTGTAAAAGTAAAAATAATATTATTGCTGAATATACCTTGAGAGATATGAGCAAGCCGATCGGAGTCAGCGAGTACAAGGTTACAAGAACTCTTCCTAAGGAACTGGAGGAGACTTTGCCGTCGGAAGAGGATATTCAGAAGAGAATAAAATAATGTATGTCGGAAAAGGAATCATATGAGTAATTTACAGAATGGAATAAAAACAGACAGCGTCCGTCTTTCCGAGGACGGCGGCGCTGTAATAATAATCGACCAGACGGAGCTTCCGAACCGTACCGTTTATCTTGAGCTTAAAACGGCTGAGCAGGTTTACGAGGCGATACAGAAGCTTCGTGTCAGAGGAGCTCCCGCTATCGGAATTTGTGCAGGCTACGGTATGTATGTAACTGCGCAGGCACTTGATTTAAGCAGCTACGGAAATTTTTACAGTGCGTTTAAACAGAAAAAGGACTATATAAATTCATCACGTCCTACCGCTGTAAATTTAAGCCACGCTCTTGAAAGAATGGAGCGTATCGTTAAGGAAAACGACGGTCTTTCTCCCGTGGAGATACTCCCTCTTTTAAAGGAAGAAGCGGAAAATATCCACAAGGAAGATATTGAAATGTGCAAAGCCATTTCCGAGTACGGTCTGACTCTCGTTAAGGACGGTGACGGTATACTTACACACTGCAATGCTGGTCCTCTTGCAACTTCAAGGTACGGTACGGGACTGGGTACGCTTTTTCTCGGCAAGGAGAGAGGTTACGAGTTTAAGGTGTGGTGCGATGAAACACGTCCTCTGCTTCAGGGCGCAAGGCTTACAGCTTACGAGCTTTTCAATGCAGGTATAGACGTGACCCTTATCTGCGACAATATGGCTTCAACGGTAATGAAGCAGGGGAAGATAAATGCGGTTTTCGTAGGCTGTGACAGGGTTGCGGCAAACGGTGACACCGCAAATAAGATAGGTACAAGCGGTGCGGCGGTGCTTGCAAAGCATTACGGCATACCGTTCTATGTTTTCTGCCCGTCGTCAACAATAGATTTTACCTGCGAAACGGGGGAAGACATAAAAATCGAGCTGAGAAGCCCAGACGAGATAAAAACAATGTTTTTCAGCGAGCCGTCTTCACCTGAGGGGGTAAAATGCTATAATCCGTCCTTTGATGTGACGGACGGCGAGCTTATTACGGCAATAGTGACGGAAAAGGGAATATGCCGTCCGCCGTTCAGAGAAAGTTTATACAAAATGTTCAGGAAAGAGGAATGATTACTATGGGTATAAGATTTTACAACTGCCGTATACTGACTTTAAAAGATTATAATATAGTATGGGGCGAGGTGCACACCGACGGGGATAAAATTTCTTACGTTGGAAGTGAAAAGGACGCTCCGAAGGACGTTAAGTTTGAGCGTGAGATAAATTTAAACGGCAATCTGATTATGCCGTCATTCAAAAATGCACACACCCACTCTGCAATGTCCTTCCTGCGTTCCTATGCGGACGACCTGCCGCTGAACGACTGGCTCTTTCAGCAGGTTTTCCCTATGGAAGCAAAGCTTACGGGGGATGACATCTACCGTCTTGCAAAATTATCCTTTGCGGAATATCTCACAAGCGGCATAACAGCCTGCTTTGATATGTATTTTGAGCCTGATTTTATGGCAAGGGCTGCCGATGAAACAGGGGTGCGTACAATAATGTGCGGCTCCGTTGCAGGCTCTGCGGACGAGTGCGACGCCGCACTTTTAAAACTGGATACACTATATAATAAGTTTAAAAATCACAGCGAGTACGTCAGCTACCGTTTAGGCTTCCACGCAGAATATACCACCGACGTTTCCATTATGAAGGGTATCGCCGACCTTTCGAGGAAGTATAAACAGCCCGTTTACACGCATAATTCGGAAACTGCGTCCGAGGTGCAGGGCTGTAAGGAGCGTCACAACGGAATGACTCCTACGGAGCTTATGGAAAGCCTTGGTATGTTTGAATACGGCGGCGGCGGCTTCCACTGCGTGCATATGAGCGATAAGGATCTGGGAATTTTTAAGCAGAGAGGGCTGTGGGCGGTGACAAATCCGGGCTCGAATTCCAAGCTTGCAAGCGGAATTGCGCCTTTGTGCAGAATGAATGAAACGGGCATAAATCTTGCAATCGGCACGGACGGTCCTGCAAGCAACAACGCTCTGGATATGTTCCGTGAAATGTATCTTGCAACGGTGCTCCAGAAGCTTAAACTTGACGATGCGGCGGCAATGCCTGCGGATATTGTGCTGGGTATGGCTTCAAAGGGCGGTGCTCTTGCAATGGGTTTAAACGACTGCGATACCATTGAAGAGGGCAAAAAGGCTGACCTTATCGTAATCGACCTTAATCAGCCCAATATGCAGCCTGTCAACAACATTGTTAAAAATATAGTATACAGCGGCTCGAAGTCGAATATTCAGCTTACAATGTGCAACGGACGTGTGCTTTATGAAAAGGGCGAGTTTAAAACGATGGACATTGAGCGTGTTTATGCGGAAGCGGCGGAGTGCACCGAGAGGATGAAGAAGGAGTAATTTGAAAAAAACGCTTGACAAAACCCATATCAGATGATATAATCAGCAAAGCGATATTCGTCACGAGTTATTACAAAGCGGTTACGAAAATGTCAGCGCTGTAACTCCTTAAACACCGTCGGAAGCTTAAAAAGCTCACTTTTTGGTGAAAAGTGTACAGCATAAATGAAAATCTGTTTTAAAATTTGGTGCAGATGTACATTGACACTTTCGTAATTGGGTGGTAGAATAATAGCGTGATATAAAGAAAGCGTTTAAGTAACCTTTCGGAGTATCGCAAGTAATATAGATTTCCATTACATATTTGGAAATATATAAAGAAAAAACGAAACAAAACAAGGAGGAATTTTTCATGAACATGAAAAAGACAATCGCTGCAGTAGCAGCATGCGCAGTAGCTACATCTGCAATGGCTACAACAGTTTTCGCTGATGATTCAGTATCTCTCAAGTACAACCTCGTTCGTAACGTATACTCCGTTGAACCAGGTTCCGTAACATTCTCCACACAGATCGAACACCTTTCTGATACAACAGCTAAGGACTTCGTTCAGATTCAGCTCAAGGATATTTCCGGCAACCTCAAAGAAGAAGATGCTAAGTGGACTGTATCCGGTAACACACTTACAGATAACGTAAGAGACAAGGCATTCAACTTTGTTGATTTCATCGATGGTACACACTCTTGGGAACTCAACGCAAGCTCATGGGTTAAGTCTCCATACAACGGCACATCCGTTATGACTATCCCTGTTGATGACAAGGGTATCAACCCAACAACAGGCGGTTTCACAGCTACAGTTGCAGTAACAACTCCACACCTTGGTTCTGACTGGAATGGTGCTGACCTCGCTGCTGAAATGTCCTACACAGTAGGCGCTGGCCTTGCTGATCTCGTTGTAACAGATGCTAAGGTATTAGCTCTCAACCCAGTATGGGCTGCTGATCACGATCCAGCTCCAACAGTAGAAGGCAAGATCGTTGTTAAGGAACTTGCTCCTGCTTACGACGTTGCTGACGGTGCTTTCATCAAGTACGATATCAACGACAACAAGGTTCTCGATGCTAAGGAAGACAAGACAGTTTCTGAACTTTACGCTGTACCAAACGTAATCGCTGCTCTCGAAGCTGGCACAGATGATGCTAAGGAAGCTATCAACTTTGCAGATGATGAAGCTGTAAAGGTTATTCTCCACACTGTAATGTCTGCATGGTCCGCTACAAGCGAAAAGGTTACTAAGTACCCAATGCTCACAAACTACAACACAACATCCCGTGGTGCTAATTACAAGACAATCACATCCACAGAAAACGATACAGGTAACCTCTACGTTACAGCTGCATATCCAGAGAACATCGACGGTGCTCTCACAAACATCCTCGAATACCTCTCTGCTGATGACATGAGCCTCATCTCAAAGGGCAAGTCCTACATCAACGTTGTTCCAGTAATCAACGACGTAATCGCTAACTACGATGATGTTACATTCACATTCAACACAGCTGCTGACGGCGTAAACGCTAAGGGTGAATACGACGCTAACGGCGACAAGCAGTACACTAAGTTTGCTCAGCACCTCTACAACCTCTACGGTGATGAAAACACAGAATATGTTTACTCTTCTTCTTATGACTGGACAGGTTACAACCTCTGGGCTGGCGCTCTCGTTGTAAACGGCAACCTCACAATGAGCCTCCAGGATACAAACGTATTCGACTACGGTGCTACAACACTTTCCTTCAACTGGACAGACGCTATCGACGGTGCTGTTGTTAACACATATGCAACATACCTCACAAAGATGCAGCTCGCTACATCTTACATCTGGTTCTGGGATTCCCTCGAAGTAACAGGTGCTAACACAGAAGCTGAAGACGTTGCTTCTGACGCTGGCGTTGAAGCTGACGAAGACGTTATCGAAGAAGACGTTGAAGAAGATGTTGTTGAAGAAGACATCGAAGAAGACGTTGTTGAAGAAGACGTTGAAGAAGACGTTGTAGTTGACGAACCAGTAGTAGAAGATGTTCCTGTAGTTGAAAACCCAGGTACAGGTAACGCTCCTGTAGCACTCGCTGTAATTCCAGTAGCTCTCGCTGCTGCTGCAGTAGTTGCTAAGAAGAGAGGCTAATTCCATACCGTTCAAAACGGTGTGCAATGCGCAAATCTTCGTGAAAAATAACTTATAACTTTAACATACGATGTTAAATGTATAACGTTATTCTAACATCAAACTTTCAGACCGCTGTACGGTGCAGAACGTACAGCGGTCTTTCTTTTTGCAGAATACCACCCCTGATCTGAAGCTCAGAAAAGGGTGGTATTCTGCTTTTATTTGTACACTTTGCACAATCGGGATATACCAACCTACTCCTTTTTGACTAATCTAAAACGTTTTAGTAACCTAATAAATTACAATAATGTTATATTGTGTGAACAAAAGCGTAATAATGTACAAAATCGTTTTTGTCGCCTTGACAAGGCTTATGCAAATTGATATAATTATAATACGACTCAATGACTTTTCATCAGATGTGTACATAACTATCACGTTTTACATGAGATGTACACATTTTTGTATTCTGTTGAATGAGTTAGACAATACAGATATTTGCGATTTTATATGAAAGGTGGTCTATCTGTTGTCGAAGAAAACAAATTTAAGGAGAATTGTTTCCGCTGCAATCGCTGCATTGCTGTGTGTGTCCGTTTTTGCAACCGTACCTGTAACGGCTGAAAACACAAACACCACTTCGGCAGAGGAAACAACGCTGTTTGTCAAGCAGAAAACTTACAGCGAATATTACGATGAAATTGCCAATGTGGCAAGACCCGACGAGGAAGCTCAGCTGAATTTTGTTGACGCTGTTGACGGTGCTGAGGTTGAGGTCGGAAGCTACGAAGGCAAGGACAATGTAGTAATCTGGAAAAATGAAGAGGGTACTCTCAACTTTGAGGTGGATGTTCCGAAAGCGGGCGCTTACAGCTTAGAAATGTCCTATATCCAGATCGAAGGCGGCACTGCAACTTCCGAAGTTTCCGTGCTCATTAACGGCGAGTCACCATATGACTCCGCAGGACGTGTAAATGTTCCGAGAATCTGGACAAGCGACGGCCCGATCTATCAGGACAGTAAGGACAATGACGTGCGTCCTCCGCAGGTTGAAAAGCCTATGTGGAATGTTACCGCTTTCAAGGATGAAGACGGTCTTTTTAATGAGCCGCTTCTTTTTAATCTTGAAGAGGGTAAAAACACCATTTCTCTCTACTCTGAACGTGCGATGTTTGCTATCGAGTACATTAAAATTTATAATGTAGGCGAGTATGCGGCTTATTCCAAGCCTTCCGAAAGCGAGCTTTCCGCTAATGCAGGCACTGAAAACATCAAGCTTCAGGGTGAAAATTACGCTTATACAAATTCACAGACTCTTTTCCCGACTTATGACAGAGGTAACTACCTTACAGAACCTTCCCATCCTACAAAGCAGCGCTACAATACAGTCGGCGACGGCACATGGGATAATTCGGGTCAGGCTATTACATGGGAATTTACTGCTGAAACAGCAGGTTACTACAAGCTTAATCTTAAGGCTCGTCAGAATGAGCTGAGAGGTCTTTTCAGTAACCGCCGTGTTTATATTGACGGTGAAGTTCCTTCCGAGCCTTTCTCTGAAATCAAGTTCTACTACGATGACGACTGGTGTGCAGTAACTGCCGAGGATGAAAACGGCGAACCTGCTTACTTCTATCTTGACAAGGGCAAGCATACCATTACTCTTGAATGTATCCCGGGCGACATCGGTGAGTCCATGCGTAAACTGGACAGCATCGTTTACGAAGCTAACCAGTACTATATGCAGATCCTTATGATCACAGGTCCTTCTCCCGATAAGTACACCGACTATAACGTTCATAAGGAAATTCCTGAGCTTCTCGAAAGATTTGAAGTTCTCGGCAACCTTCTCAGAAAAGAGAGAGCTGTTATCGAAGAGCTTGCAGGTATCGAAGGCTCCGAAGCTGCTGCGCTTGACCGTCTTGCTGACGTTTTTGACAAGTGCATAAAGCGTCCTTATAAAATTCCAAGTTATATCGGCACTATCAAGGATAACGTTACTGCTGTTTCCTCATGGATGCGTCAGTACAGAAGCCAGCCTCTTGAAATCGACTTTATCGAAATCGTTCCTGCAAACAATGAGCCGACTTCTGTAAAGAAGAACTTCTTCAAGGACTTTGCTTTCGGTCTAAAGGCACTCTGGGGCTCCTTCTTTGAAGACTATACCGTTCTTTCTGATGTAACAGAAAATTCCATCAACGTATGGGTCGGTATCGGTCGTGACCAGACAAACGTTATCAAGCAGATGACTGACTCCCAGTTCTCAACAGAATACGACATAGATGTTTCCGTAAACCTTGTACAGGGTACTATTATGGAAGCTGTTCTCGCAGGCAAGGGTCCTGACGTTGCTCTGTTTATCGGCGGCGAATTCCCGATAAACCTTGCTATCAGAGGTCTTATCCAGCCTGTAAACAATCTCCCTGATTATGACGAAGTAGCTGCTCGTTTCCAGAAAAACGCAACTGTTATGTATACATACGACGGAGATGTTTACGGTGTGCCTATCACACAGACATTCCCTATGATGTTCTATCGTAAGGATATGCTTGCTGAGGTTGGTATTTCCGAGCCTCCTGCAACATGGGAAGAGCTTATCGACATTCTTCCTGCTCTCCAGAGAAAGTATATGCAGCCGGGTCTTGTTCTTCCTGGTAACGTAAACGGTACTGCCGTTTCTCCTGCTACCGAATCCGGTCATACTTTCGCTCTCCTTATGCTCCAGACAGGTACAAACTATTATAACGCAGACCAGACCGCTACAAACTTTGACAGTCAGGCAGCTGTTGACGCTTTTGCTACATGGACTGACTTCTATAATGTTTATAAGTTTGACCAGGTTTACGACGGCTTTACACGTTTCAGAACAGGTGAAGCTCCTATCGTAATCCAGAACTACTGTACATTCTATAACCAGCTCAATACTGCTGCCCCTGAAATCAAGGGACTCTGGGACTTCGCTCCTGTTCCCGGCACAGTACAGGCTGACGGTACTATTTCTAATGCCGCAAACTCCAACGGTTCAGGCGCTATCATTCTCCGTGACTGCAAGAATGTTGAAGCTGCGTGGACTTATATCAAGTGGTTTACAGAAACTGACACTATGGTTGAATACGGTCAGAACGTTGAAGGCGTAATGGGTCCTCTCGGACGTTTTGAATCCGCAAATATGGAAGCTCTTGAAAAGCTCAACTGGTCCAAGAATGACCTTGAAAAGATTATGGGTCAGATGAATCAGCTGGAAGAAATTCCAATCGTTCCGTCAGCTTACGTTGTAACACGAAGCATTATGAATGCGTTCCGTGCTGTTGTTAACGATAAGGAAAATGCGAGAGAAACTCTCAGACTTTACAATATCGACATTAACAACGAAATTACAAGAAAACGTGAGAATCTCGGACTTGATTCTTAAAAGAACGGAGGGTTCCCTTTGGCTGAACAGATTCAGAAAAAAGAAATTCTGTTAAGAGAAGAGCAGAAGCATACTTTTAAGGAAAATTTCCATTATACACTCCACGAAATGAAGCGTAACAGCATGTGTTATGTAATGCTTGCACCGTTTATGATCTTCTTTCTCCTGTTTACGGTAATTCCTGTAATTATGGCTCTGCCTATCGGCTTTACAGATTTCGATATGGCGCATTTCCCGCCTAAATTTATCGGCTTTGATAACTTCTATGCAATGTTCATCGAAGACGACGTATTCATCGGTTCTATCAGAACAACACTTATCTTTGCTATCTTCACAGGTCCGCTCAGTTATGCGCTGAGCTTCCTGCTGGCATGGCTCATCAACGAGCTGCACCCTGTGCTTAAGACAGTGTTCACACTTATCTTCTATGCACCATCAATGGCAGGTAACATCTACTTCGTATGGCAGCTTATCTTCTCAGGTGACTCCTACGGTTACCTCAATGCGGCTCTTTCCACACTGGGTATCACAACAGGTGCCGTTCAGTGGCTTACAGACGCAAACTATGTTCTCCCTTGTGTAATTGTTGTACAGCTCTGGGTTTCCATGGGTGCAGGCTTCCTTGCGCTCCGTGCAGGCTTCCAGGGTATTGACAAGTCAATGTACGAAGCAGGCGCTATCGAGGGTATCAAGAACAGAACACAGGAACTTATCTTCATTACGATCCCTTCAATGGGTCCTCAGCTCATGTTCGCTGCTGTAATGCAGATCGTTTCCTCCTTCACAGTTGATATTGTAGGACGTTCCCTCGCAGGCTTCCCATCAACTGACTATAAGGTACATACTATTATGACTCACGCATTCGACTATGGCTGGGTTCGTTACGAAATGGGCTACGCTTCAGCTATCTGCTTTGTACTGTTCATTGCAATGCTGGTGTGCAACAAGCTTATCAGTAAGATTCTCGGCAAATATATGAACTAAAAGGGGTGAGATCATAATGGCTAAGAAAAAAGACTTGAAACCGTCTGAGATAGCAGCACAGCTTGAAGCTGAAAACGCTGCGGCTCTTGAAGCCCTCAGAAAAAGACGTGAAAAAGAGCACAGAAAAATGGAAAAATCCAAGGGTACCAACAAGCGTGTAGGTAAGTCCTGGAAGAACGACATCGGCATTTTCCTGCTGCTTACATTCCTGGGCTTATTTATGATTGCACCGATTTACATTGCTATTGTAACATCAATCAAGCCTGTACAGGAAATCTTCATCATGCCGCCTCGTCTTTACGCTATGGACCCGACGGGCGACAACTTCAAGGATCTGTTCGTTGTTGCAAACAACTCCTGGGTACCTTTCTCCAGAAACGTATTCAACAGTATCTTTGTTACAGTAACAGCTACCGTTCTTCACGTTGTATTTGCTTGTATGGCGTCGTTTATTCTTGCTAAGTGCAGATTCCCGGGCGTTAAGCTTATCAACAAGATAGTAGTTATCGCACTTCTCTTCAACTCAACAGTTACTTACATCATGCAGTACATTGTTATGGCAAATCTCGGTATGATCAACACATATTCCGCACTTATCCTTCCTCTTATCGCTTCCTCAATGGGTCTTTACCTTATGATCCAGAGCGTAGGTCAGATCCCTGACGCTATGATCGAAGCTGCAAAGGTTGATGGTGCAGGTCTTATGCGTATATGCTGGGGCATCGTAATGCCGAACTCTAAGCCTGCTATTATGACAATTATCATCTTCCAGTTCCAGGCTGCTTGGAACTCAACGGGCGGTAACCTCGTTTATGATGAGGCACTTAAGACAATTCCGACAGTAGTTCAGCAGATCGCTGCAGCAGGTATCGCAAGACAGGGTGCTATCGCAGCTTCCGCAGTTGTACTTATGGTACCGCCTCTTGCAATCTTTATTGCAGCTCAGAGTAACGTTATGGAAACTATGGCTCACGCCGGTATGAAGGATTAATCTTCCGTGGGCAGAATATTTGGAAAGGGTGATAATATGACAGGCTTGAAAAAGCTTATTTCATTGGCTTCGGCTGCTGCGCTTGCGCTTTCAATGTGCACAGTAAGTGTTTCAGCTTCCGAGGCATACGACCCTTATAACTACGACAGATGGGGCGACGCTATTTCCTCACAGGCAGGCTATACTGCCGACGGTTTCGTTGACGGAAATACCATCGGATGCGGCACAATGAATGAACCTGCCGACATCTTCGTTTCACACGACGACCTTGTTTATATCGTGGATAAGGGAAACAACAGAATTATTGTAACTGACCTTGAGTTTAATCTCGTTAAGGTTATGGAAGACTTTAAACTCAACGGTGAGTCAAGTCCTCTTAAAAAGCCTACGGGTATTTTCGTAGACCGCTTCACAGACCTTATCTATATTGCCGACAATGAAAACGGACGTGTTATCAAGTGTGACACAGACGGCAATATCCTTAAGGAATTCGGCAGACCTGAAAGTGAGCTTTACGACGCTGAGCTTACCTACAACCCTAACAAGGTTCTCGTAGATAAGGCAGGAAATGTTTATATCGTTGTACGTTCTGTTACAAAGGGTGCGGTTATGTACAACAGCGACGGTAAATTTCTCGGCTTCTACGGTGCAAACCGTGTTGAACAGACTGCTGAAGTTCTTGCAAACGCATTCTGGAATCTGATTTCCACAGACGAACAGAGAGAGCGTACTGCAAAGAACACTCCTATCGGCTTCACAAACTTCGACATCGACGAGCTGGGCTTTATCTATACGGTTACTGAATCCACAGAAACCACAACCGACCTTGTAAAGAAGCTTAATCCGAGAGGCGACAACATCCTCGACTCCCTGGGTGCGGCTGATATGACATTCGGTGATATTCCCCCTGCTTATTACTCAATTTACGCTAAGAACTCAAGCCTTACCGACATCGACCTCGGTCCTAACGGTGAGCTTAACATCCTCGACTTCCAGCACGGACGTATTTTCCAGTACGACAAGGAATGCTGGCTCCTGTTCATTATGGGCGGCACAGGCGAACAGCTTGGTACCTTCCGTTCAGCAACCGCTATCGAAAGCCATGATGACAAGCTTTACGTTGTGGACTCCCGTAAGAACGGCGTAACAATCTTTACAAGAACAACCTTCGGTGAGATCGTTACAGAGGCTGCTAATCTTTACAACGACGGTAAGTACGAGGAATCCCTTGAACCCTGGAAGAGCGTTCTTAAGTATGACGGTAACTACCGCCGTGCTTACATCGGTATCGGCAACGCTCTGTTCAACAGATTTGAATACAAGGAGGCTATGGAATATTTTGAAATTTCCATCAGCCGCGGCCGTTACAGCAGAGCCTTCGAAGGCTATCGTGATGAATGGCTCAAGGAAAACTTCACAGCTATTATGATAACAATAATCGTTGTGGTTGTTGCATTCCTGGTGCTCGGTCACTTAAAGAAAAAAGGCAAGCTTAAATTTTTGAAAGGTGGTGCTTGATATGCTGGATTTGACACAGGGACAGTTCGTTAAACACGTTATTACGCACCCCTTTGAGGGATTTGAAGACCTCAGATGGAAAAAGAGCGGCTCAATGAAAATCGCAATCGTTATCGTGTGCCTTCTCTTCTTCCAGCAGGTAGCTTTCAGCCGTCTGTACGGCTTCCAGTATTACTCTGATTACGATAAAATTTTCAACATCGTACCGTATATCTTCCGAAGCTTCGTGCTTTTCGGTGTATGGGTAGTTGCAAACTGGGCAATGTGTACTCTCTTTGACGGAGAGGGCTCGATGAAGAACATCTTCATTTACAGTGCGTATGCCTTGATACCGTATATTTCAGGCTATCTCATAGGCACAGTTCTTTCGCACTTCCTTATTGAGGATGAATACATCTTCATTCAGGCATTTGAAATCATAGGACTCTGCTGGAGCTTCGTTCTGGCAATTTCCGCAATGAAGGCTGTGCATCAGTTCAGCTTCGGCAAAACGATAGCCCTTATTCTTCTTACACTTGTGGCTATGGTCGCTATGCTGTTCCTTCTCGTACTCCTTCTCACATTATTCCAGCAGGTACTCATATTTGTATTCTCAATCTATACAGAGCTTTCTTACAGACTGAGAGTTTAAACTTAAATCGAAAAGTGGTGATAAATCAATGCAGATTAAATTAAAGAAGATCCTCGCAGGCGTCTGCTGTCTGGCAATGATGTTCTCCCTTTGTGCAATCCCTGCTGTTTCTGAGGACGCACAGGCTGACACCGCTGCCGCAGAAGAGGCTGAGGAGGAGGCAAGGGACGAGGATGTCGTTATCCGTACCGAAGATGAGTGTATGGCTATGATGGAGCTCATCACAGAAAACGACAAGCTTGCTCTTTACCTTAACGATGACGAAGATACTATTGCACTCGTAGATAAAAATACAGGCAAGATCTGGTGGCAGAACCCTATCAATGCGGACGCTTCCACAGGTAAAAAGGCTCAGATACAGGAGCTTAAAGCAGGTATGACCCTTATCTACGGTGAGCCTTCCAAGAGAAGAACAACCACCCAGAACAGTAAAGTAAAGGGTAAGGTTAAATACAAGAAGACCTCCAACGGTCTTGAAGCAACATACAAGTTTGCTACCGCAGAGATCACGATTCCTGTTGTTTATACTCTTGAATCCGACCATCTCAAGCTTCACGTTGATACAAAGGCTATCACGGAAGAAAACGCAGACAAGATCACAACAAATCTTGCTTTCATGACAACCTTCGGTGCTGCAACAGAAGAAGAAGAGGGCTACTTTGTAGTTCCTGACGGAAGCGGTGCACTCATCAACTTCAACAACGGCAAGACAGGTCTTAAGGTTTATGAGGGTAAGGTTTACGGCGATGATATTACTGCCGTTTCACTTACAGCTCCCGCTGTTACACAGCAGGTTTACCTCCCTATGTACGGTATCGTAAAGGGCAACAGCGGTATGATGGTAGTTGCTGACAAGGGTGACACCTGTGCAACCATCAACGCTTACGTTGCAGGTCAGAACAAGACCAGCTACAATACCTGCTACTTTGATTTCGAGCTGAGAACCAACGACGAATACCTCATGGGCGGCGACGCTAACCCTCTTAAGGTATTTGAAAAGAGAGGTATCCTCGTTCCTGAAATCGAAGTAAGATACTATCCTGTATCAAACGACGACAAGGGCGATATTGACTATGTTGATATTGCTGATAAGTACAGGGATTACATCACAACAGAAGAATACGGCGTTACAAAGTCCGAAACTGTTGCTGAAAGCCCGCTCTACGTTGATTTCTACGGTGCTGTTATGAAGCAGGAGTCCGTTCTCGGCGTTCCTGTAACAATGCAGCATAAGGCTACAACCTTTGATGAGGCTCAGGATATTCTTGAGCAGCTCAATGCAGGCGGTGCTGACAATATCGTTGTAAACTACAATCAGTGGACAACTGCCGACATCAAGGAAAAGGTTGCGGATAAGGCTAAGCCTGCTTCAAAGCTTGGCGGCAAGTCTGCATTCAACGACCTTTTAAGCTACGCAGAAAGCAACAACGTTGATATTTACCCTGCTGTAGACAACCTCACATTCAGATCAAGCCTCGGCTACTGGACAATGACAAGCACAGCGGTAAGAGTATCAAACGCTTATTCCAGACAGCTTACATATGACCTTGCTTACGGTATCGAAAACAAGTTCTACGACGCTCTTTCACTTCTCTCTCCGAGAATGTATGAAAAGATGTTCGGAAATCTTGCTGACAGCTACAGCAAGTACGGTCTCACAAACATCTCCGTAGGCTCAGCTTCAACTGCTATCTACGGTGACTACGGCAGAAATTCCGTATCAAGAGAAATGGCAAAGGGCATCCTTCAGGAAAACTACGCTCTCCTTGATTCAAAGGTAGGCTCCGTTCTTGCTGACGGTGCAAATGCTTACATTCTCCCATATGTAGACCACATTACAAACGTACCTCTCAATTCCAGTAAGTTTGATATTTTCGATCAGGACATTCCGTTCTATCAGATCGTTATGCACGGTCTCAAGTCCTACTCCACAACAGCTGTAAACGGCGACGCTCAGCTTGCTGAGATCATCCTCAAGGCTGTTGCTTCAGGCAGCAACCTCAGCTTTGACCTTATTGCCGACGAAGCAAACGAGCTTAAGGATACACGCTACGACGTTTACTACTACGCTGACGCTCAGTACTGGACAGACGACGCTGCAAGCTGCTATAAGTTTGCAAGCGAGATCCTCAGCGATGTTTCAGACAAGAAGATCGTTGAATACAACATCATTTCTGACGACGAGATCGAAACTGTTTACGAAAACGGTACAAAGATCAGAGTAAACATTGCTGAAAGAAAAGTTGACAAGAACGGCAAGACTTACAGCCTGTACGATTACATCGGAAAGGAGGTCATAGGCTGATATGGCTAAAATGCATTTATCCTACGAAAAGAAAAAAGGCCTTTACGGCTATGGCTTCATTGCACTCTGGTTTATCGGTGCGCTGATGTTCTTCATTATCCCGGTGTGTCAGTCCTTCTACTACTCATTC
Source organism: Oscillospiraceae bacterium (assembly GCA_017408395.1). GTDB lineage: Bacteria > Bacillota > Clostridia > Oscillospirales > Ruminococcaceae > UMGS363. The sequence continues at coordinate 48,351 of JAFQUQ010000004.1, forward strand.
AATGACGTTAAGCCTGAAACCGGTTATCTTGCAAAATCCTGGGTAGGTCTTGCAAACTACAAGAGAGCTTTTATGACCGACCCTACCTTCAGACAGAACCTTGTTACAGCTCTTGAGAATATGGCGTTCAACCTTCCTGTTATCATCATCTTCTCAATGTTCGTAGCAATCATCATCAACCAGAAGTTCAGAGGAAGAACATTTGCAAGAGCAGTATTCTTCATGCCTGTTATCATCGCAACAGGTCCTGTTTACGCAATCATCACAGGTAACCTCGATACAAACGGCAACAACAACGCTGAACAGTTCTCAACAATGTTTGAAACAGACATGGTTGACCAGCTTCTGGAATTCGTAGGTATCTACGGTTTCGGTACAAAATTCACCGAGCTGCTGACAACGCTTACTTCCGACATCCTTAACCTCGTTTGGAAGTGCGGTATTCAGATCATCATCTTCCTTTCAGCTTTACAGGGCATCCCTACATCTGCTAAGGAAGCCGCAGCTATCGAAGGTGCAACATCATGGGAATTCTTCTGGAAGATCACACTTCCTTACGTTTCACCTATGATCCTCGTAAACATCGTTTACACAGTAATCGACGCATTTACAGACCCTACAAACGAAGTAATGATCCGTGTGCTTGACGTACAGAGTGACTGGCAGTACGGTTACTCGGCTGCGCTGGCGTGGAGTTATTTCGGAATTATCCTTGCAGCTCTGGGTATTATCTTTGCGATAATGAACAAGCTTGTATGGTATGAAGGCGAATAAGGAGGCGGAGTAAATATGGCAGCAAACACAATGGTCTCCGGCTTCTTAAAGAAATTCAAGCCGGAAAAGAAATACAAGGAACCCAAGCTTACAAGAAGCGAGAAGAAGGAAAGATTCAAGAAGCGTCTTGAATCCCTTACTCCCGCAGAACAGAAGTACCTTAAGAGAAAGCAGTTTTTTGAAGCTGTATGGCCTGTTTTCAGAGCAGTAATTGTTTTCGGTCTTTGCTTCATCATTCTCTATCCTCTTATCTTCATGGTATCTTCCGCATTCCGTCCCCGTGCTGAAATGAACGACCCGACTATCATGTGGATCCCTAAGACATTCACTATGTCCAACATCAAGGACGCTATCAGGGCAATGGACTTCTGGAACACACTCAAGAACACTCTTATTCTTAACATCGGCTGTTCACTTGTACAGGTTCTTACCTGTGCCCTCACAGGCTACGGCTTTGCACGATTCAAGTTCAAGGGCAAGAGCATACTTTTCTTCGTGGTAATCATGATGATCCTCGTTCCATCACAGATCATCCTTATCCCACAGTATATGTTCTTCCGTTACTTCAACCCACTGGGCATTTACAATATGATCACAGGCAACTACATTAACCTCATCAACACAGCGGTTACAATGTATTTCCCTGCATTTACCGCAAACGGTATCCGTGCAGGCCTGTTCATCTATCTGTTCAGACAGTCCTTCAGAGGACTTCCTAAGGAACTGGAAGATGCAGCTTATCTCGACGGCTGCTCACCATTCAGAACCTTCGTACAGGTTATGATACCAAACGCAGGTTCAACCTTCCTTACAGTATTCCTTCTTTCAGTTGTATGGTACTGGAACGACTACTATGTAAGTACATCCTTCTTTACCGACAACAGAACTATCGCCCTCATGCTCAAAAACCTCGATGCTAACCTCACACGAATAATCTTCGATAACGGTAACATTCAGGTTAACGTTCGTGAGCTTATAGTATGGATGGAATCCGGCTGTCTGATTTCAATTACACCTATGCTGATTATGTACATACTCCTTCAGAAAAACTTCACCGAAGGTATTGCACGTTCAGGTCTTACAGGTATGTAAACACAGCCTTACAAAGAGTTATCGGGGCAGCTTAAAAGGCTGTCCCGATTTTTATTTTAAATTAAAGGAGCAAATCCTATGAATAAATCAGAACTTTTATGGTATAAACAGCCTGCGGAAAACTGGGACCAGGCTCTTCCCGTGGGCAGCGGCAGAATAGGCGGTATGATTTTCGGCAGAGTAAACGATGAGCTTATCCAGCTTAACGAGGATTCCATCTGGTCGGGCGGCTTCCGTTACAGAAACAACTCCAAGGCCTACGATAACCTTGAAAAAATGCGTACCCTTATCCGTGAGGGCAAGACTAAAGAAGCAGAGGACCTGTGCGGCGACGCTTTTTACGGCACAAACGAAAATCAGCGTCACTACCAGCCTCTGGGCGACCTTCACATCTGGCAGAGCACAGGTGATGTTACAGATTACAAGCGTACCCTTGACCTTTCAACGGCGGTTTCAACGGTAGAGTTTACATCTGACGGCGTAAACTATAAGCGTGAGGTTTTTATTTCCTACCCCGATAACGTTATGGCGGTTTACTTTACAGCAAGCGAAAAGGGTAAGATAAACTTTGTTTCCGTAATCGACGGCAAGGACGACAATTACGACAAGAACGAAGCTTACGACGAAAACACCCTCCTCTTTACAATGTCCGACGGTATTCCTTATGCCGCAGTTGTGTCCGTTTCATCAGAGGGCGGCACAGCAAAGACCGACGCTAACCGTATAAAGGTTGAAAACGCAGACAGCGCATTGCTTGTGCTTGCCTGCCAGACCTCTTACAGAACGGGCGATTACGAAAACTTAGCAAAATGTCAGGCGAAAAAGGCACTGAGAACAGGTGCGGAGAAGCTTAAGGAACGTCACATTGCAGATTATAAAAAGCTTTACGACCGCTGTGATTTTAAGCTTAACGACAACAGCGGCGGCAATTCCGAAAAGCCTACCGATGAAAGATTAAAGCTTGTCCGTGAGGGCGGCAAGGATAACAAGCTGGTTGAGATGTACTTCAATTTCTCACGCTACCTTATGATTGCAGGCTCAAGAGAGGGTACGCTTCCGCTTAATTTACAGGGCATATGGAACAAGGATATGTGGCCTGCGTGGGGCGGCAAGTACACCATAAATATCAACACCGAAATGAACTACTGGGGCGCAGAGATACAGAACCTTCCTGAGTGCCACACGGCGCTGTTTGACCATATCGAGCGTATGAGAGAAAACGGCAGAGTTACCGCAAGGGAAATGTACCGCTGCAAGGGCGCTGTTTGTCATCACAACACCGACATCTGGGGCGATACCGCACCGCAGGATAAATGGCTGCCGGGTACTCTCTGGTCAATGGGACTTGCGTGGCTGTGCCTGCATATTTACGAGCACTATCTTTTCACAGGCGACAAGGACTTCCTTGCTGAAAAGTACGACACCTTAAAGGAAGCGGCGGAATTTTTCGTTGACTATCTTATTGAGGACGACAAGGGCAGACTTATAACAAGTCCATCCGTTTCCCCCGAAAACACATACATCACCAAGGACGGCGCATACGGTACTATCTGTCAGGGTCCGTCAATGGACAGCCAGATTTTGAACTGTCTGTTCAAAGCGGTGTATGAGTCTGCGGATATTTTAGGCATCGACAAGGATTTTGCCGACAAGGTGCGTGAAATGCGTTCAAGACTGCCTGAGCCTGAAATCGGACAGTACGGTCAGATTATGGAATGGGCGGAGGATTACGATGAAGCAGAGCCGGGACATCGTCACATTTCACAGCTTTTTGCGCTCTATCCTGCCGACATCATCTCTAAACACAACACCCCTGTTCTTGCAGATGCGGCTGTTGCGACCTTAAACAGACGACTTTCCCACGGCGGCGGTCACACAGGCTGGTCGAGAGCGTGGATAATCAATATGTGGGCAAGACTCTACAACGGCGAAAAGGTAGGGGAGAACGTGAGAGCGCTCCTTTCCAACTCCACCAACCCCAATATGTTCGATATGCATCCTCCTTTCCAGATCGACGGAAACTTCGGCGGCGGTGCAGGTATCGCAGAAGCCGTTTTACAGAGCCACAGCGGCGAGATAAGCTTCATCCCTGCTGTACCGTCCGAATGGTCGGAAGGCAGCGTAAAGGGCATTATCGCAAGAGGCGGCTTTGAAATAAGCTTTGACTGGCAGGACGGCAAGGTTAAAAATGCCGTGATAATTTCAAAGTGCGGCAACCCCTGCACAATTTACGGTAATGCAAACGTAAAATGCGGCGGCGCAGATGTTGCTGTAAACAATGCAGACGGACAGACAAGCTTTGCAACCGAAAAGGGTGCGGCTTACGAAATTTGCTTTATGTAATGCATTAACGGGCGGAATCAATTTCCACCCGAAAAGTCAAAGACGGCACAAAACGTGCCGTCTCAGGCTGTAGAAAAAGGTGCAACGATATGTTATAATGCACAAATTTAGGGGACGCCCTCTCTTGCAGGGCGTCCCCTCTTCAAAAACAGTCCACTGGACTGTTTTTGAATTCACCCCTTGCGGAGCGCCTCTAAGGCAAGGAATTT
>JAFQUQ010000046.1 GCA_017408395.1 Oscillospiraceae bacterium
AAAATGCTGTAAAATAACAACTGTTAATATTTTAATAATAAAAGGAGCATAAAAAAATGAAGAAAAGAATTTTAAGTGCAATCATTATGTCTGCGCTTGTTCTGTCAATGACAGCCTGCGGCACAAGCACGGACACACCCGACACAGCAAACAGCGCAGATGTAACAACAGCTGCTGCCGAAGAAGCCGAAACAACCGCTGCCGAAGAAGAAAAAACAGAAGCAACAACTACCACAGCCGAAGAAACAGAAGCAACCACCACAACAACAGAAGCACCGAAGGAAATTCTGAAAATCACAGACAGCCCTAGTGTTTATTTTGATTGTATGTCATTTAAAGTTGACGGAAAAAATTACGTTTACAACGCAGTTGATAATAAGATGTATGAATGTGGCGCCAATAAAATTTACTTTGCTCTTGGTAAAATGGCTGTAGATGACAGCGATGAATTACATAACCTTGAAACAAAAGAGAGTTATGATGTAGAGACTAAAATGTGTAATGATTACTATATGTATAACCAATATATTCCTGTTCACAAAAAGGAGCAGAATTTTGACGGGGATGTTACTTATTTCGGTATTCTTGATAAAAACGGCGAATGGGTGCTTCCGTTATCATCTGAATATGCAATCTGCAAATACAAAAGTTTTCATGGTGCGCATAATGCAACTTCATCTTTAGCATATATTGATAGTGACCGAGTTTATGATTATAAAAATGATAAAGTGATAGATAGCGAGGAACTTCGTGAATTAAATCCGAATGAATTAAAACATTTTAAGGCAATTAGCGATGATAAAATATTATGTGAAAATGATTATGCAGATAATTACGTTATCTATAACCCAAGCACAGGTGAAGAAACTCCTGTTAATGTCAAGGGAGATTATTGGAGCTATTCTTACATCATCAAAACACAGTTTTTTTCAGACTTTGATGAATACTTGGCAATCCCCGACAAAAATTTTGAAGTGCTTTATGAAATTACAGGATATGACCCATACAATATATATGATGCAACAGAAAAATATGTTTTATTTTATGCAAACGGTACCGACGGCGGTGGATATACAATAATTCTTGATAAGGACGGAAACCGAATTGTTGAGCCAATAAAAGAAAAACCGGGAGATTGTGCTTTTATAACAGGTGACTATGCAGTATTAGGTAAACAGATTGTCAACTGCAAAACAGGCGAAATCAAGACCTGCCCTTATTATGTATACGACGCTATGAATGAAGCAGGTATGATGGTGGTAAAATCTGACGGTGAATACTTCCTTGTTGACCCTGCTGACCCCGAAACCCTCATCAATCCATTTGAAATAGCAGAATAAGTTCAAACAACGAAAGCGTGAGCAGAAATGCCCACGCTTTTTTACAAGCTGAGCCGTACATTCAATGCACGGCTCATTTATTTTTATCTTACCGAGAAAAGCAGATCCGTATATGTAGGGAACGGCCAGATTGAAGAAGGAGTTATAGTTTCAAGTTCGTCAACGACAGCTCTCAGGGACTGCATTGCGGAGAAAACGCTGTCACGGTAGTATCTTGCTGTTGCTTCTGTGCCTGTAACATCCTTACTGCCAAGAAGCTTTTCGTCAAGATTTTCAACTTCCGCAAGGATACCGTTTGTAAGTGCGGAAACCTTGTCGGCAATCTTCTTTTCAGCGTCATAATTTACGCCTACAGTATGCTTTGATACCATAGCGTCTGCAAGCTGCTTTGAGAATGCAAATGCCGCAGGGATAATCTGCTTTCTGCACATATCAACCATTGTAAGCGCTTCAATGTTGATTATCTTGGAATAGTTTTCAAGGAGAATTTCCGTTCTTGAAGTAATTTCAGTTCTTGTAAGCACCTTGAATTCTTCAAAAATAGCAACATTCTTTTCATCTGTGTAATGAGGAATTGCGTCAACTGCGGCAACTCTGTTGGGGAGTCCCCTTCTTTCAGCTTCTTCAACCCATTCATCGCCGTAACCGTTGCCGTTGAAGATGATCTGTTTATGCTCCTTAATTGTCTTTACAAGAAGCTTATTAAGGTCGGATGCAAAATTCTTTGAATTTTCAAGCTCATCCGCAAAGCCCTTGAGCTCCTTTGCAACGATAGTGTTTAAGATATAGTTTGTGCAGGCAATGGTATCGGCAGAGCCAAGCATACGGAATTCAAACTTGTTGCCTGTGAATGCAAAAGGAGAAGTTCTGTTGCGGTCGGTGGTATCCTTAGGGAAATTAGGGAGAGCCTCTACGCCGATAACAAATTCGTTGTCCTGATTTTCGGAAATCATCTTTCCCGATTCAAGAGCATCAATGATAGTCTGAAGCTCATCCCCGAGGAATATGGAAATAATTGCGGGAGGTGCTTCAAGAGCTCCTAAACGGTGGTCGTTGCCTGCGGATGCCGCTGAAAGTCTGAGCAGGTCGGAATACTCGTGAACGGCTTTGATAACTGCCACAAGGAAAGTAAGGAACTGGAAATTATCCTTTGGATTTGCACCCGGGTCAAGAAGATTCTGACCATCGTTTGTACTCATAGACCAGTTATCGTGCTTACCTGAGCCTGTTACGCCTGCAAAAGGCTTTTCGTGAAGCAGGCATACAAGATTATGTTTAAGGGCAACCTTTTTCATAATCTCCATTGTAAGCGCATTCTGGTCGGACGCTACGTTTGAGGTTGTAAAAATAGGTGCCATTTCGTGCTGTGAAGGTGCTGCCTCGTTATGCTTTGTTTTAGAGTAAATGCCGAGCTTCCAGAGTTCCTCGTCAAGCTCCTTCATATATTCGGAAACCCTTGTATTGATGTTGCCGAAGTAGTGGTCTTCAAGCTCCTGACCCTTAGGTGCTTTTGCACCGAAAAGAGTTCTGCCTGTCAGCACAAGGTCCTCACGCTTGTCGTAGAGCTTTTTATCGATAAGGAAATATTCCTGTTCGGGTCCTACTGTGGTTGTAACTCTTGTTGTGGTGGTGTTTCCGAAAAGACGGAGCACACGGACTGCCTGTTCGGAAAGTACATCCATTGAACGGAGAAGCGGTGTTTTCTTGTCAAGAATCTCGCCTGTGTATGAACAGAAAACGGTTGGTATGTAGAGCGAGCCGTCCTTTACAAATGCAGGAGAGGTCGGGTCCCAGGCAGTATATCCTCTTGCTTCAAAGGTTGCTCTTAAACCGCCTGACGGAAAAGATGAAGCATCAGGCTCACCCTTGATAAGCTCCTTGCCCGAAAATTCCATAATTACATTTCCGTCAGGTGTCGGGGAAATAAAGGAATCGTGCTTTTCTGCTGTAACGCCTGTCATCGGGTGGAACCAGTGTGTATAATGGGTTGCGCCCTTTTCAATGGCCCACTCCTTCATTGCGGAAGCTATTACCTCGGCAATATCCGTGTCAAGTGCAATGCCCAGCTGCTTTGTTTTAACAAGTGCTTTGTAAACATTCTTGGGCAGTCTTGTTTTCATTATTGTTTCATTGAACACGTTGCAGCCGAAATAATCGGGCACATTTTTTATTTCTGTTTCTGGCATAAATACTTCTCCTCCATATCAAAAAACGCTTCGGCAGACACTTGTAACGTCCGTCGAAGCGCCTCTGCTTCAAAAACAATATGTTGTTATGATACCACACCCGCAAAAAAATGTCAAGATAATTTATACACGGTTATTTCCGCATCTTAATGTGGAATGTTGGTGTTTTTTCACAAAGCTCAGAACAGTTTAAGGCAATGCTTGTCGTACATTTCCTGTACAGCGGTAAGAATACCGAGTCTGCCGCTTGGGAATGTAAGTCCGCCCTGAACGTAAGCCGCAAAAGGCTCTCTTAACGGAGCGTCTGCGGAAAGCTCAATGGAAGCACCCATATTGAAAGCACCTGCCGCCATGATTACTTCCGAATCATAGCCCGGCATTGCCCATGGCTCAGGAGTTACATAGCTGTCAATGGGAGAGCCTTTCTGTATGCCCTGACAGAATGCAATAAGATTTTCCGAATTCTTCATAAGCACGGTTGTAATGATGTCTCCCCTCTTTTCATCGGATCGTGGCAGACACTCAAAGCCCAGCTTACTCATAAGCTTAGATGTAAAGATTGCGGTCTTTACAGCATTTGAAACGACCTCTGGTGCAAAGAAAAGTCCCTGATACATAAGCTTGTTCTGATTTAATGTGCAGCCTACTTCCTTACCCATGCCAACACATGTCATACGGTAAGAACAAAGCTCAACAAGCTCCTTTTTGCCTGCGATATATCCGCCTGTTTCAGCAATACCTGCGCCCGGATTTTTAATAAGAGAACCGATAATAAGGTCAGCACCGACATGAACAGGGTCCCTTGTTTCAACAAATTCACCGTAGCAGTTATCAACCATTACGATAGCGTTCGGATTTGCATTTTTAACGGTCTTCACTATCTCCGCAATATCATCCACAGTAAGTGTGGAACGGAGGGAATAACCTCTTGAACGCTGTATGTATGCCACCTTAGCGTCCTTTACTTTATTGAATATCTCAGCAACATTCGGCTTGCCGTCGGGAAGAAAATCCACCTGGTCGTAAATTACGCCGAAATCCGCAAGAGAGCCGTTGCCCTTGCCTCTTAAGCCGATAACCTCTTCAAGAGTATCATATGGCTTGCCTGTTAAGCTTACCATCTTGTCACCGGTTCTGAGTATGCCGAAAAGTGCAACAGTAAGAGCGTGTGTACCCGAAACAAAGGAGTGGCGTACAAGTGCATCTTCCGCACCGAAAACCTCTGCATAAACCTTGTCAAGGGTATCTCTTCCAAGGTCGTCGTAGCCATAGCCTGTTGTACCGCTTAAACAAGCTGCACTTACCTTATTGTTTATAAACGCACGGAGCACACGCTCGCCGTTTATTCTTGCCGTTCTGTCAGTTTCGGCAAAAGCTTCCGCACATTCAGCCTCCGCTTCTTGTGCAAGCTTTAAAATTCTTTCGTCAAACTCAAAGCCCGGTACTTCAACAGGCTTCGGATCAAATATTTCTGCCATTTATATAACCTCACTTAATTTAATCTTTCATAAAAAATATCGCTGTCTACCGCTTCAAAGCCTATGCCTTCATAAAAGGACACACGCTCGTCCTTGGCGTAAAGGTAAACCTCTTTACCCTGTTTTTCATATTCTCCGCACAGCCAATACAGCAGATTTCTTGCAGTACCTTTTCCCCTGTCAGAAGCACCTGTTGCTATATGGGAAAGAAAAACATAATCATCCACATCAAAAAGCTTTGTGACGGTAGTGCTTCCGTAAAGGAAAATGTCCGATACACCGTGTCTTATACGGTGGGACGAATCGGTATACCACGCTTCAAATTCGGTAATTCCGAAGCCTTCCTCCAGCACAGCATAAACCTTATCAAGCATTGCATTTTTTACTATATGGTCTGAATCAATGTTATTTTCACGGTGCACACCTCTGAACAAGGTCTTATTATAAGCCGTATACTCGCCGCCAAGCTGTAAAGGTGTGCGCTTTGACACCTCAATCGTCACGGGAGCAAGCATATTTATAAAGCCCTGCAATTCATCCTTATCAAAATTGCCGTCTGCTGTCATAGTGCTGTTGTAAACAAGAATATATCCTCCGCTGTCCGCTTCATAAAGACGGCAGAAATCATATCCTGCACCGTATGCATTAAGATAAGCACGGATTTTTTTACCGTACCAGCTGTCGGTAAACGCAGACTCGTCAAACTCAAAAATCTGTCTTATCACAGCATACACACCTTTTCAAGCATAAGCTCCGCAAGCTCTGCCGACTCTTCCATATCCGAAAGCTTTGCAACACAGCAAGGCGAATGAAGGTATCTGCACGGAATTGAAATTGCCATTGTTCTGATACCGCCTCTTGTAATGTGAATTGCGCCGCTGTCATTTCCGCCTGCAACCATTGTTTTGGTCTGCCACTTCAGGCCGTTTTCTGCCGCAGTTTGTTTCGAAAGCTCATACAATTCCTTATCGTAAATTGTGGAACGGTCCATATACGAAACAACAGGTCCGTTCCCTGCGATACAGCATTTCTTTTCATCGGAAGCAAGAGGAATATCTGCCGCTGTCGTAGCTTCAAGCACGATTGCAAAATCAGGGTCAACCGTGTATGCCGCAGTTCTTGCACCTCTCAGACCGACCTCCTCCTGCACAACAAATGTAAACGTGCAGTCATAAGCCAGCTCGCTGTTTATAAGTTTAATCATAACCGCACAGCCGAAACGGTCGTCAAGCGCCTTTCCGCAGATAAATCCGTCGCCGAAGCTGTAATATTCAGAATCAAAATAAACGCTGTCCCCGGGAGTTACAAGCTTTTCTGCTTCTTCCATATTGACAGCACCTATATCAACATAAAGCCCTGTAAATTTCGGTGCCTTCTCCTTTTCATCCGCAGAAAGATTGTGCACAGCCTTTGCGCCGATAACACCCTGTATTCCGCTGTCACCGACACGTACCTTTCGTCCGATAGCAACTCTTGCGTCAATACCGCCCACCGCTGAAACAGTAAGGGTACCGTCAGATTTTACAGAGGTCACTATCATTCCTACCTCGTCCATATGAGCTGACATCATAACCTTGTTCTTAGGCACTTCCCTGCCTTTTTTAAAGGCAATTATATTTCCCATAGGGTCAATTTTATACTCGCACTTATCTTTGATTTTATCAATTATATACTCTCTTACGGCACCTTCATCACCCGATGTTCCGTTAAGCAGACACAGCTCTTTAAGAAGAACAGAAAAATCCATTTTACTTTACCTCCTTAATGTAAGCCGCAATAAGCTTTGCTGTATTTTCAACATCTGAAAGCGAGATAACCTCAACGGGAGTATGCATATATTTAAGCGGAATTGACAATGTGCACGCCTTTACACCGCCGCAGTTTACAGAAAATCTGTCTGCATTTGTGCCTGTTTCTCCGCCCATTATCTCACGCTGATACGGCAGTTCATTCTTTTCAGCAATCTCTGCAAGCTGTCTTGAAAGTGCCCTGTCAAGAGTCGGTGCAAAGCCTATCATACAGCCCTTGCCCATTTTTCCGCACTTAAGCGGTGAATCATCCGCAGTGAGCGCAAAGCTTACGTCAACTGCGAGTGCAATATCGGGGTCAATATCGTAAACACCTATCTTTGCACCACGCTCGCCTACCTCCTCCTGGGTTGAGAAAAGAACGGTATACGAACAGTTTACCGCTTCATTTTTAAGCAGTTCAATGGCATACAGAATAGCAGCAACACCGCATCTGTCGTCAAGCGCCGCACCTGTTATCCTGTCTCCCAGCATTTCTGCCGACTTCTGTTTAAACAGCACCTTATCCCCTAAAGATACGACCTTTTCAGCTTCTTCCTTTGTCATACCTATATCAATGCAGATGTCGGCAAGCTCAGGAACTTTACTGTCGTCCTTTTCAAGATGAGGAGGTATCGAACAGATAACGCCGTTTACAGCTTCTTTTCCCACAACAACTACCTGCTGTGCAAGAAGCAGACGTCTGTCTATTCCGCCGCAGTTTGAAATTTTAAGGAAGCCCTCATCGGTAATATACGACACAACAAAGCCTATCTGGTCAATGTGTGCGTCAATAAGAACGTGGGGCTTTCCCTGTTCACGTACACCGAAATTTCCGATTACATTGCCGTTTTTTATATAGCAATCATCAGTGTATTCCTTTAAATATGCAAATGCCTTTTCTGCGGCGTTTTTTTCATCTCCCGATACGCCGTAAACGTCGGCAAGTGACATTGTTATTTCTTTTAAATTCATCAGATTAACCTCCGATTATTCAAGTCCGTTTACTATGCTCTTGAAGTGACGGCCTCTTTCTTCAAAATTCTTGTAGCAGTCAAAGCTTGCGCTTGCAGGCGAAAGTGTAATCACATCGCCCTTTTCTGCCGCACCTCTTGCCGCCTTTACAGCCTCTTCCATAGAAGCGGCTCTGATTATGCGGCAGTTGTTTTCATCATAATGCTCATAACCCTTTACAGCAGCTTCAATTTTATCCGCTGTTGCACCTGTAAGCACCAGTACCTTTACACGCTCATTTATCGGCTCTGCAAGCTGATTATAGTCCAGCTTCTTATCAGAACCGCCTGCAATTACGATAAGCCTTCTGTCAAATGCGTTGAGTCCCGCAATTACGCTGACAGGGCTTGTTGCGATACTGTCGTTATAATATTTCACGCCGTCAAGCTCTCTTACAAACTCAATTCTGTGCTCTACACCGCCGAAGTTTTCAGCGGTTTCAACTATTGCACTTACAGGTACTTCACCGTAAACAACTGCAATTGCGGTAAGGTAATTTTCTACATTGTGCATACCCGGAATTCTTATTTTATCCTTATGCACTATACGCTCAGTTTTTTTACCGTCATTGAAGCAGAGCCAGCCCTCTTCATCAAGATATGCACCTCTGTCAACTTTACCCTTTATGCTGAATTTAAATAGGCTTCCTCTTACATCATCGGAAAGTGCGTTTGTGTCGGCGTTGTCGTAATTAAGCACGGTCTTTGAGAAAGCATTCTGGTGTGCAATAAGATTTTTCTTTGCGCCGATATATTCCTCCATTGAACTGTGAACGTTCAGATGGTCGGGGTAAATATTCGTTATCGCCGCCACATCAGGAGATTTTCTCATACTTATAAGCTGGAAGCTGGAAAGCTCAACTACCGCAATATCATCGGGCTGTATCTCTTCGATTATCGGCAGAAGCGCACGTCCGATATTGCCGCCCTTATGTACGGTCTTTCCGCTTCTTGAAAGAATTTCGGAAATAACGGTAGTTGTTGTTGTTTTACCGTCCGTGCCTGTTATTGCATAAATTTTACACGGACACAAATCAAAGAAAACCTCCATTTCGGAAGTCACCGCAATCCCCATATTCCTTGCCTTCTTTAAAGCAGGATTAAGATAATACATACCCGGTGTTCTGAAAACTATATCGCAGGAATAAATTGCGTCAAGATAATTTTCACCGAGAGAAAGCTTTGCACCCTTTTCTTCAAGCTTATCTGCAAGCTCCCCCATTTCCTCACGGGTCTTTTTATCACAAACAGTTACGTTGATTTTTTTATTCAGAAACATTCCGATAAGGTCGTTATGACTTACACCCGTACCGATAAATGCTACCTTTTTATCTTTAATATCGCTGAAAAAGCGTTCTGCCTTTGTCATTTACAAAACCACTCCGATTCTTTTTAATCATACATCATTTATTATATACAATTTTTATCAAAATAGCAACCATCGGCATAGATTTTAACTTATTTTCATAATTATAACTAAGAAAAGAGGGATATTAAGTGAAATTTTTTATAAACAAAATTGCAAGGGACACCTTCGGACTGACAGCTGTTTCTCTGATTTTACAGGGTCTGGGTATTTTCCTTAACGCTCTTATCACGCAGAAGCTGGGTACGGCTTCGGTAGGCGTAATGACGCTTATTTTTACGCTGTTCGGTTTTATTATGGTGCTTGCAAACGGCAATATCTTTATCTCAACAAGCCGTTTTGTTTCGGAAGAAATAGGCCGCGGAAACAGAAACGTACAGCGTATAATGAGATATTCCCTTTCATTTTCAATGGTGCTTTCCTGCTCATTTACGGCGGCTTCATTCCTGCTTGCAGACGTGCTTTCCGAAAAATTTTCAGACTTCACGGACATCTCCCTGCCTATCCGCATAATTGCACTGTCGCTTCCCTTTGCTTCGGCAGGTTCCTGCATAAAAGGCTATTTTCACGCTGTAAGATGTGTAAAAGTGCCCTGTCGTGGGGACTGTACAGAGTTTTTTGCAAAATGGACGGTACTGATGTTTTCTGTGCTTTTCCTCCTTGACAAGGGCATTGATATTTACTGTATGATTGCAGTTTCAATTCTTATCGGAGAAGCCGCAAGCTTTATTTACTATCTGGCTGTTTACATAAAAGAATACCGTATTTTTTCAAAATTCCCCTCTGATATGTATGGTATATCAGATGTTCCACGGTATCTTAAAATGTGCCTGCCTATACTTTTAAGCGGTTACGTCCAGATGATACTCTCCGCCGCAAACGACGCACTTGTTCCTGTTGCACTTCTTAATTACAACACCTCCGCAGAACGTGCAATGAGCGAATACGGTATGTTTGAAGCAATGATAATTCCTGCACTTTTTTACCCTGCCGTTATTTTAAGCAGCCTTTCAAACATCTTAATGCCCGAAATCGCAAGAGCCTGCTCCTCTTCCAATTCATCCCGATTGAAAAACCTTGTTCATAAGGCGCTTTGCAGTTCGTTTCTGTACGCTTTCTTCGTGTCGGGACTGTTTTTTATGCAGGGAAAAAATATAGGGGCAGTACTCTGCCCCTCGGATGGTCTTGTCGGCAGCACGCTTACAAAGCTTTTCCCTGTGGTGCCGTTTATTTATCTTGAAATTGTGCTGGAAAGCATTTTAAAGGGTATGGGCAAACAGAATTTTTCCACGGTAAACTCCCTTTGTGAGTACGCAATACGAATTTTCTGCGTAATTTTCTTTGTGCGGCTTTACGGTTTTGTCGGAGTTCTCATTTCATATTACGCAAGCAATATTTACAGCAACATCATACGTATTCTTGCGGTCTGCCGCTGGACAGGACTGCGTTTCAGCCTGTGGCACTATTTTTTTAAGCCTGCCGCATATTCCGCCGCAAGCTGTATCACCGCTTCTGCGGTATGCCTGCTGATACACCCCTGCTCACCCCTGCTGGAAGCAGTGATTTTTATCTGCTCGGCTTCGATAATGTTTATCACAGTTTACGAGGCAGGCAGATTTATTTCAAAGGACACGTCCTCTTATGCCGTAATCATAAGCAAGGTTTAGTCAACCGTTACATACGGCTTTATCTTTTCGAATTTTGACTTGCCTATACCGTCAATTTCAAGCAGTTCGGAAACATCGTCAAACCCTGTTTCTGCCGCATACGCAATTATCTTTTCCGCAGTCTTATCACCTATGCCGTCAAGCTTCATAAGCGTTTCCTTATCAGCGGTATTAAGGTTTATAATCTCCTCAGTCACCGCTTCGGTTTCTGTAAAAACAGCTTCCGGATGCTTTCCCGACAAGGAGATTTTATCCGCAAACCCGCTCAGCGTCTTTTCACCTATACCGTCAATTTCAAGGAGCTCCGTTACATCTTCAAAGCCGCCGTTCTTATCCCTGTATGCGATTATCTTTTCTGCTGTTGCTCTGCCTATTCCGCTTAATTCCTGAAGCTCACCCAGATTTGCGGTGTTTATGTCAACAAGCACGGGAGTATAAACTATCCCTGTAACCGCACCGCCTTCGTCTGCATATGAAATAACAGGAACGGCTTCTTCGCTGTA
Organism: Oscillospiraceae bacterium; assembly: GCA_017408395.1. Taxonomy (GTDB): domain Bacteria; phylum Bacillota; class Clostridia; order Oscillospirales; family Ruminococcaceae; genus UMGS363. The sequence goes on from JAFQUQ010000046.1 coordinate 11,341, forward strand.
AAACTCGGATATTCCCCACACTCCTGCAAGAATTACTGACACGGCAATAACTGCCGCTATATAGAATTTATGCAAATTTACCGTCGTCCCTTCCCTTGCTTTATACAGATATTCTGACATATTTTTATACATTTGTCAACAAAAATCGCAGACAGCTTCTGAAGCCGTCTGCGTATTTTTGATTATTTTAATTCTGAAGCTGTCCTGCTGCGGAACGGATGTCGTCTGCGGTCAGCTTGATGCTTGTACCCATTTCAGAGGTCTCGGTAATATTGCGGTCAACCCTCTTCATTGTGTCGTCAAGCACCTTTACAATGGAGCTTATTTCAGAAGCAGTATTGAGTACCTTCTTTGTTTCTGTGTTTACAAGCTCGTCGTTTTGTGCAACGGTATCGGTGGTCTTTCTTGTAGTAGATGCAAGCTCACGGATCTCCTGTGCAACTACTGCAAAGGATTTTCCTGCTTCACCCGATCTTGCTGCTTCAACGGAAGCGTTAATGGAAAGGATGTGTGTCTGGTCGGTAATGTCCTGGATTTCCTGGGACATTTCTCTGTATCTGTCATTAACAAGAATAATTCCCGATACAGCCTCATTGATTTCATTGCATTTTTCGCTGAGCTGTTTAAGCATATCTCTTACAGCTACCATTTCAGTTGTATTCTTTTCACAACTGTCGCCGATATTTACGGTATTGCTGCAAATCATTTCGATATCCGCTGTGATACCGTTAACAGCACCGACTATACGCTGATTCTGATTTTGTACAGAAAGCTGTGCGTTCAATGCATCATTATGCGCAAGCTCTGCCTGTTTTACTGCAAACTGATGACAATTCTGCGGAATATTTATTCCCTTCGCAACAGCTATCGCCATCTTTTCACAGGTCTCATAACCGCATGCACGGCAGTCAAAATGCTGTTCTGAGTAAGTTTCCTTAAGCAGCTCGGAATATGCATTCTTTATCTGAGTCTGTGTAACAGGCTTTGCACCTACATTCTTAGGCACGTATTCCCTTACAAAATCCTCAAATCTGAGATGCTTTTCAAACCATCTGAACTGTTTGTCGGCATTGAGCATAGTCTGTTTTTTACGCTCCTTAAATGCCTCACTTCCCACATCAGAAGCACCGCTTAAATATGAGAAAAGATTTTCTTCATTGAAGTTTGTACCCGGTCCGGAAATACAGCCGTATTCACAGCTTAAAATATCATAAACGGCAGGTCTTTGCTTTTCAGTTGCCTTCTCGTAATGGTCAAGCTCGTGATAAATATGGGACACGCCCTCGCAGTTTCTTACGTCAAGTCCCGGAACTGCATTTAACAGACATTCTCTTAATCCGCCCGGCTTCGGGTAAATCTTTCCGCAGAATGCCGCAATATTGTCAAATTTAAACTTCTTGGTTCTGTCAAAATCAAAATGAGTACGCATATACTCTACAAAATTTTTGAAGGTCACATTGTACTGCACAAGTCCTGTTTCTTCAAACTCAAATTTCTTTGCTATACAAGGTGAAATACAAGCTATCGGCTCGCTGATATGCTCATATTTTCTAAGATATACAGCTGTACAGGAAATCGGTGAATGTACAGGCGAAAGGGAGGAAATAAGATTATGCTTATGCTTAAGCATATACTCGGTAAGCGCCGCACATGGCTGGGACATTATTTTTCCGACCTTGCCCTCCTTGACTGCCTTGATATGCATATATGTACATATATCAGCGCCGAAGGATACGTCATAAATCAGGTTTACTCCAAGAGTACGCAGATGTTCAAGCATTGCGTCACTGTCAGGCTCGGTAAGTCTCAGCGCAGGAGCTACCACTACTGTGATTTTCTTATTATTCTTAAGGTCGCTGAAAAATCTTTCTGTATCATCTTCATAGGTTCTTGCACCGTGAACACAGTTCTTTACACATTCACCGCAGCTGATACATTTAGCTTTATCAATTGTGATTATGGTATGCTTTCCGTCTGATGAAAGCTTAGCCTGATTTGCTTCGTGAACGGGACAGACTCTTATGCAGGCATTACATCCGATACATTTGTCTTCATTGATATTTATATACATAATTGCATCCCCTTTCAGCCAATATATTTAAATTTGGTTATATTTGCTGTTTTTGTTATATTTATCATACTATTAATTTGTGAACAATATAATATAATCAGATAAAATAATATCTTATTCATTATTCTTTACATACTTTTAAAGATAATAAAATATCTGATTAATTTTCAAACGTTTTAAATTTTTCATAGTAACAAAATAAAGCAATGGCTTATTATTGCAATATATCACTAAAAACCTTATTTTATAATATTAAAACGCAGAATTTGACTTGTTCATAAATATGTGGTATGATATAAAATTGTATAAATATTTTTTATTGGAGCTGTTATTATGTATCAGAAGTCAGTCAGGGTTGCGGCAATTCACGATTTATCAGGCGTAGGAAGATGCTCGCTTTCTGTTATACTCCCTACCCTTTCAGCACAGGGTATTCAGGTCTGTCCTGTGCCTACTGCCATTCTTTCAACTCACACGGGCGGTTTCGGTGATGTTGCAATGCGTGACCTTACAGATTATATTATGCCTGCACTTGAACATTATCAGCGTCTGAATTACAGCTTCGACTGCATTTACAGCGGTTTCCTTGCTTCAAAGGAACAGGTTGACCACTGCCTGAACTTCTTTGAATATTACAAAGACTCCCTCAAGGTCGTTGACCCTGTTATGGCAGACCACGGAAAGCCTTATAAAACCTGCACTGATGAGCTTCGCAAGGGTATGAGCAAGCTTGTTGCGATCGCTGATATTATCACTCCGAATATTACAGAGGCCGCTATGCTTTTAGGCGAAAATCCTCTCCAGCCCGACCTCTCTTCTCAGCAGATGAAAAGCTTCCTTGTACGCCTGAGCGAGCTTGGTCCTAAAATCGTTGTCATTACCAGCGTTTATTCTGACGGTCACTACTATAACATCGGTTATGAGCACGACCACAGCAAGTTCTGGAAGGTTCCATACAACATCATAAATGCAAGCTATCCCGGCACAGGCGACGTTTTTGCTTCCGTTCTGACAGGCTCTATCTTAAGAGGCGACAGCCTTCCTATCGCTATGAACCGTGCTACTGCTTTCCTCGAAACTGCTATAAAAACCACATACAGCTACTCCACAGACGTCAGGGACGGTATTATGCTGGAAAACTGTCTCGATTTTCTCATAAGCAATCCTACTCTCTGCGATTACGAACAGCTTTAAGGTGAATTGTATGATCAAAAATCTGAACATAGTCCTTGTTGAGCCTCAAATCCCTCAGAACACAGGCAATATTTCACGTACCTGTGCCGTCACAGGTGCAAGACTCCATCTCGTCCGTCCCTTCGGATTTGAAATTACAGACAAGCACCTGAAACGTGCGGGGCTTGACTACTGGGATCAGCTGGATGTTACATACTACGATAATCTCGATGATTTTTTCAGTAAAAACAGCGGCGGATGCTTCTTTTACTTCACAACAAAAGGACGCCATATCCACAGCGATATGACGTACCCTGACAATTCTTATCTCATTTTCGGACGTGAGGACGCAGGTCTTCCCGAAGAGCTTCTTTTTAAAAATCCCGGAAGCTGTTTAAGAATACCTATGCGGCCGACGCTGAGAAGTCTTAATCTTTCAAATTCGGTTGCGATTGCAGCTTATGAAGTGCTCCGTCAGTGGGATTATCCTGAGCTTGCCACTGAGGGTCAGCTTACAAAATACATTTGGGAATAACAAAAGTACGGTACCTTTACAGATACCGTACTTTTTTGTTACATATCGTAAACTTCGCTGCCTGTGAGAATTCTGAAGCCGTTTTCCTTAAGAGCGTCTGCTGCAACGTCGTTTTTGCCTACTCTTAAGATTACGTATGCGTCATCAGTATTCTTTGTAACGAATGCATACATATATTCAACCTGAATATTTGCTGCGTAAAGTGTTTCCATTGCCTTGGAAAGTCCGCCCGGCTTGTCACTGATGCAAACTGCAAGTACGTTTGTGAGAGTTACCATACACTCTGCCTTTTTAAGAATCTCAACTGTTTCATCAGGCTTATCAACGATAAGTCTGAGAATACCGAAATCCTTTGTATCGGCAATTGAAAGAGCTCTGATGTCAATACCGTTGTCGCTGAGAAGCTTGGTTACGGCACTGAGCTTACCCGGTTTGTTTTCTACGAAAATTGAGATCTGCTTGATAGTCATAGTATATCCCTCTCTTTCTTTTAATCGTGGAGCTTACGCTTATCAATAACACGAACTGCCTTGCCTTCGCTTCGTGCAATTGACTTAGGTGCAACAAGGTGTACCTTAGGATTGATGCCGAGGATAGTCTTGATAGCTTCAACGAGCTCTCTTTCCTTGATCTGAATATCCTTGACTGTATCGGAGAACTGCTCTTCTGTCAGCTCAACATTGATATCGAGAGTATCTGTGTTATTTACACGGTCAACTTCGATAAGATAGTTTGGAGCATAGCCCTGGTCGATAAGTACTGTTTCAATCTGGGATGGGAATACATTTACGCCTCTGATGATAAGCATATCATCGCTTCTGCCCATAGGCTTGCACATCTTTACAAGTGTTCTGCCGCAGGAGCACTTTTCTCTTGTAAGAACGCAGATATCTCTTGTTCTGTATCTGAGAAGAGGGAAAGCTTCCTTTGTAATGCTTGTAAATACAAGCTCACCCTTTGAACCTTCAGGGAGAACCTCGCCTGTGTCAGGGTCAATAATTTCAGCAATAAAGTTATCTTCATTGATGTGCATACCTGCCTGTGCGGAACATTCAAACGCAACACCCGGACCGCTTGTTTCAGTAAGACCGTAAATATCGTATGCCTTGATACCGAGGGACTTTTCAATCTCACGGCGCATTTCTTCTGTCCAGGGCTCTGCACCGAAAATACCTGCCTTTAATTTAAGGTCATCGGGAGTAAGTCCCATTTCCTTTACTGTTTCACCGATATATGCGGCATAGGATGGTGTACAGCAGAGAATTGTTGCGCCAAGGTCTGTCATAAACTGAATCTGTCTTTCAGTATTGCCTGAGGACATAGGAAGTGTAAGACAGCCTACCTTATGTGAGCCGCCGTTAAGTCCGGGGCCGCCTGTGAAAAGACCATAGCCGTATGCAACCTGACAAACGTCCTCATTTGTACCGCCTACTGCTGTAATAGCTCTTGCACAGCATTCCTCCCAGAGGTCAACGTCGTGCTGTGTGTAGAAAGCAACTACTCTCTTGCCAGTTGTACCGCTTGTAGACTGAATTCTTACGCACTCGGAAAGAGGCTTTGCAAGAAGTCCGTATGGATAAGCGTCACGAAGGTCTGACTTTGTAAGGAAAGGAAGCTTGTGAAGATCGTCTGTTGACTTGATGTCATCGGGAGTAACTCCCTTTTCATCCATCAGCTTCTTGTAGTAAGGCACATTTTCATAAACGTGCTTAACCTGTGCCACGAGTCTTTCGTCCTGAAGCTTTTTCATATCTTCACGGGACATACATTCAATTTCGGGATTCCAGTATTTTTCCACTGTTTTTTGCCTCCAATAAAAATAGATTTATCGCCGAGGGGTATTTTAAGTACATCCGCTTAAAATACCTCTGTCTGATTTAAATAACCGCTCCATTCTGAGCATAGTCAGTGAGCCATTCTCGTTTTCACGGACAGTATAACGATATGTCTGTGATTTTACAAGATAAAATTCATCCTCGTAATAATCTATGGTAATAGTGTGGGTTTTTGTTTCTTCATCATAGCTTTTATCCGCAAGATAACCGCAAAGCCATCCGATGCCTCTGCCGTCAACAGAAACCGTATCCTTTTCCGCATTGTAACAGTTTGTTTTCTTTATTTCGGTAACATCTGCAGAAAAACCAAACATTTCCTTCAAAGCTGTATCGAAAATATCATATGACATTACGTAATCTGTACCGGGATAATAATGTCTTGCAGCATACATTGAATAAAAAACTATATTCTCCGCCTTTGATACATCAGGTGATGAAAAATCCGTCACATCATCCCCTGCATACATATCACTGAAATATGCAGTGAAGTCACTGCAAAAGCTTACTGCCCTGTTTTCACCCTCATGGTCAAACAACGGCAAAACACGGCTTTCATCGTACCCACCTTTATGTCTTAAAGGCATATAGGCTCTGTCTTCACTCAATACATTAATAAAAACATACTGTGATTCAGCAACGTCTATTTCTTCAACACTGCTTTCAGTTACGTCAAGCATTGCTGTAACCTCGTAAACAGCCGTATCACCACAATAGGATTCTCCGATAATTTTATAGCTGTCGATTCTGATATTTTCAAGCTTTCTTATCGGCATATCATAGCCGTTGCGTTTTATTATCGGAGTCTCACCTGTTATGGCACATTCAAGCATTGCTTTTATTTCCAGACGTGCTGCCAGAATACGCTCCCTTTCATATTTACCGAGATTTTCAATTGTATCAAGCTCCATTGTGAAATCGGGAAATTCAGGAGTATCGTCACTGTTGTACTCATAGACCACAGCATTGTCAGGAAGAAGCTCCTTTTGTGTAACAACAATTTCAGGATATTCTTTGATTTCAACATCTTCCTCAATTACGGTTGTACCCGTATCGAGTATTTCCTCGTTGATTTCGGTACTTACTGTTGTTTTTTCAGTAAAATCCGTATCCGATACAGCTTCCGTTATTGACTCGCCTGCCGTTGAAAATGACGTTTCCGTTACATTTTCAACCGCTTGATTACAGCCTGCAAGTAGCAGACAGCTTAAAACAGCAGATAATATTTTAAGCCTGTTCAATAACAACACCCTCTTTAAATCAAGCGTTCTTACCCAACTCAAAAGCCTTTTTGTTAAGCTCAAGGAATTTAGGAGGAACGCACTGTTCGATAGCGTCCTGCCAGAGCTTATCGTCAAAATCGGTCTGTGAAGCAACCTTACCCATAAGCACAACGTTTGAAGCCTTTGCGTTGCCTGCTTCTTCAGCAAGCTTAAGAGCGTCGATAGCTGTAACTGTAATTCCAAGTGCTTCAAGCTTGCTTACGATTTCAGCAGGATACTCTGCCGCACCTGTGATTACAGGCATAGGGTCAAGAGTCTGTGTTGAAGTAATAAGCTTGCCGCCCTTCTTAAGATAAGGCACCCATCTTGCAGCTTCGAGAAGCTCAAAAGAGATTATAACGTCAGCTTCTCCCTTTTCGATTACAGGTGAGAAAACCTCGTCGCCGTATTTAACGTATGTAACAACGGAGCCGCCTCTCTGGGACATTCCGTGTACCTCGGATACCTTTACATCGTATCCCTGTGCAAGAAGCACGTTGCCGATAAGTCTTGAAGCAAGGAGTGAGCCCTGTCCGCCGACACCGACTATCATAATGGATTTTGTATTCAAATCAATCGTCCTTTCAATTATTATTGTTCTCCGCAACCTCACGGAGTCTGTTCAGGAATTCCTGCATACCATCCCTGTTAAGCTCAATATACAAAGTTTTTTTGTTCTTCATAAATATTGCAAGCTTTCCGTAGCCTGCATTGATATGTTCAAAATCGCCGTAATCATAAACAGTTACGTTTCCAAATGGCATAACTTCTACAAACTGTTCTTCGCTCCAGTAATATAACATACGTTTTTTCAGATATGCCATTCCCAATCCTACAACCAAACAAACAATTCCAACAAGAATCAGCCACAGGTCTGCACGTTTTAAAGCAATACCTGCATATATCATCAGTGCAGGACCGACCACAGCCCACAGATACCCCGAAATAACACCTGTTTTGTCCGGACCGATTTTATTCATTGAAGAAAAGTCAATATCAACATTTTCTTTTTTTGCCATAATAAATCCCCCTGTCCCCAATATAAATTATTCGCTGATTGCGTCGAATTTACATACTTCTGTACAGATTCCGCAGCCTACGCACTGTGTATGCTCGATTACTGCCTTGCCGTTCTTAACGGAAATTGCAGGACATCCAAGCTTAAGACACATCTTGCAGCCCTTGCACTTATCGTTTACAACCTTAAGCGCAGGCTTATGCTGTACATACTTAAGAAGTGCGCATGGACGGCGTGAAATAATTACGGATGGTTCTTCGGCAGCAAGCTCTTCCTTGATAGCCGCCTCAGTTTCAGCAAGATTATATGGGTCTACAACTCTTACTCTCTTTATGCCAACTGCCTTGCAGAGTTCTTCAAGGTTTACAGCCGCAGCAGGGTCACCCTTAAGATTCTTGCCTGTTGTAGGATTCTGCTGGTGACCTGTCATACCTGTGATTGAGTTGTCAAGGATGATAACGGTTGAATTTGTAGCGTTGTAAGCAATATTTACAAGACCTGTGATACCGCTGTGCATAAATGTTGAGTCACCAATTACTGCAACGGACTTCTTCTCAAACTCTGCTCCCCTTGCCTTGTTCATACCGTGAAGTGCGGAAATTGAAGCACCCATACAGATTGTAGTGTCAATTGAGCTTAAAGGTGCGGATGCGCCGAGTGTGTAGCATCCGATGTCGCCCGAAACTGTAACCTTGTTCTTGGAGAGACAGTAGAAAAGACCTCTGTGAGGACATCCTGCACACATTACAGGAGGTCTTACAGGTACATTTTCAGGGAAGCTTGCAAATTCATTCTTTTCACCAAGAAGCTTCTCTGCAACAACTGCCTGTGAAAATTCGCCTATGTAACCGAAAAGCTCCTTGCCCTTTACATCAAGACCAAGCGCCTTGCAGTGTGTTTCAATTATATCGTCAAGTTCTTCAATAACGTAAACTGTTTCGTATTTAGCGCAGAAATCCTTGATAAGCTCGACAGGCAGCGGATTTACGATACCAAGCTTAAGATAGGATGCCTTGTCGCCCATTGCTTCCCTTGCATACTGATAAGAGATACCGCTTGTGATGATACCGATTTTGCCGCCGTTGTCGATAACCTTGTTGAATTCGCAGTTCTCGCTGTACTTGCGGATCTTTTCTGTACGCTCTTCAACAAACGGGTGTCTTACCTTTGCATTTGCAGGAACCATTACGTATTTCTGAGCATTCTTGACGTATTCCTTCTGTGCAGGCTCAACTCTGTCGCAAAGCTCTACGCTTGACTGTGAATGAGCAACTCTTGTGCACATACGTACTATAACAGGTGTGTCAAATTCTTCTGAAAGATCGTAAGCCTTCTTTACCCAATCCTTACATTCAGCAGAGTCGGACGGCTCGATCATCATAACCTTTGAAGCAATAGCGTGGTGACGTGAATCCTGTTCATTCTGTGATGAATGCATACCCGGGTCGTCTGCTACAGCAATAACAAGACCTGCGTTTACGCCTGTGTATGATACGGTATAAAGAGGGTCTGCCGCAACGTTAAGACCAACGTGCTTCATTGCACAGAAAGCTCTTGAACCTGCAATTGACGCACCGATTGCAACTTCCATTGCTACCTTTTCATTAGGTGCCCATTCTGCGTAAACCTCATCATACTTTGCAGTATATTCTGTAATTTCAGTTGAAGGTGTACCGGGATAGCTTGAAGCCACAGTAACCCCTGCTTCATAAAGCCCTCTTGCAAAGGCTTCATTTCCAAGCATAAGCTTTTTCATAATATAGACCATTCCTTTCCGACAGTATACATTTTAAGCAACACTGCCGCATATTACATATAATTAAATATTATAGCATATTTACTCCAATAATGGAAGTGAAAAATTTAATTTTATATTATTTTATACAAAATCATATACTTTTTTGTAAAAAACTACAAAAAAGGAACGCCATTTTCAGACGTTCCTTAATATTTTATTCTTCTTCGGCTTCCTCGTTATTACTGTTTGTAAGTCCGTAGGAAAGCATCATAAGACTATCGCCCAGATGAGCATTTTCAACAATTATATCCTTGTGAGAAACTTTGAGGTCATAGTGGCTGAAATTCCAGAACGCCTTTATTCCCATCGCAACAAGCTTGTCGGCAAGCTCCTGTGCTGACGCTTTCGGGATACAGAGAATTGCAATTTCAGGCTTCTTTTCCTCAAAAAAACGTTCCATATCGCTGACAGGCATAATTTTAAGGTTAGCTACCCTTTCATTGGTCTTTCTTAAGTCGCTGTCAAAAATTCCGATAAGCTCGCAGCCGTACTTCTCAAAATTCATATGGCTTGCAATGGCCTTGCCAAGGTTTCCCGCACCGAACAGCACGGTCTTATAGCCGCAGTCAACGCCGAGAATTTTTCCTATCTCCTTGCGAAGTTCTATTAAATTGTAGCCGTACCCCTGCTGACCAAAACCGCCGAAACAGTTCAGATCCTGTCTTATCTGTGACGCTGTAAGCGACATCTTTTCCGCAAGATCACCCGATGAGCTTCTTACAACACCCTGTTTGATAAGCTCACCTACAAAACGGTAATATCGCGGCAGACGCTTTATAACCGATATTGATATATCCGTCTTTCTGGATTTAGGCATTTTAAAATCTCCCTGTCAGTTTTTTATAGAAGCGGTGTAAAGTTCAATGCCCTTACATAAGCTTTGCAAGTCTGTTGTTGATTTCAATCAGGAATTCCTTTGAATTTACCTTCTGCTTGTTTTCAAGATTGGAAAGAAGGTAAAGGTCACCTGTCATTACGCCATCTTCAATTGTCTGGATTGTAGCCTTTTCAAGCTTATCAGCAAAGTCCATAAGCTCCTTGTTTCCGTCAAGCTCGCCTCTTTTTCTGAGAGCACCGCTCCATGCAAAGATTGTTGCAACAGAGTTTGTGGATGTTTCTTCGCCCTTGAGGTGCTTGTAATAATGTCTCTGAACTGTACCGTGAGCAGCCTCGTATTCATAAACGCCGTCAGGTGAAACGAGTACGGATGTCATCATTGCAAGGCTTCCGAATGCTGTGGAAACCATATCGGACATAACGTCACCGTCGTAATTCTTACAAGCCCAGATATAACCGCCGTTTGAACGGATTACTCTTGCAACAGCGTCGTCAATGAGAGTGTAGAAATATTCAATGCCTGCCGCTTCAAACTTTTCCTTATATTCAGCATCATAGATTTCCTGGAAAATATCCTTGAAGCGGTGGTCGTACTTCTTGGAGATGGTATCCTTTGTAGCAAACCAGAGATCCTGCTTTGTATCGAGAGCAAAATTGAAGCAGGACTTTGCAAAGCCTTCAATGCTCTTGTCAACGTTGTGGAGACCCTGGATGATACCGTCGCCGTCAAATTCGTGGATAGTCTGTCTTGTTTCGTTGCCGTTCTTATCGGTGTAAACAAGCTCAGCCTTTCCGCCGCCCTTGATCTGCATTTCTGTATTCTTGTAAACATCACCGTAAGCGTGACGTGCAATTGTGATAGGGCTTGTCCATGTTGGGATATAAGGTGTGATACCCTTTACAAGGATAGGTGTTCTGAAAACTGTACCGTCAAGAATTGCTCTGATAGTACCGTTAGGAGATTTCCACATTTCTGTAAGGTTGTATTCAGGCATTCTTGCTGCATTAGGTGTAATGGTAGCACACTTTACAGCTACGCCGTACTTCTTTGTAGCTTCAGCACTGTCGAATGTAACCTTATCCTTGGTCTTTTCACGTTCGTTAAGACCGAGGTCATAGTACTCAGTATTAAGTTCAACATATGGTTCAAGAAGGATTTCCTTGATCCACTGCCAGAGAATTCTGGTCATTTCGTCGCCGTCCATTTCAACAAGGGGCGTACTCATTTTAATTTTGTCAGCCATTGTTTTTTCCTCCTGTTTTATTACAGATGCAAAGTTCATTTACTTTACACCATTTAATTACGTTTACTTGTTTCAATCATTACAGCAATTCCAAGTCCTGCAAGCGCACCGCCTATGGCAAGTGCTGCGGTCATTCCGCATATTGCTCCTGCAATTACACCTGAAATTACGCCAAGCGACAAGCCCAGCAGCAGATTTTTAAGCATCTGCTCTTTTTTATTCTGCCTGCTGTCGGCCCACTCCTTACAATTAAGGAGACGCTGTCCGTCATCGCCTGTTTCCTTGTCAAAAGAAAACTCACGGAGCAGCTCGCAAGGAAAGCTTTTGCAATCAGCGCAGTTGTCAAGGCATTTGCCTTCACAGCATTCTTTTAACTCGCATTTGCTTCCCCAGTAGCCGTCTGTAATTTCCTTGCAGCCTGCACAGCCATATTCTTCCCTATAACTGCACTCGCTGCATTTTTTTCCGCATCTTGACTCAGCTTCATTAATTTTGTTATTAAATAAATCACTCATATTATTAAAAAAAGCCGTTGTACAACCTATATATGAAGTTTATTACAGATTTGCAAGAAATAGCACAAGTGCAAACACGCCTATGGTAGGCACTATCGCAACAACATTCTTAACTTCCTGCTCGGCATTGGGCATAAACTTCTCTATCAGGCGGCACGCAAAATAGAATACAGCAATCGCAAGCACTGCTGCTATTATAAAATCAAGCGACAACGGGGTACGCTTGGCTTTCGGAGTGCTTGTTGCCAGAAAAGTAACTATATTCATTACTTAAGACTCTCTCTTGTATAGTCAAGGAGACCGCCTGCAAGGATAATGTCCTTTGTTCTGCCTGTAAGCTCACAGAGAACAGGAATTTCATCGCCTGTTGTCTTGTTCTTGACTGTAAGCTGTGTCTGGCCTTCTTCAACTGCCTTTCTTACGCCTGCAATTTCAAGAGCGTCACCCTGTGAAATCTTGTCGTAATCAGTCTCGTTTACAAATGTAAGAGGAAGGATACCTGCATTGATAAGGTTTGAACGGTGGATACGTGCAAAGCTCTTTACAAGTACAGCCTTTACGCCGAGGTGGAGAGGAGCAAGCGCAGCGTGTTCACGGGATGAACCCTGACCGTAGTTTGCACCGCCTACGATAATGCTCTTTCCGAGGGATTCTGCTCTTGCAGGGAATTCTTCATCACATACTGTAAAGCAGAACTTGGAAATAGCAGGAATATTTGAACGGAGTGGGAGAATTTTTGCACCTGCAGGCATAATATGGTCAGTTGTGATATTATCGCCTACCTTAAGTGAGCAAGGTGCGTCAATGTCATCTGCAAGAGGGCTTGTTGTCGGGAATGGCTTGATATTTGGTCCTCTGAGGATCTCAACCTTGTCCATTTCCTCAACGGAAGCTGGCTCTGCGATCATATTGTCATTGATGATAAATTCTTCAGGCATCTTGAATTCAGGCATTTCGCCAAGCTCTCTCGGATCGGAAAGCACGCCTGTAATAGCGGAATATGCTGCCATCTCAGGTGATACAAGATAAATCTGACCGTCCTTTGTGCCTGAACGTCCTTCAAAGTTTCTGTTGAATGTACGGAGAGAAATACCCTTTGAATTAGGTGACTGACCCATACCGATACAAGGTCCGCACGCACTTTCAAGAATTCTTGCGCCTGCGTCGATCATAATTGCAAGAGCACCGTTCTGTGCAAGCATATTAAGCACCTGCTTTGAGCCCGGAGCAATTGAAAGTGATACGTCAGGATGAACTGTCTTGCCCTTGAGAATGTGAGCAACCTTCATCATATCCATAAGGGAGCTGTTTGTACAGGAGCCGATACATACCTGATCGATCTTCATACCCTTAAGGTCGTCAGCTGACTTGATATTGTCAGGAGAATGAGGACAAGCTGCAAGAGGTGCAAGCTCGGAAAGATTGATTTCGATTGTTTCATCATAAACTGCGTCAGGATCAGCAGAAAGCTCTGTCCATACGTCTTCTCTCTTCTGAGCCTTGAGGAACTGCTTTGTAACCTCGTCAGAAGGGAAAATAGATGTTGTTGCACCAAGCTCTGCACCCATATTTGTAATAGTAGCACGTTCCGGAACGCTTAATGTCTTTACGCCCTCGCCTGTGTACTCGATGATTTTGCCTACGCCGCCCTTAACGCTCATAATTCTGAGCACTTCAAGGATAACGTCCTTTGCAGCAACCCATGGATTAAGCTTGCCTGTAAGCTTAACGTTAACGATCTTTGGATATGTAATGTAATATGCACCGCCGCCCATTGCAACTGCAACGTCAAGACCGCCTGCGCCGATTGCGATCATACCGATACCGCCGCCTGTCGGAGTGTGGCTGTCAGAGCCGATAAGTGTCTTGCCCGGAGCACCGAAACGTTCAAGGTGTACCTGATGGCAGATACCGTTGCCTGGACGTGAGAAATAAATGCCGTGCTTCTTTGCAACAGAGCCGATAAAACGGTGGTCGTCTGCATTTTCAAAGCCTGACTGGAGTGTATTGTGGTCGATATATGCAACAGAACGCTCTGTCTTTACACGAGGAACACCCATTGCCTCAAATTCAAGGTACGCCATAGTACCGGTAGCGTCCTGTGTTAATGTCTGGTCGATTTTAATACCGATTTCCTTACCTTTTACAAACTCGCCGTCTACAACGTGAGCCTTAAGGATTTTTTCTGCGAGAGTAAGTCCCATTGTTAAAACTTCCTTTCTTGTCCGAAAAATTTGTCTGTGCACATACAAAAAGGCACACGCACACACTTTAATATTACTATTATACAATTTTTTATTCACCGTGTCAATAAATTATCAAAGTTTTTTTACATACCGTATAATATTTTACTCTGCGTTGAAAAATTCATATTATTATGTTAGGATAATAAAAAAGGAGGCGTAAAAAATGACTGAACGTGAACTTCTGGAACTATCAATAAAGGCACAGGAAAATTCCTATTCCCCATACTCGCAGTTCCGTGTGGGTGCTGCACTGCTTTGTGCTGACGGTACTGTTTACACAGGCTGTAACATCGAAAACGCAACCTACGGTGCAACAAACTGTGCGGAAAGGACGGCTGTATTTAAGGCTGTATCGGAAGGAAAGCGCGATTTTACAGCTATTGCCATCACCTCGTCGGGAGGAGATCTCACATTCCCCTGCGGAATATGCAGACAGGTACTCGCTGAATTTGCTCCCGAAATAAAAGTTATCCTTACAGACAAGGACGGCTGCATAAAAATTTTTAAACTGGACGAACTTCTCCCCCACACCTTTAAACTTTAATTTATCAATGACATAAATCGCTGTAATTTTACAGCAATTCTGATTTATAATAGTATTACTCTTAAACGAAAGGACGCTGTGCTTATGAATATGAAGGATGTCTGCAAGGCATTTAACAGCAAACTTGAAGGAATTATCACCGATTCTTTTTACGATGACGACGACGGCGGCTTTGTTGAGCTTGATATTGAAAATCCTGCCGATATTGATATGGATATTCAGATAGAAATTGACAGCAGCTACTTCGGATTTTCATATTGCAGCTATGACGAAACTTACAGCTATGACGAATGCTCTGAAACTGTAATCGACGGTATCTGCTCAAAAATTCAGGATATACTTGATAACAGGCTGTGTCTGATTTCCGTTGAAACAGCTGAAAAATCCGTAAACCTGCTGAAGGAAATTTCAGATGTCGGAAACGACCGTCTGGCTGAAATTATTGCAGAGTGTACCGAAAATGCCGAACACGGAAGCATAAAAATCATCCTTTGGAACAAAACTATGGAAAAGCAGTTTTCTTATACTGATAACGGCTATATTTTTGAATAGTCTGCATTTTGTCAAATACGTTAATTATAGTTAATTTGTGCCGTTTTATTATGGTAAACTTGCTAAAATCATAAAAAGCACTTGACATCAGTTCCCGTTTTTGATATAATAAATAAGCGTTATGAGTGGAAACACTCACAACCCGAGTTATTAGCTCAGTCGGCAGAG